>JBOGGE010000040.1:0-15087 GCA_050743865.1 Acidimicrobiales bacterium
AGAGCCCGCCGTCGGAGGCCACCTCCCAGTAGCCGCCGCCTGTCGAGGTGGCGGTCATGCCCACCACCGGCTTGTTGAGCGGCTTGCCGCCCATCGAGCCCAGGAACGGGGCGTCGTAGGCGAAGAGGCCGCCGTCGGAGGCCACCAGCCAGTAGCCGCCGGTCGGGTTGGCGGCCATGCCCACGATGGGCTGGTTGAGCGGCTTGCCGCCCATCGAGCCGTGGAAGGCGGCGTTGCCGTAGGCGAAGAGCCCGCCGTCGGAGGCCACCAGCCAGTAGCCGTGGCCTGTCTTGGTGGCGGCCATGCCCACGATGGGGGCGTTGAGCGGCTTGCCCCCCATCGAACCGTAGAAGGGGGCTGTGAAGGCGAAGAGGCCGCCGTCGGAAGCCACCTCCCAGTAGCCGCCGGTGGCCGGGTCGGCCGCCATGCCCACCACCGGCTTGTTGAGCGGCTTGCCGCCCATCGAGCCGTGGAAGGCGACTGTGCCGAAGGCGAACAGCCCGCCGTCGGAGGCCACCTCCCAGTAGCCGTTGGCGGCCGGCGGGGCGGTGATGCCGACGACCGGCTGGTTGAGGTGGATGTTCCCCGTCGACCCGCAGAACGGCAGGTTGCCGTAGCGGAAGATCCCGCCGTCGGCCGCCGACAGGTAGTAGCCGCTCGGGTGCGACGGGGCCTGGCCCTTGCATGTCACCTGGACGACCGGGGGCGGGGTGCCGGCGTTCCCGGAGAGCTGGGGGTCGTGGTGGAACTCGGGCCACGCCCCGGCCTCGGTCACTGCCGCCCCGTTCGAGCCGGTGATCCGCCAGTGGTAGATGTGGCTGGCCGTCGTCGAGTAGCCGGCCACCGTGATCCCGATGGCCCCTGCTGTGTCGGTGATGAGCGGCGCGTTCTGGAAGCCGGTTGTGGTCATCACTGTGTCCTGCAGGACGCTGCCGCTGGCCCCTGTGAGGATGGCGAGCCCGTTGACGGTGGCCACCACCACGTCCTGGTGACCGCTGCCGGTCAGGTCGGCGGTCGCCGGCGAGCCGAAGATCTGGTGACCGACGTTGGTCCGCCACAGCGTGGCGCCGTTGGCGCCGTTGAGGGCGTACACCGTCCCTGTCCGGGCAGCCTCGACCACCTGGAGGTGGCCGTTGCCGAGCACGTCGGCCAGCGCCGGGCTGCTCGAGGTTGTCCCGGCCAGGCTGGCCGACCAGGCGAAGCCACAGCCCGAGTTGAGGGCGATGACCTGGTTCTCCTGCGAGGCGCCGGGGTAGAACGAGCCGGTCCCGGCGACGATGCCGACCGCTGTCCCGCCGAGGAACTTGCCGACGGCCGGTGAGGAGTCGACCTCCTCGGTGGTTGTGTACTCGCACACCAGGCCCCCGGCCGGGTTGCCGGTGCCGGCGTTCCCGGTCGGGCTGAGGACCAGGATGTGGCCGCCGGCGTTGTACTGGCGCCCGTAGGCGAGGCCGGACGACGAGGCCCCGCCCTCGACGATCTGGTTCTGACCGTTGCCGGCCACGTCGGCGATGGCCGGGGTGGAGAGGTCGGTGTCGGCCTGGAACCAGCCGTCGGGGTCGGGCGGCGACACCGACGGGTTCCCGGTGAAGCCGGTGAGCTGGCCACCGCTGATCGATGTGAAGGCGTCCTCGTTCTGGCCCATCGAGCCGGCGACGGTGTCGGCCGCGCCCTGGAGGCTGCCGACGGCCATGGACGCCTGGACGCCGCTGTGGGAGCCGCCGGGGTTGGTCTCCTGGTGCGACCAGTTGTGGGCGCCTGTGGGCGAGATGCCGTAGTAGCGGCCGGCGGCGGCGTTGGCGACGTTGCCCGACCCGACGAGGATGGTGTCACGGCCTGTGGCCGGGCCGCCGGCGGCCGCCGGCGTGGATGTCACCGACCCTGTGGTCGTGAACGGGTAGCCGGCGACGGCGCTCCCGTCGGCCAGGTGGTAGGCGTAGACGTGGCCAGACCGGTCGCCGACCACCACTGCCGCCCCACCGGCCAGGGTGGCGACGTTCGGGGAAGAGCCGGCGATCGAGAGCCCGCTGCCCGTCCCGCCGTCGGGGACGGTCACGTTCCACGTCGGGGCGCCCAGGATCGCCGTCTGGGCGTGGACGGTCGACGGAGCCGGTGCGGCGCCGGCCGAGGTGGCGGCCAGGCTGGCGCCGGTCATGCCCAGCACGGCAGCACCGGCGCTGGCGGCGGCCGCCACTCGGAACGTTCTGCGCATGGTCTCCTCCGCTCCCCGAGCCGTCCGGCCCGGTGCGGCAGCGACGTTACCCGACGCAACCCGGGTGGTGTCTACACCCGATCTGCGACCTATCGGGTCTCGGCCGGCAATCGCACCGGCTCTCGGCCGGCGATCGCACCGGCTCTCGGCCGGCGGTCGGCACCGGGCTGGAGACCGGGCGCGGTCGTGCCGAGCGGCCCCGTCGCCCGACCGGCGGCGGCGTAGCATCGCACGCCGTGGAGGGTAGGGACGCCGAGGTCGATGGGGCCGCGGGCGCCGGCGTCGGCGAGCCTCCCGGGGCCGGGACTGGCGAGCCCCCGTCAACGCCCCCGCCCGCCTTCTTCGGAGAGCTGGGTGCCGCCTTCCGGCGACTGCGGCCCCAGGACAGCCTCGAGTGGGGCTTCGCCTACGTCTTCGAGCGGCTCGAGACGGTGGTCCGCCGGCGCATCGGGCTGGCCGAGCCCGGCCCGGTGCCGCCCGGGCCCGGGCGGGAGCGCGACGGCGCCGGCAGGGACCGCCTCGATCGGACCGTTCGCCGGGCCATGGGCGGGAAGTTGGAAGAGATCGCCCGGCGGGTGGTGCGCCAGTCCGTCGGACCGGCGCTCGACGACGTCCACGAGGCCCTCGATGCCGCCGCCGAGGCGCTGAGGTTCCTGTCGGCACGGGTCGAGCGGCTGGAGACCGCGTCGACCGGACGCCGGGCACCGGTCGACGCCATGGCGTGGCTGACCCCCCCGCCGGAGCTGTCCCCCTGGATCGAGCAGGTGGGCCGCTGGCTGGCGGCACCGACCGGCGGGGCTCTTGGTGGGGTGGCGGGCGGCGAGGTGGTGGTCGGAGAGGTGGTGGTCGGAGAGTGCGGCGACGGCGCCCTCCCCCTGGCCCTCGCCGCCAGGGGTCTGCGGGTGCGGGCGGCCGAGCCGCGGGGCTCGGTGGCCTGGGATGCCGCCGCCGGAGGCGTGGACGTCCACGTCGGGCCGGTGGCCGAGCTCCTGGCGTCGTGCCCGACCGGCGGGCTCGGAGCGGTGGTGCTGGCCGGCGTCGTCGACCGGGCTCCGCTCGACGAGCTGCTGGGCCTGGTGACGGTGGCCGCCGACCGGCTGGCTCCCGGGGCGCCGCTGGTGGTCCTGAGCGCCGGGCAGGGCTCCTGGGGTCCGGTCGCCCTGGACCTGCTGCCGGGCCACCCGCTCCACCCGGCGACCTGGTCGCTGCTGCTGGAGCGGGCGGGCTTTCACGACGTGGAGGCGGTAGGGCGAGACGGCCGCCCCGGCACCGACCGGGACGGCTGCGCGGTCCGGGGGATCCGATGATCCACCAGCTGGTGCCGATGCTCCACGTCTCGGACGCCGTCGGCCAGCACACGATGGCCGTCCAGGACCTCCTGGTGGCCCGGGGGCTCCGCTCCCGGGTCTTCGTCGAGCTGGAGGATCCCGAGACGGCGGGCCGAACCGAGCCCTTCGGCGCCTACCCGGCGGTGGCCCGCCCCGGCGACGTCCTGGTGTACCAGTTCGCCACGGCGTCGGACCTGGCCGACCAGCTGGTCGACCGGCCCGAGACGGTGGTGGTCAACTATCACAACACCACCCCGCCCGAGTGCTTCGCCCCGTGGGACAACCCCCTGGCCCGCCACCAGGTGCGGGCGCGCCAGCAGCTCGGCCGGCTGGCGGGCCGGTCGGCGCTCGGGGTGGCGGTGTCGGAGGTGAACCGGGCCGACCTGTCGGCTGCCGGCTTCCGCCGCACCGCGGTGGTGCCGCCGGTGATGTCGGTGCCGGCCACCGCCGCCGCGTCACGGCCGGGGCGGACCGCCGGGGCCGTGTGGTTGGCGGTGGGCCGGCTGGCCCCCAACAAGGCGGTGGAGGACGCCGTGGCCGCCCTCTTCGCCTACCGGCGCATCTACGACTCGGCGGCGGTCCTCGAGGTCGTCGGTCGGCCGGCCGTCCCCGCCTACGCCCGGGCGCTACGCCGGTACGCCGCCGACCTGGGGCTGGCCGGTGCCGTCCGCTTCGCCGGCCGGGTAGACGACACCGCCCTGGCGGCGGCCTACGACCGGGCTGACGTGCTGGTGGTGACCTCCGAGCACGAGGGGTTCTGCCTGCCGGTCACCGAGGCGATGGCCCGGATGGTCCCCGTGGTGGCCTTCCGCCAGGGGGCCCTGCCCGAGGTGCTGGGCGACGCCGGGGTCCTGCTCGACCGCAAGGATCCCCTGGAGGTGGCGGCCGCCGTGCACCGGCTCCTGACCGACGGCGACTGGCGGCGGGGGCGCCAGGAGGCCGGCCGGGCCCGGCTCGACGTGCTGGGGCTGGCCGGCGCCGGCGACCGGCTGGTCGACCTGCTGGTGGCCGTGCACGACGGATCGCCGTGGCCGCGCTGGGCGACGGCAGCCCACGGCGGGGTGCCGCCCGGGACCGGCGACGGCGCACCCGGGGCGGCGGCGCCCTCGCCGCCGGCCCGGTGAGGGAGGGCCGGGGGCAACCTCCCGGTCGCCGGCGGCGTCTATGGGGGCGTGAGTGACGGTGCGGTCCTGCCGGCGGCGATCCCCTGGGCGGCCGGCCCTGCGGTGACCGGTCGGTCCGGCCGGGACGGCCGGGAGGCGGCGGTGGCCGCCCTGTTCGACGACCACTATCGCGGCCTTTGCCGGTTGGCCGCCCTGCTCCTCGACGACCGGGCTGCCGCCGAGGAGGCGGTGCAGGAGGCGTTCCTGCGCACCTTCGCCGGCTGGCGGCGCCTGCGCCAGCCCGATCGGGCCCGGTGGTACCTGCGGGCGGCGGTCGTCAACCAGTGCCGGTCCCGGGTGCGCCGCCGCGCCGTCGAGGACCGCGGCAACCGGGCGGCGTGGACGGCGTGCCGTCCGGGGGCCGAGCCGCCCGGCGGACGGGAGGCCCAGCGGGCCGGGGACGCCCTGGCCGTCCTCGACGCCGTCCACCATCTGCCGCCGCGCCAGCGGGAGGCCGTCGTCCTCCGCTACTACGGGGACCTGAGCGAGCGGGAGGTGGCCGGGGCGCTCGGGTGCTCGGTGGGCACGGTCAAGTCGCAGCTGTCCAAGGCCCGGGCCACGCTGGCGGCCCGCCTGGGCGACCATGCCGATGCCGGCGCGAGCACCGATGCCGGAGCGAGTACCGATGCCGGCGGGGGCCTCGATGCCGGCGGGGCCGATGCCGGCGGGGGCCTCGATGCCGGCTGACGGGCTCGAGACCCGGCTCCGCCACGCGCTCCGCCACGCCGAGCTTCCGGGGGTCGACGCCGGGGGCCGGTCCGGCGAGCCCGGGCAGAGCGGTGCCCGCCAGGCGCTCCTCACCGCTCTCCGGGCCCGGCGGCGGCGACGCCAGCGGGTGGTGGGCGCGCTCGCCGCCGGCTGCGTGGTGGCGGCCGGTGCCACCTGGGGGTCGCTCGCCGCCACCGGCACCGGGCCGTCCCCTCACTCGACGGCGGCCATGGCCGGGTCGGGGGCGGCGACGCGTCGTCACGCCGTCCCCGGGGCCCGCTGCGCCGTGGTGGCCTCGGGTGCCGGGGCGGGGGGGTGCGTGGGGCGCATCTCGCCGGCAGCGCCGGCAGCAGGCTTCGGGGCCCTAGCACCGTCGGCATCCCCGGCGCGGGCGCCGGACCTCGGTCAGGGAACGCCGGCCGGTGCCTCCCTCGTCATCCACGTCGGGCGGTCGGCGACGCTGGACCTGCCGGCGCCGGGCGGCGGGGCGGCGTGGGGATCGCCCACCGTGGGGAGCTGGTCGGGCGGTGGTGGGCCGGCGGTGCGGGTGTCGCGCTCGGGGAGCCCCCGGGGACGGCCGGTACGCCTCACGGTGCGGGCGGTGCGGGCCGGCACCGCCGAGGTCCAGGTGGCCGCCACCTGCCCGCCGACCCGGCAGGGGCCGGCGGGGTGCGTCCCGGTCGAATGGTCCGTCGAGATGAAAGTGGTGCAACCGTGAACGTGACGTCGCCCCGTCGGAGGTTGGCAGTGGGTGCGGTGGCGCTGGCCGGGGTGGTGCTGGCTGCCGGCGCCACCGTTGCCGGGGCCGATCCGGTCGCCGCCGGCTGCGGGCCGGGAGGGTCCAAGTTGACGGTTCACGGCACAGGCGTGGCCAGTGGCACCCCCGATCTCCTGACCCTGGCCCTGGCCGTCGACGTGGCGGCGGGCGACGCCCACGACGCCCTGGCTGCCGACGACACCGCCACGGCGTCGGTCCTGTCGACGCTCGCCGGCGGCGGGGTCCGGCGGAGGAACGTCCAGACCACGGGGCTCACCATCCAGCCGGACTACTCGGCCAGCGGACAGCTGACCGGGTACTCGGTGACCGACGACGTGGTGGCCAAGATCCGCGACCTGGCCACCGCCGGCTCGGTGATCGACGCCGCCGCCGGGGCGTCCGGCAACGACGTCCGCGTCGACTCGCTCACCTTCTCCCTCGCCGATCCCCGCGGGCTCCAGGACCGGGCCCGGCGGGACGCCGTGCACCAGGCGGTGAGCCACGCCGGCACCATGGCGGCCGCGGCAGGGGAGCGGCTGGGGCGGATCTGCTCGCTCACCGACGACTCGTCGTCGCCCGGCCCGAACCGGTACCCCCTGGGGACTTTCGGGGCGTCGGCCCAGGCGGCGCCGGGGGTCCCGCTGGAGCCGGGAACCCAGCAGGCCACAGCCCGGGTCACGCTGGTCTACGCCGTCGGGCCGTCCGGGCGGCGCCGAGGCTGACGTCGCCGGGTGGCCCCGGAAGGCCGCCCCGCTCCTGCCCGGTGGCCGAAAGGCCCGGGATAGCGTTGGCCGGTGCCGATCTGGTTGACCGAGACCGAGCACCGGATCCTGACCGCCGTGTGCGACCGTCTCATCCCCGGTGAGGCCGGTGCCGGCGACGACGGCCCCGGGGCGGGCGAGGCCGGCGCCGCCGACTACGTCGACACCCTCCTCGGTGCCTTCTCGTTCGACCCGCCCCGGATCTGGGCCGGAGGCCCGGCGTCCGGACGCCACGGGGGCTCCCCGGGCTTCGCCCGCTTCCACCGCCTGGGCCGGCTCGACGAGCTGGCCTGGCGGACCCGGATCGAGGGGTCGCGGGGCATCGCCGAGCGGGAGCGCAACGGCCCCGTGGCCGGGCTCCAGGATCAGTACCGCCAGGGGCTGGCCGCCCTTGGCGGCGACTTCTGCGACCTGGCCCACGAGGAGCAGGACGCCCGGCTGCTGTCCCGTCCCGACTTCACCCGCCTGGCCTACGGCCACACCTGCGAGGCCATGTACGGCGCCCCCGAGTACGGCGGCAACCGGGACGGGGTCGGCTGGCGCCGGATCGGGTTCGCCGGCGACGTGCAGCCCAGGGGCTGGACCGACGAGGAGGTCGCCGGGGCGTGAGGGGGTGACGGTCGACGCGGTGGTGATCGGGTCGGGCCCCGGGGGGTCGGCGGCGGCCGACGTGCTCACCCGCGCCGGGTGGACGGTGGCGATCGTGGAGAAGGGCCGGAACCACCTGCTGGACCCCGACGACCCCACCCGACCGGCTTCGGACTTCTCCAACGACGAGCTCAAGTTCGTCCACCGCCACTTCCTCGGGCCCGACCCGCTGCTCGAGCCGAGGACCTTCCGGGTGAGCCCGGCCGACGGCGACCACACCCACGTGGGCGAGGTCAACTCCGTGCCGTCGACCGTCGGCGGCGGCGGGACCCACGCCGACGGCAAGGTGCCGCGCTTCCGGGAGGACGACTTCCGCCTGCGCTCGGCCCTCGGGCCCCAGCCGGAGGCCGAGGTGGCCGACTGGCCGCTCGGCTACCAGGACCTGGAGCCCTACTACGCGGCGATCGAGCGGGACGTCGGCGTGGCCGGCAAGGCCGGGGCCAACCCCTACGCCGCCTGGCGATCGGCGCCGTACCCGATGCGCCCGGGAGCGCCCATGTACCTGGCCGGACTGTCGGGGGCCGCCGCCGCCCGGCTGGGCTACCACCCCTACCCGGCGCCCACGGCGGTCAACAGCGTCCCCTACGGCGGCCGCCCGGCCTGCAACAACTGCGGCTTCTGCTCCTTCTTCGGGTGCCCGGTGCACGCCAAGGGCGATCCGCTGGCCCTGCTCCTGCGCACCATGCGCAGCGGGCGGGCCGAGCTGCTGGCCGAGACCTTCGTCTCCCGGATCCTCGCCGACGGGCGGCGGGCGACCGGGGTGGAGCTGGTCGGGCCGGACGGGGCCACCCGCACCATGGGCGCCCGGCACGTGGTGGTCGCCGGCGGGGCGGTCGAGACCCCCCGCCTGCTCCTCCTGTCGGGGATCGGCGGGGATCTGGTGGGGCGCTTCCTCATGGTCCACGTCCAGACCATCGCCGTGGGCATGCTGCCCTTCGAGCTGCACGGGGAGCGCGGCCGGTCGGTGACCCACGTGCACGACGACCCGGTGGTGGTGGACGCCCCGGCCCGCGCCGCCGCCGCCGCCGCCGGCCTCCCGTGGCTTCGGGGCGGGATGGTCGAGCACACGAGCCCGGTCCTGCCGATCATGGAGGCCAAGCTGTACCCCTGGGGGTCCGGGCATCCCGAGCTGATGCGGACGTCGCCGCTGCGCAAGCGGTTGGCCGCGCTCATCATGGAGGGAGAGGACCTGGCCTACCGGGCCAACCGGGTGGACCTCGACCCCACGGTGCGCGACGCCCGCGGCTTCCCGGCGGCCCGGCTCACCTACCGCCCGGGCCGGCACGAGGCAGCGGCCTCGGCTCACCACGGGCCACGGCTGGAGGCGATCCTGAAGGAGATGGGGGCCGAGTGGACGCTGGTGACGACCTCGCCCGGGGTCAGCGTTCACGGCACCGAGACCCCCGTCCCCGAGAGCCGTCACGTCATGGGCACCGCCCGCATGGGGACGGATCCGGCGACCTCGGTGGTCGACCCCTTCGGCCGGGTGCACGGCCTGGACAACGTGGTCGTGGCCGACTCGTCGGTCTTCGTCACCTCGGCCGGCTACGGCCCCACCCTGACCCTGGCGGCGCTGGCCGCCAGGTCGGCGGCGGTGCTGGCCGGCACCGAGCTTCCGGGGACCGAGCCCATGTACCCGTGAGCGCCCGGACCGTGCGGCGGCTCGGGCCGCCCGGGCCCACTCCACCCGCCGATGCCGCCGCCGGGCTTCCTACGTCGGGCGCCCGACCACCGTGTACATGCGCTGCCCGGTGGCCTCGTTGCTCATCTCGTGGGCCAGGTGGTGGCGCTGGGTGTGGAAGGTGGTGACGGTCTGGCCGAACCCCAGGCGCTCCAGCATCGACACCACCGCCCCCGGATAGATGGACCACCAGTTCGTGAGGTGGCTCTCGGCCGACGGGGAGAACCGCATGACGTTGGACTCCGGTGGGGCCACGTCGTCCTGGAGCGGCTCGGTGACGATCATGCACCCGGTCGTGCGCCGGGCGGCCTGGCGGAGGGCGCCCCACGGCTCCCGGAGGTGCAGGAGGATCGCCCCCACCAGGGTGACGTCGAAGGTGCCGAGGTCGCTCGGAAGGTCGTAGATGCTCCCCTGGACCAGCGTGGCCTTGGAGCCGTAGAGCTTGTGCATGTGCCACCAGGCGTCGTGGTTACGGTCGACGGTTGTCACCATGACCTTCGCCTTCTCGTCGGGATCCTCCCTGCCGCGGTAGGGCAGGACGTCGATCCCGACGTCGAACCCCGTCTCGAACGCCACCACCTCGGCCCCCAGGCGCTCCATGTGGAAGGTCAGGTAGCCGGTCGCCGGACCCAGCTCGAGGACCCGCTTGCCGGCCAGGTCGACGCCGCCCAGGTAGTCGCCCTCGCTGCCCCGCAGGTCCCAGGCGCCGGGGACCACCCGGCCGTCGGGGAGCTCGAAGGTGTGGTACCAGACGAAGTCCTCCAGGTCGGCGCCGCCGCGCCGGGCCGCCTGGCGCGCCTGGAACTCGGGGTCGAGCTGGCCCAGGTAGTCCGGCGGGGGGTAGGAGGGCAGCAGCCGGCGGCGGGGGGTCGCCATCGTGGCTCCGGCGGGCGCCCCCGGGCCGGTGCCGGCGCCCCGGGGCCTGGTCCCCCTTCCCCACATGCAGATCGCCTCCCTCCCCGAGTCGCCGGTCGCGGTCGCCGGTCGCCGGCGCGGTCGAGAGAACCTAACCCGATCGCAGGCCCAGCGAGTAGCCCTCGAGGAAGAGCGAGGCGTCCCGCTGGCGCGGGTGGCGGTCGGCCAGGGCGTGGAAGGCGGCCGAGTGGTCCGGGTGGACGAGATGGGCCAGCTCGTGGACGAGGGCGGCGTCGAGGACCCAGCCCGGGACCGCCTGGAGGCGGTGGGAGAGCCGGATCTCGCCCGAGTCGGCCGAGCACGAGCCCCACCTCTTGTCCTGGTTCGTCACCCAGCGGACGGCGGCGGGCCGGACCCCGCCGACGTAGCGGTCGGCCAGGCCGGCGGCCCGACGGCACAGGTCGCCGTCGGAGGCGGCGATCCCCGGGCGCCGAGCCAGGGTGCGCCGGACCAGCCAGTCGACCAGCTCCTTCCGCTGGGCGAGCGGGGTGCGGGCGGGCAGCACGACCACGACGCGGCCGTCCTCCCAGTAGGCGGTGGCCGTCTTGCGCCGGCGGGGGCTGGTGCGGACGACGACCTCCGGCTGGCCGGCCGTGGCCGCCGGCGGGTGATCGGCGACCTCGAGCGGGTGATCGGTGACCTCCGGCCGGCGGTCGGCGACCTCGAGCGGGTGATCGGTGACCTCCGGCCGGCGGTCGGGGCCGGACCAGCGGAGGGGCAGGGAGGGGACGGTCGGCGGTTCGGCCATGGGGACCATTGTGGCGGCCGGGTGCGACACGGGCGGGGACCGGGCCTTGCCGGACCCGTCATCCGTTGGGGGCGAAGGCCACCTTGAGGGCGCCACTGTCGGCCGGGAGGGCCAGGGCCCGCAGGGCCGACCACCAGTCGTCGAGCCGGTAGCGGTGCGTGAGCATCGAGCCGATGTCGATCCGGCCGGCAGCCACCAGATCCAGGTAGTGGGCGATGGCGTGCTGTCGCACGCCGTCCAGCTCCTCGATCCCGAAGGCGTTGGAACCGGTGACGGCCAGCTCCTTGAAGTAGACCGGCGTCCACTCCCAGCGCTCGGGCGTGGCCACGCCGGTGAAGACGAGCGTCCCCCGCTCGGCCAGCACCCGCACCGCCACCTCGAAGGTCTCGGCCTTCCCGACGGTGTCGTACACCACGTCGACGTGGCCCGGGTGGGTGATCGGGAGGCCGGCCAGGGGGAGGTGGAGGACGCCGCCGGACCAGGCGGCCAGGGCCTCGACCAGCTCGACCCGTGGTTCGTGGGGGAGGACGGGGGAGGCGCCGAACCGGGCAGCGCACGCCGCCTGGTGCGGGAAGCGGGCAACGGCCGCCACCGCCACGTCGGGGTGGAGGGCGGCCAGCACGGCCAGGGTGGTGAGCCCAAGGGCGCCGGCGCCGTAGACCACGGCCCGGCCCTCGGGCGGCGGAGGGTGGCGCAGCACGGCGTGGAGGGACACGGCGAACGGGTCGGCCAGGACGGCGGCCTCGTCCGGTACGGCGTCGGGCACCGGCACCAGCATGGACTGGTGGACGGCCAGGAGCTCGGCCCACCCTCCCGGGGCGCCGGCGGTCACGCCGACGTGGAGACCAGGGCCCAGCTCGCCAACCGTAAAGCTCCAGCAGAGGTTGAGGTCGCCTCGGGCGCAGGGCGGACAGACGGGATCCACCCCCCGGACGGCGCAGGTCAGCCACGGGTCGAGCACCACCCGCTGGCCGATCGCCAGGCGGTCGGCGGACGGGTCGGTGGCCACCACCTCGGCCACCACCTCGTGGCCGGGCACGTGGGGCAGCGAGGAGAAGGCGGCCATCGGGTTGTCGACGTCCCCCTCGCCGAAATCGCCGAGGACGAGCTTGGACTCCGATCCGCACACGCCGGCCAGGAGCGGCCTGGTGAGCACCCAACCGGGCCGCCGCAGGTCCGGGTCGTCCACCCGGTGCAAGCCGAAGGGCACCGAGGCGAGGAGGTCGTCGACGGCGTCGACGGGACGGGGCCGTTCCTCCTCGGGGTCGGGCGGGGCGCCGAAGACGAGCGCCTTCACCGGGGCCCGGCTCCCGGCCGGCCGGGGCGGTCCGGTGCCGCCGCGCCGACGTGGGCCCCGCCGGGGCGGCCCCCCAACTCCAGGCGACCGTCGGCCATGGCGCGCATGCCGTCGAGGTAGGCGTCGACATCGGCCGTCTTCATCTCGACCACCGCCTTCAGGTCCGGCAGGTAGTGCTCGAACCGGTCGCTGTCGACGCAGGCGGCGATGCCGGCGGCCACGTCCTCGGGGGGTGTGCGCGGCCCGGTGTAGACGGGGTCGTCGTTCCCCGGGCGGTCCCAGATCTCGGTGTCAATGGCGCCCGGGAGCACCAGGCGCACCCGCACGCCGGTCCCGGCCAGCTCGGCGGCGACCGACTCGCTCCATCCGGCCAGGGCGAACTTGGAGGCACAGTAGGCGCCCTCGGTGGCGACGCCCAGGCGCCCGCCCAGGCTGGCCACGTTGACCACGGCGCCCCAGCGGCGGCGCAGCATGCGGGGAAGCAGGGCCAGGGTCATGGCCACCGGGGAGAAGTAGTTCGTGCGCATCACCCGCTCGACGTCGTCCATGGCGAGGCGGACGGCGGGACGGCGGAGGGGGATCCCGGCGCAAAGGATCAGGACGTCGAGATGGCCCATGGCGTCCCAGATCTCGCCGACCAGGCCGGCGGCGGCCTCGGGGTCGGAGAGGTCGGCCGCCCACCGGCGGGAGGCGGGAGCGCCGGGCCGGCAGTCCCCCAGCACGCCGTCCAGGCGATCGCGCCGGCGGGCCACCAGGGCGACGGTTGTGCCGCGCCGGGCCAGCAGGCGGGCGGTGGCGGCGCCGATGCCCGACGACGCGCCGGTCACGAGGACCACGCGCTCACCGGGCGGGGGGGCGGTTGGGGCGGGGGAACCGGGCACGGCCGGTACCCCGGGATCGGCCCGGGGATCGGGCGATCCCTGCGCACCGTCAGACGTCACGACGAGACCTCCGTGCTCGGGCATCGCCCACGCCGGGGCAGGGGCGGGATCGCGGCGGCAAGGTCGCAGCCCGGTATCGGGGTGAGCGAGGGGACTTGAACCCCCGACCTCCAGGGCCACAACCTGGCGCTCTAACCTGCTGAGCTACGCCCACCGAGTGCCGTCAAGTGTGGCACACCGCCGGGGCAGCTCCGGCCCGGCCGCCCGCCCGCCGCCCTGATCCGGCGGGGCGACGGACCGTGCCGAATCGCTCGGGTCGGGGTCGACCGCCGTGTCCGCGGGGCCGGTCCGGCGGGCCGGCAGCTTCAGCGGGCCGGCAGCTTCCAGCCCATCCGCTCGGCGATCTCCCGGCAGGTCGGGCACAGCGGGTAACGCTTCGGGTCCCGCCCGGGGACCCAGATCTTGCCGCACAGCGCCTTTACCGGCGTGCCGTAGACCATCCCCTCCACCACGTTGGTCCCGGTGGCGACGAACTCCCCTCCCTTGGGGGTGAACCCCTCCAGCACGATGTGGGCCATTCGCTCGTGGTCGCCGTCGTCGAGCGTCGGATCGGGTCTGGTCGGGGCGACGGTCGGTGCGTCGGCGGGTGCGAGGGTCGATCCCGGCGCGGTCATGGTCATGGCCGTGTCTCCTCTCCGTGCACCCGTCCTGCTGTCCTGGCCGGGCCCGGCGTCCGGCCCCGGTCCGCCTCCACCCTAGCGGCGGCCGGCGACGCCATGGGTTGGGGCCGGCAGGAAGAAGGTGCGGCTGGCAGGGGCACGGGGTGCGGCTGATGCCGGCGTCCCGGTCGCCTCCGGGAGGTCCCGGCCCCCGGCTAACGGTATGGGAGGCTTGAGGGACGCCCCCGTGGCCGAGTGGATGAGGCAACGGACTTCTAATCCGTACCACGCAGGTTCGATTCCTGCCGGGGGCGCCGCGTCCGCTACCAGCGCTTTCGCGACATCGAACGTTCCACGGCGCGAACCACCACGCCGTAGAGTGGTTCTCGTGCAGTTCACGGCAGCGGTCACGCACGAAGGTGGGTGGTACGTCGCGCGTGCGCTGGAGGTTGAGGTGACCAGCCAGGGTCGTACCGTCGATGAGGCCTTGGCGAACTTGCGGGAAGCGCTCGAGCTGTACTTCGAGGACGAGACCATGCCCGAGGGCATCGAACCTCCCATCATCGCCACGGTCCAGCTGTCGGCGTGAGCCCGGCACTGCCGGTCGTCGGTGGCGCCGACGTCATCGCCGCGCTGTCAAAGACCGGTTTCGTGCAGGTGAGCCAGCGAGGCAGCCACGTCAAGCTCCGGCGGGAAGGACGCACCGTCATCGTGCCCTTGCACCGGGAACTCGCACCCGGCACGCTCCGCTCCATCCTCAGGCAGGCCGGCCTCACTGCGGCGGAGTTCATCGCCCTTCTCTGACGCCTTCACTTGGTGTAGCCGTCACGGCGGACCTTGGCGTGCAGACCGGTGAGGCTGATCGCCGGGCCTTCCACCACGGGATCGAGGTTCGCATTCTGGGAGGCTGGGGGCGCCGAACAGTCCTCGGCGCGAACCTGTGCGGCCCCGATGGCATCGGCGCGCCCGGCATCGTAGAGGGTGATTGCGACATCGGCCGCGCTGTCAGCCGCCCGGTAGAGGAGGCTGAGCTGCAACGAGTCGAGCAATGCCCGCTGGTCGCACTTCCGCCAAGGGGTCGACTCGGGTGCGCGGATCGTGGCTCACTACGACGACACGGAGTCGGGGACGGGCACCTACGCCTCCACAATGTCGGGCCGTCGTTCGTTCGCGTTGCGGATGCGTACTTCCTAGCTAGGCATCCCTCGTCTTCATCCGCCACGCCCCGATGGCGGTCCAGAATACGATCCAGGCCACGATCACCAATGACGCCGTCAGGGTGGATTCGGGTACCAGCGGATTGACCCCCGACCCGCCGCCACCCGGGCC
>JBOGGE010000041.1:0-1962 GCA_050743865.1 Acidimicrobiales bacterium
GCGATCCACGGCCAGCACACGATCGGGATCTCCGTTCATTCGCTCAGAACGCCCTCGGCGCGCGCCTCTTGCACGAAGCGCTCCACCTCCTGCGCCGTACGCGCCCCGTCCCAGCCGAGCTCGCGCGCGAGTGCGTCCGCGACCCGCTCCACCGGCAGCTCCCGTGCGGCCAGCACGGCCTCGCCCTCCGCCCACCGGGCCGCCTGGCCCTCGGGGTCCCGGTCGAAGGCCAGGCGACGCCGGACCGCCTCGGCCCGGTCGCCGTCGTCGGGGGGCGCCGCCACCGTGACCGACAGGCCGAAGCGGTCCAGCAGCTGGGGCCGCAGCTCGCCCTCTTCCGGGTTCATCGACCCGACCAGGACGAAGCGGGCCGGCCGGGCCTCCGACACCCCGTCGCGCTCCACCCGGACCACCCCGGTGGCGGCGGCGTCCAGCAAGAGATCGACCAGGTGGTCGGCCAGGAGGTTGACCTCGTCGACGTACAGCACTCCGCCGTCGGCCGCCTGCAGCAGCCCGGGCCGGAAGGCGTACTCGCCGGTCCCGAGGGCGGCACGGACGTCGAGCGAGCCCACCACCCGCTCCTCGGTCGCCCCCAGCGGGAGCTCGACGAACGGGGCGTCGCCAGCCAGGAGGGCGGCCAACCCGCGCGCCGCCGTCGTCTTCCCGCTGCCCTTGTCGCCGCGCAGGAGCACCCCGCCGATCTTGGGGTCGAGGGCGGCCAGGACCAGCGCCAGCTCCAGGTCGTCGGCGCCGACCAGGGCGCTGAGGGGGAAGGCCGGCGGGCTCAACGGTCCTCCTCCCATCCCTCGGCCTCCAGGACGGCCGAGCGCAGCGTGCCGAGGGACTCGGCAGAGGCGTCCCACAGGCCCCGGCCGGCCGCTTCCAGCAGCCGCTCGGCGATCGACCGCAGGGCCCACGGGTTGGACTCGGCGAAGAACTTGCGCACCTCGGGGTCGGCCACGTAGGCGGCGGTCACCCGCTCGTACATCCAGTCCTCCACCACCCCGGCGGTGGCGTCGTAGCCGAAGAGGTAGTCGACGGTGGCCGCCATCTCGAAGGCCCCCTTGTAGCCGTGCCGCCGCATGGCGGCCAGCCACTTGGGATTGACCACCCGGCTGCGGACGACCCGCGCCGCCTCCTCGGCCAGGGAGCGCAGGCGCGGGCGCGAGGGGTCCGCCGTGTCGCCGAACCACGCCTTGGGCTGGCGGCCCGACAGGACCCGCACCGCCGCCACCATGCCGCCGTGGTCCTGGAGGTAGTCGTCGGAGTCGAAGATGTCGTGCTCACGGTTGTCCTGGTTCTTGACCGCCACCTCGACCGCCGCCAGCCGCCGCCGGAGGGCGTCCCCGGCCGGGCGACCGGTGCCGCCCGCCCCGTACGACCAGCCGCCCCAGGCCAGGTAGACGTCGGCCAGGTCGTCGTCGCCGTCCCACGCTCCCGACTCGATCACCGTGAGGATGCCCGAGCCGTAGGCGCCCGGCTTGGGGCCGAACACCCTGGGGTCGCCGGTGCCGGCGGCGGCGATCGGGTTCTGCCGCGCCGTCTCGTCGCCCGCCGACGCAGCCAACCGGACGGCCTGGTCCACCAGGTCGAGAACGTGGGGGAAGGCGTCGCGGAAGAACCCCGAGATGCGAAGGGTCACGTCGACCCGGGGCCGGCCCAGCTGCTCGATCGGGATCAGCTCGACCCCGGTCACCCGACCGCTCTCGGGCGCCCACACCGGCCGCACCCCGAGCAGGGCCAGGGCCTCGGCCACGTCGTCGCCGCCGGTCCGCATGGCGCTCGTGCCCCATACGACCAGGCCCACGTGCCCGGGGTGGCGCCCCTCCTCGGCCAGGTGCCGGGCGACCACCGCCTCGGCCAGGGACATCCCGACCTCCCAGGCCAGCGGCGTGGGGATCGCCTTGGGATCGACCGAGTAGAAGTTGCGCCCGGTCGGCAAGACATGGGCCATCCCGCGGG
>JBOGGE010000042.1:0-18973 GCA_050743865.1 Acidimicrobiales bacterium
CGGTTGGCGCCGTGGTGCGGGCCGGTGCCGGTACCCGGGATGACGTGGACCACGCTTGGCGATCGACAAGGCGGCGAAGGTGAACCTGTTCGTTCAAACGCTCGGCTTCGGCGTCGTGACGGCGTCGATCATCGCCATCGGAGCAATGGGGTTCACCGTCCAGTTCGGGCTGACCAACGTGCTCAATCTCAGCTACGGCGCCATCATGACGGTCGGGGCGTTCGTTGCCTACATGACGGAGCAGGCGGGGATCAACATCTGGCTCGGTCTCGTCCTCGGCGGCGTGGCGGGCGCGGTGCTCACGCTCTTCCTGGGAAAGACCGTCTTCAAGGTGTACGCCCGACGGGGCACCCGGCTCTTCGAGATGGTCATGGTGACCCTGGCTCTGGGGCTGGTGATCGAGTACGCCGTCGACGCCATCTCGCGGGACAAGGTCTACTCGGTGACCTTCCCCCAGGGAGCGTCGGTCCACCTCGGGGCGGCGACGCTGACCGTGAGCCAGATCGTCCTCGTCGGCATCGGCATCGGCATCTTCGTGGCGCTTGAGGCCCTTTTGCGGCTCACCCGGCTGGGCAAGGCGCTCCGGGCAATGGCCGTCGACCCCGGCCTGGCCCGGTCGTGCGGCATCCCGACCAATCGCATCGTGAACGCCACCTGGCTCATCAGCGGGTTCCTGTGCGGCGTCGCCGGCGTCGTCTACGTGATCAACAGCCTGACGGTGGCCTACTCGACGGGGTACTTCGTCCTGCCGGTCGTCCTCGCAGCGGCCATCCTTGGGGGAGTCGGCTCGCCCCGGGGGGCAGTGCTGGCATCGCTGCTGCTCGGCGTGGTCACCGAGCTGGTGGCTGCCGCCGGCTTCTCGGCCTACAGCTCGATCGCTGCCTTCGGGGTGCTGGTCGTCGTCCTCCTCAGCAGGCCTTCGGGCGTGCTCACGGCGGCTGCCCGCAAGGCGGAGCTCACCCTGTAGCGATGGGCTCGATGCGGCAAACTGGAGCTCGGGCCACACGCCCCCGGCACCGGTGGCGTGGGCGCGCCCGCCGGCCGCTGTCCCGGAGGAGATGACGTGGGGCACTACTCGTTCTACCTGTCCACGTTGGTGGTGTACTTCGCGATCGACCTGTTGGCGGCGTGGGCGCTCAATCTCCAGTACGGCTACGGCGGCGTCATCAACTTTGCCTTCATCGTCTTCCAGGCCGCAGGGGCGTACGTGGCGTCGACCCTGGTGCTCGGTTCGGACACGGGGATCAACTCCTACCAGCACTACGTGCTCGGCGCGCACCTGCCCTTCCCGCTCCCGCTGGTCGGAGCGACGCTCGCCGGGGCGATCCTCTCGGGGGTGATCGGGCTCTTCGCCGTCCGGCGGATCCGCCGCGACTACCAGGCAGCGGTGATGCTGATCGTGTCGCTCATCCTGCTGCAAGTCGTCTCGAACGACGTGCACCTGTTCAACGGGTCGAACGGCCTGACCGGGATCCCGCACCCGCTCCAGTCAGCTCTCGGCCTGTCGCTCTCCGGCTACCAGTGGGTGTACGCCCTGTGGGCGCTCGCCATCTGCGCCGTCGCCTACGTGATCGTGGAGCGGCTATGCCGGTCGTCGTGGGGACGGTCGCTGCGGGCCATCCGGGACCAGGAGGACGCCGCGGCCTCGCTCGGCCTCAACGGCACGCTGCTCCGTCTGGAAGTCTTCATCATCGGCGGGGCGATCGCCGGTCTCTCCGGCGGGCTGCTCGTCGAGTTCATCGGTGCCTGGTCTCCGGGTTCGTGGGGGTACGCCGAGACGTTCGTCATCTTCACCGCCCTCCTCGTCGGTGGCGTGGGGAACAACCGCGGGATGCTGCTCGGCACCCTCATCGTGCCCATCATCGTCCTGGAGGTCCCCACCTTCCTGCCGGCGTTCGGGTACCCGGGCCTGATCGACGCCCTCGAATGGATCGTCGTGGGACTGGCGTGGATGCTGTTCCTCCTCCTGCGACCCCGCGGGATCCTCCCCGAGCCCCGCTTCCGTGCCCCTCGCCCGGGGGTGCTTGCCGGCGTGGCGACGCACGGCTTGGTCGCCGGATGGTTGGTGCGGGTCTTTACCCTCGGGCGGCCAGACCTGGCCTCCGGGCGGGAAGGAGCGCCGCCGGCGGCTCCGCCGACGGAGCTGCCGGCGAGCAAGGCATCCTCGGGGGCGGGCCGGGCAGAGGACCGATGACCGACCTCCCGCTCGCCGGGCTGACGGCGACGACCACTCGCCGAGCTGCCGACTCGACCACCGGGCCCGGGCCGGATCCCGGCGGTGCCCCGGTGCTGCGGGTACGCGACGTCCTGGTGCGCTACGGGGGCGTGGCGGCGGTCAGCCACGTGTCGTTCGACCTCCTCCCCGGGCAGATCCTCGGGCTGATCGGTCCCAACGGGGCCGGGAAGTCGTCACTGCTGGCAGCGATCGGTGGGCAGCAGCGGGCGCAGGGCGGGTCGATCATGCTGGGGGACCGCGACGTCACTGGTACGGCGCCGTACACCCGGGCGCAGCGCGGGATCGTCCGGACCTTCCAGACGACCAGCGAGTTCGAGGCGATGACGGTGTTCGAGAACCTCCTGGTGGCCGGGCGCGGCTCCGCCGGCGCCTCATTGTGGCGGTTGGCGACCCGATGGTCCGCCAACCGGGCGGCCGAGCGTCGAGCCCAGGAGCGGGCCTGGGAGATCCTCGATCGGTTCGAGATGGCCGACGTCGCCGACGCCTACGGGAGCGAGCTGAGCGGCGGTCAGCGGCGGTTGGTCGAGATCATGCGCTGCCTGATGTGTGATCCGGCCGTCCTGCTGCTCGACGAGCCGATGGTCGGTGTCGCACCCCACCTGGTGGCGAAGTTGGTGGGCGACCTGCGGGCGGTGGCGGCCGACGGCATCGGTCTCATCCTCGTCGAGCACGCCCTGGAGGTCGTCCACGACCTCTGCGACGTCGTGGTCGTCATGGCCCTGGGCGAGATCATCGCCCAGGGCGACTACGACACCGTGGTGCAGGACGAAGGGGTGCGTCGTGCCTACCTCGCCTGACGACCGGCCGGCCGTCGCCATCCGGGACGCCGGCGACCGTGTGCCGTCGGGTGAGCGTCGTCCCCCGTACCTGTCGGCAGTCGGTGTGACGAGCGGCTACAACAAGGTGCCGGTCGTCCGGAACATCGACCTCGCGGTCGGGCTCGGTGAGATCGTGCTGATCATCGGGCCGAACGGTGCCGGCAAGAGCACCGTCGTCAAGGCGCTGACGGGAAAGCTGCCGCTCCTGTCCGGGCGGATCGTCCTCGACGGCGAGGACATCTCGGGTACCAAGGAGGACGAGCGGGCGGTGCGCGGCATCGGCTACGTCCCCCAGTCCGGGGACGTCTTCCCCACCCTCTCGGTGCAGGAGAACCTGGAGATGGGTGGGTACCGGGTGCCACGGCGGGCCGTCCGAAAGCACGTGGACACGGTGATCGAGCAGTTCCCCACCCTCGGGCCGCTCCGGCGCCGGCAGGCTCGCACCCTCAGCGGTGGGGAGCGAAAGACGCTGGGGATCGCCCGGGCGCTGGTCGCCGAGCCGAAGCTGCTCGTTCTCGACGAGCCGACGTCGAACCTGTCGCCGATCATCGCCGCCACGGTGCTCCACGGCGTGATCGACGCGCTGGCGGCCTCCGGTCGTGCGGTGTTGCTCATCGAGCAGCGCGTGGCGCTCGGCCTCGAGGTGGCGTCATGGGGATACGTGCTCTCCGGAGGCCGCACCCGGCTCGACGCCAGCGGCGACGCGCTCCGCAGCTATGACGACCTCGGGAGCCTGTTCCTCGAGCCCGCCGGAGGTGGTGCCGACATCCCGGCGGTCTTCCGGAGGTAGCCGCAGCCGATGGATGGACAGGCAAGGGCGAGCGGACCGAGGCGCTGGCGGGAACAACGATGGCTGGTCGACGAGGTGATCCGCACTCGTGGGATCGAGTGGGACCAGCCTCGTCTCGGGTACACCCTCGGTCCGGTGGTGGGTGAGCAGATGGCGGGGGAGATGGCGATGCTGCGGTCCCAGATCGCCAAGCTCGCCGACTTCGTCCCGGCCGTGCGCGCCGCCGCCCTCCGCCGGGAAAGACTGGCCGAGGCCGCCGAACGTGCATGCCACTCCGTGACGGCGGCCGAGCAGTGGCATGCGGCGTCGATGCTGTGGTCGCTGTCGGTGTGGCCGCTGTGGCGGGTGACGCCCGAGCTCCTGGAGCTCGACGAGCGGAAGAACCGTGCCTACGAGGCTTGGGCCAGGCACGCCTCGCACCCGGTAGAGCGGGTCGATGTCGAGCTGGGCGAGCACCGCCTGCCGGCGTGGCTTCACCTGCCGCCGGGGTGCGTGCCGGGCACGACGGCGGCACTGCCGACCGTTCTCGCCTGTGGGGGCATGGATGGGGCGAGAGAGATCTTGGTCAAGAGGGAGGGCGACCCACTCCTGGCCAGGGGGTTCGCCGTCCTGGCCTTCGACGGGCCGGGCCAGGGCGAGTGCGCAGTGCACGGTTGCCACGTCACGGCGACCAACTGGATCGATGCCGGCGAGGCCATCGTGTCGTGGTGCCGCCGCCGGCCCGAGCTCGACGCCGATCGGCTGGTGGCGTTCGGGACGAGCTTCGGTGCGTTCTGGGCAATGCAGATCGCCACCACCCAGCCGGGCCTGAAGGGCTGTGCAGCAGCCATGCCGGTGTTCGAGCCAGGCGCCACCACCATCTTCGAGCAGGCGTCGCCGACCTTCAAGGCCCGCCACATGTTCATGGCCGGCCTGTACGACGACGAGCCGGCGTTCGATCGCCTCGTGGCCGGGTACGACCTGCGGCCGCTCGTTGCCGAGTCGCCGGTCCCATGGCTCGCGGTCGGTGGCGAGGCCGACGAGCTGTCACCCATCACATCGGTCTACGAGCTCGCTCGCCAGTCGCCGGCACCGAGCACTCTCGTCGTCTACGAGCGGGCGCGGCACGCCCTGACCGAGTCGCCGGCGACCGTCCTCGGGCCGGCGTGGCAGGCGACGGTGGGCGACTGGCTCCTGGACCGGGTCGGCGGCGTTCCGGCGACGTCCGCGCTCCGCTACGTCGCCACCACCGGTGCCGTCGAGGAACATCGCCACCCGGCGGCGCCGTGACGCGCCCGGGGCCGGAGGCGTCATCGCCGGAGCGCCAGCGACGCCCCGAAGGAGGAACCTCTCGGTGGGATCAGGCCGCCGGGTAGGGCATCACTACCAGCATCGAGGCCACACGATTGGTGCGGTTCTCGATGGCCCTCGCCTCGCCGGGAGCGAGGCGGCACGAGTCGAGGGGCGTCAGGACCTGCTCACCATCGTCGGTGACGAAGGTCAGCTCCCCGTCGACGACGACGTAGACCTTCTCGATCGGCGTCGCGCTTCGATCCGCTCCGCCTCCCGGCAGGAAGTGGGAAAGCCCCACCCAGAAGCTCTCGGCGGCGCTGGCGTCGTGGCCCTGGAGGCGGAGCGCCGTCATGCCGTGGTGCCCCGGTGCCGAGTACGGCTCGGCACCGTCGAGCCGCGTGATCTCCATCTAGTGCTCCTCTCGCAGGTGGCGGTCGGTCGTGCGTTCGTCGAGGGATCTCCGGTCGTCGCCGTCCAGCCAAGCCAGGACCTCGGCCGTATCGGCGCCGAGCGCGGGGGGTGGGCGGCGGTACCGAGTCGGGGAGGACGAGAGCTTCAGCGGGTTGGCGACCGTGGTCACCGAGCGCCCACCGGCGGTAAAGGCGACCCGGGGCGAGAGCCCGAGGCGCTCCGCCTGCTCGAACGCGCCGGCGACGTCGTTGACGGGACCGCAGGCGATGCCGGCGGCGCCCAGCACGTTGACCCACTCGGCGGCGGGCCGGGCCGACAGCCCCTCTTCCAACCGGTCGGCCAGGTCGTCCCGGTGCGCTACCCGGGCGGCGTTGGTGGCGAAGTCCGGGTGCGAGGCCAGATGCTCGAGACCGAGTGCGGCGCACAGCGACTCGAACTGGCCGTCGTTGCCGACGGCCAGGGCCAGCTCTCCGTCGGCGGCCGACAGCGTCTCGTAGGGGGCGATGCTCGGGTGTCGGTTGCCCATCGGCTCCGGTACGACGCCGGCGTTGAGGAAGGACGAGGCCTGGTTCACGAGGGAGGCCAGGGCGCTGGCAAGCAGGCTCACCTCGACCCGCTGGCCCTGACCTCCGACCCGCCGGGCCTCCAGCGCGGCGAGGATCCCGATGGTCGCGTACAGGCCCGTCAGCACGTCGACCACCGCCACCCCGACCTTGCACGGCGGGCCGTCCGGCGGGCCGGTGATGCCCATGAGGCCGCACATCGCCTGGACGACGAAGTCATACCCGACGAGGGCGGCACCGGGAGGCTCGCGGCCGAACCCGGAGATAGAGCAGTAGACGAGGCCGGGATTGGCCGGGGCCAGGTCGTCGTAGCCGAGACCGAACCGGTCGAGACGCCCCGGCCGGAAGTTCTCCACCAGCACTGTCGCCCGCTCGGCGAGCCGTCGGGCGGCGGCGAGCCCGTCCGCCGTCGACAGATCCAGCACGATGCTCCGCTTGTTCCGGTTCACGCTGACGTAGTAGGCGGTCTCCGAACCAGCGAAGGGCGGCCCCCATCGGCGGGTGTCGTCACCCCGGGGATGCTCCACCTTGACCACGGTTGCTCCGAGATCTCCGAGCAGCATCGTGGCGAGCGGTCCAGCGAGGACGCGTGAGAGATCTGCCACGAGCACGCCGGCGAGCGGACCGGGCCGCGGCGTGCCAGGAACCGTCATCGCACGCCGCCGGCGGCGTGGCGACAATCGAGCCCGGACCTCATCGTCAGCCTCCTCTCCTCCTGAGACGTGTCCGCATTATGAACGGCTTAAGTTGACGATGCGGCAAGGTTAGGTCATTATCCACTCTTCGTGCTGCATCATGAGAGATCTTGACTTGTATCGCGGGCTTTTCTAGGATGAGGAAGACGATCCGGGGGTTGCCAATCGGCTCTCGCCCCGGCCAAAAGCCGCCGGGAGCTCCGCCTGGAGCCATCGAGCCGGTGGCGTGAAAGGGGGGCAGAGCGGTGATCGTGGATGTCCACGCGCACTACTACCCGGCCGAGTACTTGCAGCGCATCGGCCGGCCGGAGCTGCCGCCGGTCGGGTCCGCCCCGCTCCGCGACCAGCAGATGCAGGAGCGCCTGGCGCTCCTGGATCGGATGGGCATCGACGTCCAGGTGCTGTCGGTCTCGCAGGCCCAGCCCTACCTTTCGGGAGCCGCCGACGGCGCCGATGCCGCCAAGCTGGTCAACGACCTCTACCTCGAAGTCTGCCGGGAGCACCCACGCCGTTTCTTCACGTTCGCTGCGTTGCCACTTCCCCACATCGAGGAGTCCCTCGCCGAGATCGACCGGGTGTGGGGCGATCCACACATCGTCGGGGTGACGATCGGCTGCAGCATCGGGGAGATGCACGTGGACGACCCGGCCCTCGAACCGGTGTACCAAGAGCTCAACCGCCGCCGGGCCACGGTGTTCCTCCACCCCCGCGGCGAGCGCTGTCTGGTGGACGGCGAGGACTACAACCTGAATTGGCTCGTCGGTGCAACGTTCGAGGACACCGTGGCCGCCCTGCGGCTGGCAATGTCGGGAATCGCCGATCGCCATCGGGACGTGCAGTTCATCGTGCCGCACCTCGGCGGCACCATGCCGTTCCTCCTGGCCCGGGTGCTGCGGATGTCCGGGGGCCGGGGGAGCAAGGCGCTGCACCGCATGTACTACGACACGGTGTCGGGCTCGGTGGAGGGCTTGAAGTGCGCCTGCGAGTACTTTGGGCCGGAGCGCCTTCTCTACGGGACCGACTACCCCTACAGCGACGTGGCCGAGTTCGAGCGCCGGCTCACCTACCTCGACGAGGCGGGCATCGACGACGCCCAGCTCGAGCAGATCCGCGGCGCCCGGGCGGCTGGCCTGCTGCGGATCTAAGTGCCCGTGTCGGCAAGTACCCGCACGGCTTCGCCCCGTCAGGTCGCCGGTGGTCCAGCATCCCCCGGGACCGGTGGCACGAACGTTGCCGACGACGTGTGGGCCGGCGCATCCGCCGGTGGAGACGGGTTCGACAAATCCGGTTGGTCCTCCCAAGGCTGGCGCGCTTCGTGCGCGCCGGTCTCCTGCGCAAGGGGCGGGAGCAAGCGGACGCGCTCGATGTCATGCGGACGATGCACGTCGTGCCGCTCGACCCCGAGATGGCGCTCAGGCAATTCAGCGGGGGCAACCAGCAGAAGGCCATCCTCGGCAAGTGGTGCGATCGGGTGCTCGTGTTCGGGAACGGACGGGTCCGCCAGGAGATCGCCGGTGACGACCTCACCACATCGGCGATCACGACCGCGGCATACCTGGCCGACACGGCCACTGGAGCGGTGGCGTCATGACGTGCCCGTCGGGATCGCGTGACCGGAGTGCCGCCGGTGAGGGATGGGGCCCGGCGCAGCAGCGCCGGCGGGAGAGGAGCTCGAAGTGACCGGTACCGCAGCCGATGGGCCGTCGATGTCCGAGGTGCTCCGTCGTCCGCTCTCGCTGTTCGACGTGGCGGGCAAGACCGCCGTGGTGACCGGAGCTTCGGGAGCCTATGGACGCACGATCTCGATCGCCCTTGGAGCTCTCGGTTGCCGGCTCCTGCTGGCCTCCGGATCGAAGGAGCCTCTGGACGAGGTGGCGCGCCAGGCGGGAGACGTCGGGGGGACGGTGGAGACGCTTGTGCGGCGGCCGAACACCCTGACCGATGCCCGCGACATCGTCGGCGCCGCGGTGCAGGCCTTCGGTGTCCCCCACATGCTGGTCGTGGCGTCCGGCCTCAACCGCCCCGCCATGATCGACGACATGGAAGAGGCCGACTGGCAGGCAGTGATGGACGCCAACGTGCGCGGGCCATGGTTGATGGCCAAGGCATTCTCGGGGGCGGTCGGGGAGGAGGGCAGCGGCCGAAAGATCCTGTTCGTCTCGTCCGTACGAGGCCGCCACGGCAATGCCGTCGGGTACTCAGCCTACTGCCCCTCCAAGGGCGGGGTTGACGCACTGACCCGTGTCCTCGGCACCGAGATGGGCCCCCGGGGCATCACCGTGAACGCGATCGCTCCGACCGTCTTCCGCTCTGCCCTCACGCAGTGGATATTCAACGACGACGAGCGGGGCCGGGCGGCCCGGACCCGCAACGTGTCGAGGATCCCGCTCGGACGCCTGGGAGAGCCCGATGACCTGGTCGGCATCTCGATCTACCTCCTGTCACCGGCGTCGGACTTCTGCACCGGTCAGGTCATCTACGTCGACGGGGGGTACACGGCGGGATGAACGCCATCGGTGACGGCACGAAGGTTGCCGTGCTCGGCGCCGGGCTGATGGGGCTCGGTATCGGGCAGGTCCTGGCAGCGGCCGGCCACGACGTGGCGCTCTTCGATCCGGACCCCCGGGCGGTGGCGTCGGTGACCGATCGAGCTCGAGCCATCTTCCTCCTGCTCGATCAGGACCTGAGCGGGCTTGCCCGCATGCACCCCACCGGCGACCTGGACCAGGCGGTGGCGGGGGCGGGCCTGGTGATCGAGGCCGGCCCGGAGGATCTCGACGTCAAGCATCGCATCTTGGCCGATGTCTGCGTCCGCACCGGACCGGATGCCACGCTGACGACCAACACGTCGGGGATCCCGGTCGGGGCGCTCGCCGAGCCGCTCGGGACGCACGCGCGGCGCTTCCTGGCGACGCATTTCTGGAACCCGCCCTACCTGGTGCCGCTGGTCGAGGTGGTGCCCGGCAAGGAGACGGCACCAGACGTGGTCACCGAGGTCGTGTCTCTCCTGGCCCGGGCACAGCTGAAGCCGGTGCGGCTCGCCACCGATATCCCCGGGTTCATCGGGAACCGCCTCCAGCACGCCCTCAAGCGAGAGGCCATTGCCCTGGTGGCGTCCGGCATCTGTGACGCCGACACCGTGGACACGGTCGCCAAGTGGGGGTTCGGCCTCCGGCTCCCGGTGCTCGGGCCCCTGGAGCAGTCCGACATGGTGGGGCTCGGGCTGACCCTGGCCATCCACCGGGAGCTCATCCCCACGCTGGACGTCACGGCGGCGGCGCATCCCCTCCTCGAGGAGCGAGTGTCCCAGGGGAAGCTCGGCATGGCCACGGGGGAGGGTTTCCGGAAGTGGACGCCCGGCGAGGCGGAGGCGGTGGGTCGACGGCTCACCGACTACCTGGTGGAGGCGGCCCGGAGGCGCGGCGCCCGGCCCGGCCCGTCCGGCGGCGACCCGGGATGAGCGCCCTCGGCGACGCTGGCGACGCCAGAGAGGGATCCACGACCGGACAGATCGATGTCCACGCCCATTTCCTGCCCTCCAGCTACCTGGCGGCCGTCGAGCGGTGCGGGGTGGAGCATCCCGACGGGATCCACCATTGGCCGTCGTGGGACGTCGACGCCGCCGAGGCGCTCATGGACTCGGCGGGGATCGCCAGCGCCGTACTGTCGGTGTCGTCCCCCGGCCTACTGCTCGGCGGCGGGATCGACGTCGTCGGGCTGGCGCGGCAGGTGAACGAGGAGGGCGCAGAGATCGTCCGCTGCCGGCCCGGGCGGTTCGGTCTGTTCGCGTCGCTCCCATTGCCCGAGGTGGAGGCGGCGGCCAAGGAAGCGGCGTACGCCATCGACCACCTCGGCGCCGAGGGGATCGTCTTCATGAGCAATTACGACGGCCTCTACCTCGGTGACGAGCGGCTCGATCCACTCTTCGAGGTGCTCGATGCACGTCGAGCCGTCGTGTTCGTGCACCCGACGTCGCCGCTGTGCTGGGAGCACACGGCGCTCGACCACCCGAGGCCGCTTCTCGAGTTCTTCTTCGACACCACCCGGTCGATTGCGAATTACCTGCTCAATGGCGGAGCGCAGCGGTTCCCCCGCGTCGAGCTGATCGTCCCTCATGCCGGTGCCGCCCTTCCGGCGTTGTTCGACCGGATCGTCGGCTTCGTCGAAAGCGGTTTCGCGCCGGCCCAGGTGACGGCGGCGCAGATCGGCGAGGGACTCGGGCGGCTCTGGTTCGACCTCGCCGGATTGGCGGCCACCCAGCAGAGCTACGCCATCCGGCGATTGGCGGGAATCGACCGGCTGCTCTACGGGAGCGACTACCCCTTCACCACCGACCACCAGGTGGCCCGAGCGCTCGATGAACTGCGGAGCTCGTCGGCGCTGTCGCCCGAGGAGCTCGGAACGAACC
Organism: Acidimicrobiales bacterium; assembly: GCA_050743865.1. Lineage (GTDB taxonomy): Bacteria > Actinomycetota > Acidimicrobiia > Acidimicrobiales > RAAP-2 > DAHUZJ01. The sequence goes on from JBOGGE010000042.1 coordinate 11,194, forward strand.
TGCGCCAGAACGCTCTGCGCCTCTTCCCACGGTTCGGAGCCGACCGATGAAGCCCATTGGCGAGCAACGGGTGGCGGACGCCATGGAGCGTGCCCTGAGCATGGGCGAGGTGGGCATCCAAGTCTGCGCCCGCCTCGGCGACGACGTGGTGTTCGACGGCTGTGCCGGGACGGTTGACGTGGACGGCCCGGCGGTCACCGCCGGCACGCTCTTCGCCGTCTTCTCGGTGACCAAGGCGGTGGTGGCGACGGCAGCCCATGTCCAGGCCGAGCGCGGCCTCCTGCGCTACGAGGCACCGGTGGCCGAGTACTGGCCGGAGTACGGTCGCAACGGCAAGGAGGCGACCACCGTCGCCGACGTGCTGAGCCACCGGGCCGGCGTGCCCCAGATGCCGGCCGGGGTCACCCCGGAGCGCATGTGCGACTGGGGTTGGATGGTCGACCAGATCGAGGGTTTCGAGCCGATCTTCCCCCCGGGCACGACGAATGCCTACCACGAGCTCATCTGGGGTTGGCTGGTGGGCGAGCTCGTCCGGCGGACCGATCCCGCCCGTCGGCCCCTGGCCACGTTCATCGACGAGGAGGTGTGCCAGCCCCTGGGCATCGAGGACCTCTACCTGGGCGTCCCGACGGCCGAGCTCGGCCGGGTGGCTCCGGTCATATCCGATCGCGTCCCGGCGCCCACCGACAACCCGTACTTCGACGACTCGATGCCGGAAGCCGTCTTTCCCGGACCGGCTGTCCACAATCTCGAGCTGGTCCGAACCGGCGTGGTCCCGGGAGCGGGCGTCATCATGAACGCCCGGGCCGGTGCCCGCTTCTTCTCCCTTCTCGCCGGTAGCGGGGCCGCCGGTGGTGTCCGACTGCTGTCGAGGGACCGGGTTCTTTCCTTCTCCCGCCCCCGTCCCGACGCTCACGACGTCGACAAGGTCATGGGCTGGGTGGCGTGGGTCGGCGTCGGCGGCTATTGGCTCGGGGGCGACAGCCCGCCCGCTTATCCCGTCCTCGGGCCCAACCCGCACGTGCTGGCCCACCCGGGCATCGGTGGATCGATCGGCTGGGCCGACCCGGATATCGGTCTCGCCGTCTCGGTATGCCACAACTGGATGCAGCCCGACGAGGTTCAGGGGAGCGGCGACCCGGCGGTGAACCCCTTCGTCGGCATCGCCGACGCGGTGCGGGCGCTCGTCGCCGGAGGCCGCTGACATGATCGTCGGCCGCCCCGTACCGCCCGAACCCGAACGGAGGACCAAGAACCAGTGGAAATAGGAGCCATATTCGCTTCCAGTGTCGAGACGCCGAGCCACATCGAGCTGGCGGAGCGCCTCGGCTACCGTTACGCCTTCGTCTACGACTCGCCCACCTTCTTGGCCGACCCGTGGATCGTGCTCGCCCAGGCCTCCGAGCGGACGTCGCATCTGGTGCTCGGGGTAACGGTGCTGACCCCGAGGATGCGCCACATCTCCGCCGCCGCCGGGGCTGTGGCCACGATGCGCGCCATGGCGCCGGGCCGGGTGACGATGGTGCTCGGCACCGGCTTCACCTCGCAGCTCATGGTCGGGAAGCGGCCGGCCCCGTGGTCGGAGGTCGAGGACTACCTGGTCGGGCTCCGCCGCCTACTCGCCGGCGAGGAGATCGAGTGGAACGGCGCCGTCATCGGCCTGCGGCACGGCCGGTTCACCGGTATCGACCGGAGAGGTGAGGTGCCGCTGTGGGTTGCCGCCCACGGCCCGAAAGGCTACGAGGTGGCGTCTCGAGTGGCCGACGGGGTGGTCACGCATCTCACCCATGGCGCCAGGAACGCTCTCGGCGACGAGGCCGGTCGCGCCTTCGTGCTCTTCTACGGCACGGTGCTGGAGCCAGGAGAGGATCTCGGCAGCGAACGGGTCCTGGAGGCGGCCGGGCCGACGGCAGCGTTCCAGCTCCACCTGGGCGGGGAAGGGGTCGCAGGGGACACCCAGGAGTGGCGGGCGTACGTCGAGTCGGTATCGGGCATCGACGAGCGACGCCGCCACCTCGAGGTGCACGGTGGGCACCTGATCGAGGTGGGCAAGCTGGAGCGGCCGCTCATCACGCCCGAGCTGATCAGCTCGACCACCCAGACCGGGACGCCAGAGGAGGTCCGGGCGCGGGTGGAAGCACTAGCAGCGAGCGGTGTCCGAGGGGCGCTCTTCGGGCCCCAGGGCGGCGATGTGCCGCGGGAGCTGCGGGCGTTTGCCGACGCCGTCGGCCTGGCCGGACGCTGAGGAGCGTCGGCCGGCGTGAAGGTGGCCCGGTTCAGCCAGCCGGACGGGCGTGTCGGGGTCGGAGTGGTCGACGGCACCACCGTCCATGTGATCGACGGCGTCGACGACATCGTGCCGCTGCTGGCCGGTGGGGAGCTCGCTGCCGCCGGGCGTCGGGCCCTCCGCCGGGCCGACAACGTCCTGGAGGCCGCCGTCCTGCGGTTCCTCTCCCCGATAGCGACGCCACCGACGGTACGCGACTTCTATGCCTTCGAAAGCCACGTGCGGGCGGGCCGGGCGTGGCGGGGACTCGACATGGACCCCGAATGGTACGAGCGTCCGGTGTTCTACTTCTCCAGCCCTTACGCCGTCACCGGAGAGGGTGAGGTGCCGGTGCCGCCCGGATCCAGCGAGCTCGATTTCGAGTTGGAGGTGGCGGCGGTGCTCGGTGGGGGAGGCCGGGACCTCAGTCCGGTGCAGGGAGCGGCACTGGTGGCCGGGTTCTGCGTCATGAACGACTGGAGCGCTCGGGACCTCCAGCGGCGCGAGATGCGCCTTTCTATGGGCCCCGTCAAGTCCAAGGACTCCGCTACCGGGCTGGGGCCATGGCTCGTGACCCCCGACGAGGTCGACGACGTGCGAGAGGGCAACGGCTACCACCTCGCCATGTCGTGCACCGTCAACGGCCGGAGGTGCTCCGAGGCGCTGTGGTCCGACGTCCACTGGTCGTTCGGCGAGATGGTGGCCTACGCCTCGCGGGGCAGCGAGGTCCGGCCGGGTGACGTGCTCGGCTCGGGGACCTGTGGCAGCGGGTGCCTCCTCGAGCTCCGCCAGCGCCGGGCTCCCGAGGAGTACCCGTGGCTGGTCCCCGGTGACCGCGTCGTGGCGTCCATCGAGCGACTGGGCGACCTCCATAACGTGGTGGTGCCGGGTCGGTCCCCGGTGCCGCTCCGGCCGTCGTGAGGCGTGTCCACGGTGGGGACGCGACCCGCTTGACGCCGGAACCGCCCGGTCATAGTGTCTGAGATACAGCCGAATATGACCGGATAGTGGACGGTCCAGCCGTTGCCACGGCAGGGAAGAGCAGACGGGAGGGCGGGGTGGCCTTGCTGGAGGACAGTGGAGCGCAGGGCGAACTGGCGACCGCCGCCGAGGTCGTCGAGCCCTCCACCGGGCTGGTCTTCGTAGAGCTCAGCCACGAATGGGGCCACTACACCCCGGCCTACCCGGGGTACCGCGACATCGAGGTCCGGCGGGTCGCCACCCATGCCATGCACGGCGTCCTCACCCAGCACGTGGTGACGGTCATGCACAACGGGACCCACGTGAACGCACCGCTCCACCTGGCCCAGGGAGGCCTGGGCGTCGGCGAGGTGCCGCTGGACAGGTTCTTCGGCAACGGCGTCGTGCTGTCGATCCCGAAGGGGGAGTGGGAGTACGTCGAGCCGTCCGACCTGGCGGCGGCGGGACCGGAGGTGCAGCCGGGCGACGTGGTCATCGTCAACACCGGGTGGCACCGCAATTACGCCGACGACATGGAGTACTTCGGCCATGCGCCGGGCCTGAGCGAGCCGGCGGCGCAGTGGCTGGCCGAACGGCAACCCCGGTTCGTCGGCATCGACACCGCCAACATCGACCACCCCCTGGCGACGACGCTGGCGCAGGCCCATCGCTTCGTCGGCCCGACCATCGTCGAGTTGCCGCGCCGGTACCGCCAGCGCACCGGGCATGAGGTCGTCGAGGACTTTCCCGACTGGAACCCTGCCCATCGCCTGCTGGCCAAGGCCGGGATCCCGACTGTCGAGAACGTCGGTGGCGATGTCGACGCGGTGACCGGCAGGCGGTGCACGTTCCACGCCGTCCCGTGGCACTGGCCGCAAGCCGATGCCTGCCTCGTCCGGCTGGTGGCGATCCACGACCCGTCGGGGAAGTACCGCATCGAGAGCGGGGAGGGATAATGGCGGTGCCCGACGACGGCCTTCGCTTCTTCAACCTCAGCCACACGCTCGAGCACAACATGCCGCAGTGGCCCTCGCCGATGAGCCCGCCGCTGATCGTCCACAAGCTCTACTACCACGCGATGCACGATTTCTATGCCGTGGAATATGACGGGATCATGCACCGGGGAACCCACATGGACACGCCGATGCACGTGCTGCCGAACGAGCGCTATCTGGATGGCTTCGAGCTGTGGCGGTTCTTCGGCACCGGCGTTGCCGTGTCGATCCCCAAGGAGAAGTGGGGGGTGGTCACTCCAGAGGATCTGGCGGCGGCGCGCCCGGAGATCCGGCCCGGGGACATTGTCATGATCAACACCGGGGCGCACCACTTCTTCGGGGACAACGACACCTACTTCGCCTACTCGCCCGGACTGTACGAACCCGCCGCCCAATGGCTCGTCGAACGCCGGGTCAAGCTGGTCGGCATCGACGTCCAGGCGCTCGACCACCCGCTCGGCACCAGGATGGCAGAGCACGGGCCGGGACCGATCCTGCCGCACCTGATCGAGGAGTATCGCGCCGAGACCGGGCGCGAGGCCGCCGACGACTTTCCCAAGTGGGAGCCGGCTCACAAGACGCTCCTGCCTGCCGGGATCCCCGGGATCGAGAACATCGGTGGCGAGCTGGACGAGGTCACCGGGAAGCGCTGCACGTTCATGGCATTCCCGACCCGCCTGCGCGAGGGCGACGGAAGTCCCATACGGGTGGTTGCCGTGGTGGACCCGGACCAGACCTTCCGCATCGCATCGGGGGAGTGACCGGCACGGGACACGCGATCCGCCGCGATCCGGGAGCGATTTCCCCACGATGCGAACCTCTGTAGCCTGCACACCGCCGCCCGGCGCGGTGGCGACGGGCGGCGCACTGTGGTCCGGTGCCGGCCGGGGCGTGGGTCCGCCCGGAGGAGGCAGATGATGGGAAAGGTGGCCGTCGAAGAGCACTTCGTGTGCCCTGAGCACGAGGAGTACGTCTCGAAGGCATGGATGAGCCCGGAGATGCACCGGAAGATGATCGCCAGATTGTCGGACGTCGGCGACCACCGGATCGGGGAGATGGATGGCGCCGGCATCGACGTCGCCGTCCTGTCTCTCGTCACCGAAGGTGTGCAGGCGGAACCCGATGCCGCCAGGGCTGCCGCCAAGGCGTCGCGGGCCAACGACGTGCTCGCCGAGATCATCGAGCGGCACCCGACCCGGTTCAGCGGCCTGGCGGCGGTGGCGCTGCGGGACGTCGACGTGGCGATCAAGGAGCTCGAGCGGTCCGTGCGGGACCTAGGTCTGGTGGGCGTGTGCGTCAACGGGTTCACTACCGTGGCTGGCGGCGGCGAGTACTACGACGATCCCAAGTTCCTGCCGTTCTGGCAGCGTCTCTCCGAGCTCGGGGTGCCGCTCTACCTCCATCCGAGGTACCCCCTCCCGTCTCAGCGGGGCATCTACGAGGGTCGCCCCGAGCTGCTCGGCTCCACGTGGGGTTTCGGTGTCGAGACGGCCACGCACGCGCTGCGGCTGATCACGAGCGGGCTCTTTGACCGGGTTCCGGGGGCCACGGTCATCCTCGGGCACCTGGGCGAGACGTTGCCGTTCGCCCTCCACCGGATGCAGGGCCGCATGAAGGCGCTGCGGGGCGCGGCCCTGGCCAAGCCGGTGACGCAGTACCTCCAAGAGAACTTCTATGTGGCGACGAGCGGCAATTTCCACACGCCGACGCTGATCGGCGCGCTCTTGGAGCTCGGGTCGGCTCGTGTCCTATTTGCCGTCGACTATCCCTTCGAGGAGATGAGCGATGCGGCTTCCTGGTTCGACCATGTCCCGATCGCACCGGCGGACCGTGAGAGGATCAGTGCCGGCAACGCGCGACGCCTGCTCAAGCTCGGGCAGTGAGGGGGTCGGCGACGATGGGGCACGACAAGAAGGCTGCGACGGAGTGGACAGACGTGGGTGCATTGTCGATTTGGTGCCGCTGCGTGGTGGTGGCGATGTCGGATCATGCCTGAACCGACGGCAGCGCTCGGGCCACCCGATCCCGGAGGGCAACCGAGTCGGGGACATCACCAAGGTGGCGTGCAGGTCATCTCTCGGGTCACTGCGATCCTGCGGGCGCTCGCCGACTCGCCGACCGGTCTCGGGATCGCCGAGCTGAGCAGGATCGTCGAGCTGCCCCGCTCGACTGTCTACCGCATCGTCGCCACCCTGGCCGACGATGGCTTCGTCACCAACGGCGTCGGTCGCCGAGGGTTGCAGCTCGGGCCCGAGCTCGCTCACCTGGCGGCGGCGGCGCAGCGCGGGCTCGCCGATGTCGCTCATCCCTACATGGAGAAGATGGCACACAGCGTCAACGAGACTGTCGACCTGGCCGTCTTCCAGCACGGGCAGGTCCGGTTCGTGGACCAGGTCGTGGGCAACCAGCGGCTCCGGGCGGAGGTGGTGATCGGCGAGCTGTTCCCCGCCTACTGCACGGCCAACGGGAAGGCGTTCCTGGCCGGGGTCCCCTTGGCCGCCCTCGATGCCGCGCTGGCGGCGACGCGGCTCATTCGACGCACCCCGAACACCATTGTCCGCAAGGCGGAGCTGCGCCGTCAGCTGGACGAGGTCCGGGAGACCGGAGTGGCGTTCGATCGCGAGGAGCACACCGCCCAGATCTGCGCGGTGGGCACGGTGATCCGGGACCAGTTGGGTCGGGTCGCGGCGGCCGTGACCATCGCCACTCCCGCCACCCGCTTCGTGGGGCGTGAGGCAGAGCTCGCCGCCGTCCTCCTGAATGGGAAAGAGGAGATCGAAGCGTCCTTGTAGCGGCGGCGGGTCTTCGAACCCGAGCTGGCGGTCACGGCGCACCGCCAGACATAGGACCCTCGGTGGTCGGCAGGTGGTCTCGGCCGGATGTGTCAGTCGGTGCTTAGTCGGTGCTTTTCCCGCTGCGCTCGAGCACCGCGGCGGCGGCCTCAGGGCTCAGTCCGACCGTCGACTCGGCCATGAACTCACCGTGCACGATGCCGAGCGTGTCGATCCAGCGCCGGGCGCCGATGATGTAGCCGACGAACGAGCCGAGCTCAACCAGCTCCGGATCGGTGAAGTGCTCGTGGAGCTGAGCCCAGAGCTTGTCGTCGGCCCTGGTCGCGTCGAAACAGATGGCATCGGTGTAGCGCAGTGCCACTCGCTCGCGCTCCGTGAACAATGGCGAGGTCTCGTAGTCTGTCAGCTCCTCGAGCTTGCCCTCGCCGACCAGCTGCTCTCGCTGGCCGTTCTCTTTCCGTCCGGACCGGACGGAGCGTTGCTTGCTTCAGTACCCGCATTCGAGGATATGGGCGGAGCGCACCCGGCAGAGCTCCTTGAGCCGGCGGTCCACGATGCCGTTGATGAACAGCCGCTCCCACGTGTAGACGAAGGCCCGGAGGACTTCGGGCTGGCGGGCTCGGATCGCCTGGATCTCGGGCCGAGGCGTGCTGTTCCGCGCCGCGAACTCAAGTGCCTCACGGACGTCAGGTTCGTCGATCTCGTCGGGCTTTACGTAGTCGATCCGGGGCATCGAGCACCTCGCCTTTCCTCTGACCAGAGCCAGA
>JBOGGE010000043.1:0-4029 GCA_050743865.1 Acidimicrobiales bacterium
ACAACGGGTTATAGCAACACGCGTCGGGTTCGGTTGCGAGCAGCGCCTCGATGTCGTCGGTGGCTTGCACGCCGGTGAGCTCCGGCCAGGCCGCGAGGTCGGCGGCGTCGACGCCGACTTTGCTGTGCCCGTGGGCGTACACGCCGACCAGCTCCATGTCGGGTCTGCCGATGATGGCGTGCAACGATCGCCGCCCGATGTTGCCGGTGGTCCACTGGATCACCCGCAGTGGGCGGTCTGTACTGGTTGTGCTCATCGGGCGCCCCTTTGACCGTGCGATTGGACTCATTATCTTCAACCGGTGAACTTAGCCGCAGCTAAAGCCCGGCCGTGCCGACCGCGAGGAACACACACCCGGCCGCGGCCAGCAGGATTGCAACTTCAAGGCGGCGACGTGATCGAATCCAGTTGTGCAGCGCCGTCATCGACCTGGCGGTTGTCTTGGGCGCCAGTAGATAGGCCAGCAGCGGAATCTCTACGAGCGCGAAGGCCACGACGTTGAACATCAACAGCACCGCGACTTGCGTCAGGGCTGCCGCGCCAGAGGCCAGGATGACGGCTAGCGCGGCAAGATAGTCGGCCGACGGCAATGCGATGCCGAGACCGGCGATTCCCGCGACCGACAGCGAATGGCCGCTAAGCAATCGCCTGCCCGGCATCGCCAACGTTGCCGGGCGCGAGCCCAACCGCCATCGGACGGCCACGATTACAGCGACCAATAGCGCCAGGATCCCGATCAGAATCTGAACCTTGGGCAAAGTGAAGTAGGTAGACCCCAGCAGTCTGCGTCGAAAGACGAACAAGACGACCAGACCCACCGTCGTTCCCATTGCGAAACCGCCAGATAAAAACGCGAGCAGTTGCAGCACCGGTCTGGGCCTGTTCAGCATGAGCACGGTCATACCGATTCGGAACGGTTCGACGCTGACGGCAACGGCCAGCACCAGGACAGTGACCAACATTGGCAATTGCGGGTGCGCATCCACCGCCGACTCAGGCGTCCAACCGGGTGAATTGGTCCTGGCGGTACTGCTCGACACAGGCGGCGCGCCGGATCTTGCCGCTCGTCGTGGTGGGAATCGACCCGGGCGGTACCAGAACGAGGTCCCCGACATTCAAGCCGTGCGCATTGGATATCGCGGAGGTGACGTCGCTTTTGATGCGGCTGAGCCAGTGCATCGTCTCCTCGTTCGAATCGCCTCGCTTCGTGAGCTCAATGACGGTGACCAGCTTCTCGGTACTATTCACTGGAACCGATATCGCCGCGACCCGACCACCAGTGATCTCTTGGATCGTCGCCTCAATGTCCTCGGGATAGTAATTGCGCCCGTAGATGATCAGCAGATCCTTGATGCGGCCGACGATGAACAGCTCATGCTCAAAGATGAAACCCAGGTCGCCGGTTCTTAGCCAGGGTCCGCCAGGCGTGCCCGGCGAAGGGTCGACGAGCGTTGCGCCGAAGGTGCGCTGCTCCTCCGACGGTTTGCGCCAGTAGCCGTCGGCGACATTCGCGCCATGTATCCAGATCTCGCCGACCAAGCCCTGCGGGCACTCGCGGTTTGTGTCGCGGTCGACGATCCGCAGCGTCGGTGATTGCGGCACTTTGTATTTAACCAGCGCTGTGCCGGTCTCGACCGCACACCGCTGGGCGCGGCCCGCGGACAGCTCCCCGACGTCGAAGTGAACCGCGGCTGAGTCACTCCAGGTGCCAGTCGACACGAAGACGGTTGCCTCCGCCAAGCCATACGAGGGACGCAGCATGTGGTCCCGAAAATTGAAGTGAGCAAACCGATCAGCGAAGCGTTGCAATGTGGCCGGCTCAACACGTTCGGCACCGCTGACGATGCCCAGCACCCCCCCGAGGTCGAGCCCGGCCAGGTCACTGTCGGTTGTTTTGCGGGCAGCCAGGTGAAACGCGAAGTTAGGCGCCGCTGACCACGCATGGGGGTTCCCGGCCAGGGATCGCATCCATCTGGCCGGCCTTTCCAAGAACGAAACCGGACTGGTCAGCTCGGCGCGATAACCGCTGAGGATTGGTGCGCAGACTCCCAGCACCAAACCCATGTCATGGTAGAAGGGCAACCACGACACAATCGTGGTATCCGGTGGCGCTTTGACGTGGCGGTCCGCGAAGAACGCGCGCATCAACTGCTCGAAATTCACCTGGAGGTTGCAGTGCGAGATCATCACCCCGGTCGGCATTCGGGTCGAACCTGAGCTGTACTGCAAATACGCGACGCTGGGCAAATCAGCTGTCCGAACGCTTGTTTCGCCATCGAAGTCCAGATTCATCGAATCGATCTCGACAATCTTCGGAGCATCGTCCATGCGTGCTTGATCAACATATTCGGCGACGTCTTCCGCGACCGAGGACGTTGTGAGAACAACTGAGGGCGACGTATCGGCAAGGACCGCACTCACCCGCTCATGAGTCGAGCCGCGATGCGGCAACGGGAGCGGAACCGCGATGAGCCCAGCCTGGATGGATCCCAGGAATGCTGCAATGTAATCGAGGCCCTGGGGAGCCAGGATTACTGCCCTGTCTCCCACCGACCCATGAGGGCCGAGTTCACGTGCAACATTCAATGTTCGGCGGGATAACTGCGCCCACGTGAGACTCTCGGGAACACCCGCCCCGTCGTCGTCGTAATTGGTGAAAGTGAACCCCACGTCATGGGGCCGCAGGCTGGCACGCCCGTGCAGCATGGAGAGAATAGATGACTGAGACATAGGTGTGTTGTCAGCCTTTGCCCTGGGAGGACAACACGGACATGGCACCGTTGAGAATCTGCGAGAAGGGATCCGCGCCTCCGCCGAAGGTCGCCTGGGTGGCCGGTGCGGTGACGGCCGCGGGGTCGAAGCCGTTCACGGGGTCCACTTGGATCGGAGCGGTCAGCGGATCGTCGTTGCGCGAATAGCCGGCATTCACCCGGGGCGCCAGTATCGCGTCAAGCTTATTGAGCGTGTCCTCCTGAATCCCGATGTAAGCCAACGGCATAACCAGTGGAAGATGCTTTTCGGGGATCAGATACGTCGTCGTTGTCGCACCCTTGGAGTTAACCGTCGTCCTGATGTTCTGCGGCGGCACCATGCTCGGGTTGGTGAAGGCAACCGCAGTGTGACCAGTGGCGAGGCCGATGAGGGTGTTGGCAAAGGCGAATAGATTGTCTGGCCGGTCGGGAAAGTCGGTGAGCATGTCGTATGCGGCGACGAAAACCTTGGTGTCGTATTGGCTCTCCACCGGAGGCGGTATGCGGTAGTCGAGCGCGGGAACGACTGAGCCGACCGGAAACATGGAGGTCAGGAAACTCTGACCGAAGGCGTGACGCGCAATGGGGTCGCCAAACGTGCCGAAGTTCAGCTTATCCGGCGGTGGAGCGGTCGGGTCATTTGCGAGCCGAGCCTGCTCGGCGTCAAGCACGAGCGAACCCTCAGACAAGCCGATCGCAGTACCGGGGCCACCTCCGCGGATCGCCGCGTCGAGGTTGTCCGTTCCCACGTCGACCGATTCGCCAATGCTAGGGCCGTCGACACCCAGACCTGGAAAGAGTTCATCGAGCCGGCTTATGCCCGGGAAGAGTCGTCCCAGCACGTGGCCCTGAACCTGGCCTGCGGGGTAGCGAACAATCTGTCGCTTCAGGCCCGGGAACCATGCATCACCTTCGCGGCGAATGTACTCGTCATAGGGAATACCCAGTACGTGAGCGCCCCCGAGGGCGTACGCGGTGTGGTCGCCTGACGTCCCACCAGGCGACGTCTCGCCACCCGGCGTGTCATCGGCCGTCGCGATGCCAATGCCGAAACATCCTGTGGCGCTGACAGTTACCAGCGCCGTAACTCCCGCGAGTAGTTTCTTCATCCCTACTCCTGACCGCTCGGCCTCATCTCGTAGTCTCACACACATCACGCGTACTCGCTAACCCGTCCTGACTCTGCGCGTCCGGCCGGTGACGGCGACAGCGAACGCCGCACTCCCGCTCGTGACGGCCACCAGTTCGCCCACCCGACCAGCGCGGCCATGGCGGGGAC
>JBOGGE010000044.1:0-28589 GCA_050743865.1 Acidimicrobiales bacterium
TCAAATCACCGCCTAAAACTGAGACGCTGCACTAGCGCCGCCGGCGAGCCGGGTCGGTGATCGATGGAGGCTCCCACCCGTTGTCCGGCGCGCTGAGCGTGGCCCCCGGCGGCACGATGGCGTCGACGGCATCGAGCACCTCACCGGAAAGGGCCCGCTCCGCCGCCGGCAGCTGCGATTCGAGCTGCTCCATGGTCCGTGGCCCGATGATGGCGGCGCTGACGGCGGGATGGTTGAGCACGAAGGCGATCGACAGCTCGACCAGGCTCATCCCCGAGCGCTCGGCCAGCTGGGCCAGGTCCTCGGCCGCATCGAGCTTGCGCTGGTTGCCCGGCAGGCTCATGTCGTAGCGGACCGGCATCCGTTGGGCCCGGTGGCTCTCGGGGATCTCCCGCCCCTTGCGGAACCTCCCGGTCAGCCACCCCCCGGCCAGCGGGCTCCAGGGGATCACCCCCATCCCGAAGCGCTGGCAGGTGGGCAGCACCTCCCGCTCGGCCGCCCGCACCAGGATGGAGTAGGGAGGCTGCTCGCACACGAACCGCTCCCGGCCGCGCCGCTCGGCCGTCCACTGGGCCTCCACGATGTCGCAGCCCAAGAAGGTGGAGCTCCCCACGTAGCGGACCTTTCCCTGGTGGACCAGGTCACTCAGGGCGCCCAGCGTGTCGTCCAGATCGCACGCCGGGTCCGGCCGGTGGACCTGGTACAAGTCGATCCAGTCGGTGCCGAGCCGGCGCAGGCTGTTCTCGCACTCCTGGATGATCCAGCGCCTCGAGTTCCCGCTCCGGTTCGGGCCCGCCCCCATGGTGGCGTGCACCTTGGTGGCCAGCACCACCTCGTCGCGCCGGCCGGGCAGGGCCTTGCCGACGATCTCCTCCGACTCCCCGGCCGAGTACACGTCGGCGGTGTCGACGAAGTTGATCCCGGCGTCGAGCGCCCGGTGGATGATCCGGATCGACTCCTGGTGGTCGGGATTGCCCCAGGCGCCGAACATCATGGCTCCGAGGCAGAGCGGGCTGACGCGGACGCCGGTGCGGCCGAGGGTGCGTAGTTCCATGGCTTGCACGGTAGTCGGGGGGGCCACGGTCGGCCGCCACCGGTCCCACCAGGCGGGATGCACCGATCGCTGCGGCTGGCGTGCTACACAATGGGCGACGACCGGCCCGGCGGAGGAGCTGATCATGGCGGAAGACACCCGGCAAGCGTTCCTCGGCATCGCCCAGCACGACCCGAACGTGCTCGATCGGCTCGTCAACGCCTGCATCGAGAACATCGAGGCATCCGGCCTGGATCCGAGAACCTACGCACTGGTCAACGTGGCGGCTCTCATCGCCCTCGACGCCGCCCCGGCGTCCTACATCTGGCAGATCGGGCTGGCGATCGACGCCGGTGTGACGCCCGAGGAGATCCTCGGTCTCCTGGTGGCCCTGGGACCGACCGTCGGCAACGCCAAGATCGTGGCCGCCGCCCCGGAGATCGCCCTGGCCCTCGGGATCGACCTCGAATCGGTCGAGGCGACGACGCTGCCGTGACCAGTCCGAGGCCGGTGTCCCCTGGACGCGCCGGATCCGCCGTCACCGCCACCAGGTGTCCTAAGGTCGGAGGCGTGAGCGTGCGCTGGCACCAGCCTCGCCGTAGTCCCGACCTGCGCAACCCCGGCGCGCCGGCCGCCGCGCCGGTTCCCGACTGCTGGCTGGCCGGCGGCAGGCGGCTCGAGATCCGCTGCCTCGGAACGCTGGACACCGATCGCATGGACGCCGTGGACGTGTGGCTGTGGTTCGCCGGTGCCGAGGGGTCGGCCACCCTCACGGCCGACGAGCTCGGCCGGCTCGGTGACGCCACCCGGGTGCGGCCGGTCGACGGGATGCCGCCGGAGGTCCGCCTGCGGCTCGCGCAGCGCATCGGCCGGCGGCGCACCCGCCAGGAGCACCTCCGGTGGGGGTTGTGGTCGATCCCGGTGGATGAGCTCGAAGCCGTGATGGCCGGCGCGCTCACGCGGTCGCTCCACCAGGGCCACCGGATGTCGCCGGCCGTCGCCTGACCGTCGGCTGACCATCGGCTGACCGGGGCCTGACCGGGGCCTGACCGGCGCCTGACCGGCGCCACTTCCTACAGCGTGTTCACCGGTAGGCGGTCGCCCGCCGACCATCGGCTTCACAGGGTCCCGGTCGCCGCCTGGAGGGCCAGGCTGACGACCCCCACCGCCAGCCAGAGGACGGCGCCCAGGAGCATGGGCCGGGGACCGGTCCGCCGGAGATGGCCGAGCCTCGTGGACAGGCCGATGGCAGCGAGGGCGGCCGTGATCATCCAGGTCGCCACGTCGGACAGCCCATGGTGCCAGCCCGACGGGACGGCTCCGAGCGTGTCGGCCACGACGGCGGCGACGAACCCGAGGATGAAGAGCGGGAAGATGCGCCGCAGCGAACGCCGCTCCCCCCGTGCCGCCTCGCCGGGCGGCGGGCCGGCCGTCGGGCCGTCGGGGCCCGGGCCCGCACCTGGGTCGGTGGCCGCAGGCCGGCGGCCGTGCCAGGCGGCAAGGGCCAAGCAGATGGGGACGATGGCAAGGGTGCGGACGAGCTTGACCACCACGGCGTAGGAGACGGCTGCGTGGCCGTAGACGGTGGAGGCGGCGACGACCGACGACACGTCGTTGATGGCGGTCCCGGCCCACAGGCCAAAGGAGCGCGAGGACAGGCCGAGGTAGTGCCCGAGGGTCGGGAAGGCGAGCACGGCGACGACGTTGAAGGTGAAGATGGTGGCGACGGCATAGCTGACGTCGGCTTCGCCGGCATCGATGACGGCATCGGTGGCGGCAATGGCCGAGGCGCCGCAGATGGCCGTCCCGACCCCGATGAGGGTCGTGACGTCGGAACGAAGATGGAGCGCGTGCCCGACCACCCGGGCCCCCACGAGCGCAACGACCAGGGTGCCGGCCAGGACAGGGAGCGATCGGGCGCCGGTCGTGAGGACCTGGCCGAGCGACAGCCCGAGCCCCAGGACGATGATGGAGCCCTGCAGCACCTTCCTGGAGGCGAAGGCCAGCCCTGGCTGCATGCGCTCACCGGGTGGGCGCAAGGCGGCGATGACGATGCCGGCGACGATGGCGATCACCGGCGCACCCACCACCGGGGCCAGTCCACCGAGGGCGGTGGCCACGGCGGTGACGACGACGACCGGGACCAGCCCGGGAACCAGCGCCGCCAATCCACCCGCCGGACTGCCCTCCCCGGGGGCGGGCGGCGGAGCGGTGGGGCGGACCGGGACGTGACCGGCGCCGAGGTCGGCGCCGATGTCGGCGCTCCGGGTGACGGGCATATGGGCTCCTTCCGCCATCCATCCTCGGGGGCGCGGGCTCGGTCGGGAACCGCCGTTCTCCTGACCCGGTTCTAAGGTCTGCTTATGCCTGTGGCCCAGCCGATCCCCGACGTGGCCACGCTGGATCTCCTCGTGTCGGTGAGCGAGCTCGGATCGATCAATGCCGCCTCGGCGGCCCACTCGATGAGCCAGCCGGCCGCCAGCATGCGGCTCCGCGCTCTCGAACGGGTGCTCGGGATCCAGCTGATCGAGCGGTCACCGACCGGATCGCGGCTCACCGCGGCGGGGGCAGCGACGGTCGAGTGGGCCGGTGCGGTCCTGCGCGACATGGAGGCGCTCGTCGCCGGTACCGCCGCCCTGCGCCACGACGGGCACTCGCACCTGCACCTGGTGGCCAGCCAGACGGTGGCCGAGTACCTGGTCCCGGGATGGCTACGGGAGCTGTCGGCCGCCCTTCCCGATGTCGGCGTGTCCCTGGAAATGGGCAATACGGCGCGTGTCGTCGAATTGGTCACCCACGGTCGGGTGGAGCTGGGGTTCGTCGAAGGAGCGCGACGGCCCGGCCGGCTGCGCTCCCGGGATCTCCGGCGCGACGAACTGGTGGTGGTGGTCGGCCGCACCCACCCGTGGGCACGGCGCCGCCGGCCGCTGTCCGCCGCCGACCTGGCCGCCGCGCCGGTACTGCTCCGAGAGCCCGGATCCGGCACCCGGGACATCCTCACCGAGGCCCTGGCCCAGGTGGGCTTGGAGGTCAGGATCTTGATGGAGCTCGGCTCCACCACCGCCATCAAGGCGGCGGCGATGGCGGGCACGGGACCGGCCGTGCTCTCGGCCCTCTCTGTAGAGGCCGAGCGCCGGACCGGACAGCTGGTCGCCGTCCCGTGCACCGGGCTCCACCTGGTGCGGACCATCCGGGCCGTCTGGGGCGCCGGGCGGACGCTCTCCCCGCCGGCCGCCCGCCTCGTGGCCCTCGCCGCCGGCACCGGGAGCGCGTCGCCACCGGCCTGAGCGAAGAACCGGGAATGACCGTTCCGCCGGAGGCGTTGTAACTGCGCGTGTACAGATCGACATTCGAGGAGGACCAATGACCGCCATCCCCGCCGGCTCCTACATGATCGACCCGGTCCATAGTCGCTTCGGCTTCGTGGCCCGGCACGCCATGGTCGCCAAGGTACGCGGGTCGTTCAACGACGTGACCGGCAAGGGCACCTTCGACGCCGCCGATCCCTCGCGATCACACCTGGAAGTCCTGATCCAGGCGACCAGCATCGACACCCGAAACGCCGACCGTGACGCGCACCTGCGCAGCAACGACTTCTTCGACATGGCCACCTACCCGGAGATCCGGTTCGAGAGCACCGCCGTCGCCCCGGTGGGTGACGACACCTACCGGGTGACCGGTGATCTCATCATCAAGGGAATCACCAAGCCGGTCACCATCGACCTGGAGTACACCGGCACGGCAAAGGATCCGTTCGGCAACGAGCGGGTCGGGCTGGAGGGCCGAGTCAAGGTCAACCGCAAGGACTGGGGCGTCAGCTTCAACGCCCCGCTCGAGGCCGGTGGGGTGCTGGTGAGCGAGGACATCACCATCGAGATCGAGATATCGGCCATCCGCCAGGCGTAGGGCGCCCGGTGAGCAAGGGCAGGCCGCCCGGCGAGCATGGGCCGGGGTCAGCCGGCCGGCGCCAGCGCCTCGAGAACCCTCCGTGCGTGGTCGAGCGACACCGCCGGGTCGGCACCCGGCGAGCCGACCAGGGGGTCGAAGTTGAGGTCGATGAACGCCTCGGTCACGCCGGCCGCGGCCAGCCGGCCCAGGTCGGACCGGATCTCGTCGAGCGATCCGGTCATGGGCGCCCGCTCCCCCCGGCGGACCTTCGCCACCGCCCGGCAGACGATCCGGAGGCTCTCGGGATCGCGTCCGGCGGCCTCGGCAGCCGACCGGACGACGTCGATCGAGCGGCCGATGGCGCCGAGGTCCGCCCTGCTGCTGCTGACCCATCCGGCGCCGAGCCGCCCGGCCCGGCGCAACGCTGCCTCGGCGGTGCCTCCGAGGAGGACCGGCGGGTGGGGCCGCTGCACCGGTTTGGGCTCGATCCGCGAGGCGGGCACCCGGTAGAACTCGCCGCGATAGTCGACGACCTCCTCGGTCCAGATCGCCTCCAGGCATCGGAGGAAATCCTCGACCCGCCGCCCACGGTGCTCGTAGGGCGCGCCGACCCCCTCGAACTCCTGCGGCAGCCATCCGATCCCAATGCCGGCGTCCAGCCGCCCGTTCGACAGTCGGTCGATCGTGGTGAGGCTCTTGGCCAGCAGGAGCGGCGAGTAGTAGGGCGCGTTGACCACGGCGACCCCGAGCCGTGCCGACCGGGTGTGGCCGGCCACGAAGGCCAGCACCGCCAGGGGGTCGAGGACGCTCCGGTACTGCGGCTCCAGGCGTTCGACGGGCGGCTCGCCGCCGGCGGTGCCGGCGAGCGGCTCCCCGGGTGGCTCCCCGGGTGGCTCCCCGGGTGGCTCGTCGATCGGAGACAGCAGGCGCTGGAAGGTCCACAGGGAGCGGTAGCCCAGCTCCTCTGCCCAACCAGCCACCGTGAGGCAGTTGTCAGGGGTGGCCCAGGATCCCGAGACCGGTACGGCGACACCAAGCTCCATGTCCATTTCCTACCAGCCTCGCCACGCTGCCACCGGAGACCCCGGACCGACCAGGCCGGTAAACAGGTGGACATGGGTCGGACCACGCTGCACACCGACGAGAGCTCGTCGTACCTACCGATGGCAGGCGACTTCGTCGTCCACCTCACCGTCAACCACGCGGTCGGCCGATACTTCTATTACGGCACCAGGGCCTCCACCAACAAGGCCGAGAACTACTTCTCCCAGCTCAAGCGGTCCATCGACGGCACCCACCACTCGCTCAGCCGCCGCCAGCTACAGCGGTACCTCTGGGAGTTCGACTACCGGTACTCCACGCACCGGCTGACTCTGAGCGGATGGTCCGCCTCATGGGCCGGGTGGAGGAGCGGATCACGTACTAGCGGGTGAAGGGGCTGGGATAAGTCAGGCGGGAACGAGCTGGTCAACGTCCGTGCGTACGGGCTCCGAGCGGACGCTGACCAGCGTCATCGCCCATGCCTTGTCCGCCGGGCCGGGCCAGTCCGGGGTGCTCCCCTGTGCTGCATGGATAGCCGCGCGGAGCTGAGAGCTTGCGTGGTTGACCGCGTCCAGCGGGTTTGGAGCTTCGACGAGTACTGAAAACGCAGCCTCGTTCTCAGCGGCCATATCTAGGTCGATGCTTGGATCTTGAGCATCGAGCTTGGACAGCTCGTCCATGACTTCGTCAAGATGCGCCTCGATGATGGAGGCACACTCATCGACCTCGCTCCCATCCCCGTCGGTGACTTGGATGTGGCCCACCAAGGCCACCATGAAGTGCATGCCCGTGCCTTCTCCCCTCCGCCTTCGTTTGTCCACAACGCCCCGGGAAGCCGTTTCCTTTAGCACATTGTGGCGGAGATGACAACCCTCCGGGGGTCAGCCTACCGCTAAAATGTGGAACAACCAAGTGGAAATGAGTGGAAACCTATTCGCGCCCGCACCGGCTGCGCATGAATGAGGCGCGCTCCCGGTAGTAGTTGGGGTTCGACGGGGTCTTCGCGATCCACGTGATGTGCTTGTCGCAGGGGCAAAAGAGCTTGATGTATCCCTTGCGGTTCGGACCCTTGCCGCGATCGCTCCACCCCAGCTCAGCAGCCACTTCAAACAAGCGTTCGCGCTCGGCGTTCGCCACGGCCGCCATACTACAACGTTGTGACTCCGCGAGCCTGTGGATAACTTGGAAGGATGCTGGGCGACGCTTTTCCCGGCTACGACGAACCGGTCAACATCGAGGGAGACCCCGAGGAGCTGCTGACGACGCTCCTGGGCAACTCCGAGGAGGACCAAGCCGAGGAGGTAGAGCCGGAGTAGGTCACTCCGCAGCGATCTGGCGGATCATCTCGTCAAGGATGTCAACGCATGCGCTGACCTCCTGCATGAAGGCCGGCATGCCGAACGCGTCCATGGTGATCGAAACGTCTCCCCCGAACTTTTGCTGGTGATGCGGCCACTGGTCGAGAGCGTTGCTCACGCGCTCCCGCCATTCCGCTACGTCTTGGCGGAGGCCCTCGGCCATCTCGACCCGGAGGTTCCTCCCCGTCGCGGTCGCAGCCGAGTACAGGTAGGCGGCCGTCAGCGGTAGGTAGGCGCCCACCGCCGCGATCGCGATACCGACCAGGACATCGCTCCAAATGGGCAGGAGGAAAGCGGCGGCGATCCACGACCCTCCACCCGCACCGCTGATCACGGCACCAAGAACCTCTCGACGGCGCGAGCGCCAGGTTCAGCCTGTCTCCGCGCGCGTGGCGGTGCCGCCAGTGGTCGCGTGCCCCCGCCGTCCCGCCAGCGTATGCCATCGAGCCTGTCGGTGCCGGTTTGTCACGTCACACGTCCCCCTTACGACGCCCTCTGTGCAACCTCCTCCGTGGTGGCGGGTTCGTCGATCCAGGCTATGGCCGGTAGCTTCGGCGGCTCGGGTCGGCGGTGGTGGAACCGGGCCGGGTTGGCCGAGTAAGCGCTGGCGAGGGTCTCTGCCCCGCTGGGCCCGGACCTCGAGCGCCGTGACGTGGCGCACGGACGTCGGCGTGTGGTAGCCGATCCCCGAGTGGAAGATCGGGCGGTACCGACAGGATCCCGTCCTTCGGTGGAGCCAGGGCCGGTTGCCTGCCGGACCGGCGGGAGCCGCTACGCCCCGTCGACGGCCAGGCCGCGCCAGGCGAGCTTGGCAACGTGGTGCCGCCAGACGCGCTCATCGTTGAAGCCCGACCCGAGATCGGGCAGCTCGGCCCGATCGGCTTCGGGAACGAGGGGAGCGGACCGCATGACGCCGGCGAGGGCCGCCGTCATGCGGGCCAGCACGTTGACGTTGAGCGCGGTCACGACCGCGCCGGCCACCGTCGGCGCGGCAGTGGTCAGTCCGTGGCCGCGCAGGAGGATGGTCCGGCCGTCACCCATGGCCGCCACCATCTCCTCGCCGCGTTGCTGGCTCCGGACGAGCCCGTAGTACTCGAAGACCGGCAGCCCACGCTCGGCCATCCGCATGGCCGGGATGTTGAACGCGCCGAACACCGGACGCAGGGGGAGCTCGGCGACGCTGCACAGGACGATGTCGGGGGGGTGGGCGTGGACGACGGCGCCGTCGTCGGGCCGCCGCCGCAGCAACTCGCCGTGGATGGGCAGTTCCACGGGCAGCTGGCGGTCGCCCAGGTCCTCGGCCGGCTTCCCGTCGAAGTCGGTGAGGACCACGTCCCGGGGCCGGCTCAGCAGTAGCCCCGGGTCGTCGGCGCTCCGCGCCCGGATGAGCATGCGGTCCCGGCCCACCCGCACACTGACGTGGCCGAGGATGTCCGACACCAGCCCCTCGGCGGCGAGGACCCGGCACGCCGTGGCCACGTCGGTGCGGAGACGGTCGAGGTCGGCTTCGACCATCATCGTGCCGCCACCACGCCCTCGACCGGTGCCGCCAGCTCCAAGGTGTTGCTCACCACCGCGTGGGCCACGTAGCGACCCACGGTGAGCAGCACGCCGACCGCGTCGGCTTCGCCCAGGACGTCGACAGCCCGGGCCAGCTCGGCGGCCGCACCCCGACCGCAGCCCTCGACCACCGCCACCGCCAGCCGGCGAGCGGCCCGCGCCGCCTCGCTCAGCTCCCCCAGGTCGCCGCGGCCGACGGCGGCCTCGACCCACGAGACCGGCAAACCCAGCGCCACCGCTCGTCGTTCGTGCTGGGACTGCTCGTAGGCATTGTCGAGCATCGAGGCGACACAGAGGGCGACCGCCTCGGTGAGCTCCGGGGGCAGCGCGGCTTTGAGCGCCTCGGTGAACGCCTGAAAGGCGGTCGTCGCCGCCGGCTGGTGGCCACCCACGGCGAAGAACTCACCGAGGTAACCGAGGCGGTCCACTTTGGCCTGCAGCGCGGCTCGCAGCTGCGGATCGAGCTCGTCGAAGCTCAGGCGTCGGATCTCCCCCACAGCTGCTCCTCCTCCAGGGTCGGAACCGGTGCCGTCGGCCGGCGTCGGCTACCCGCACTTGTCCCCACGGCCACGGCGTCCCGTCGGCCACGGCGTCCCGACGGCCACGGCCTCAGTCGGCCACCCGCGAGTGCGACGGGACCTGGCGCGGGAACTGAATCTGCACACCAGAAGCTCTCCCGGTAACGTAGGGATCCGATCGACGAGCCGTCAAGCACGGGCTGGCCGGGCTGGCCAACATGGCGGCCGGCACCACGGCACGCACGAGGGCACGGCACACACGAGGGCACCAACGTCTCCGCCACGGGCGAGGACGGGACCGAGACGTGAGGGAGAGTGGAACGGCAGATGGCGGCGGTGGGACAGTCCCTCGGCGAAGCGACGACAACCGACCACGAGGCCCGTTCCCTCGTGGCCCAGGCGTGCACCGTGCTGGCCTCCGCCGGGCAGTCGGACCTCATCTGGGGCCATGCCTCGGTGCGGGACCGCGAGGGCCGCGGCGCGTGGATGAAAGCTCCAGGGTGGGGGCTCGAAGAGGTGCACGGCGACCGGGTGCTGCTCGTCGACGCCAACGGCGAGGTGGTGGCCGGTGACGGGCCCCGGCACATCGAGTGCTTCATCCACACCGAGGTCCTCGCCGCCCGTCCGGACGTGGAGTGCGTCGTCCATACCCACGCCGCGGCGGCGACCAGCTTCTCTGCGCTCGGCGTCCCATTGCGCCCGGTATCCCACGAGGGGACGCTGTTCGTCCCGCCGGACCTCGCCCGCTTCAGCGGTACGAGCGGGCTGATCCGGACACCGGCGCTCGGCGCCAAGGTCGCCTGCGAGCTCGGCGGCCGGAACGTGCTCCTCCTGCCCGGGCATGGGGTCGTGGTGGTGGGTCGGGACGTGGCCACGGCGGTGGTCACGGCCGTGCTCCTGGACCGGGCCTGCCGGATGCAGCTCGACCTCGAGGCGGCCGGGGGGGCGCGGGTCTGGACCTCCGACGAGGAGGCGCTCGAGAAGCGGCTCACGTGCTGGGCGCCGACCCAGATCGAGGCAGCGTGGCGCTACCTGGTGCGGCGCGCCGCCGGAGGAACCTGACCGGCTGAGCGTCAGAGGCTCCTCAGCCCGACGGCGCGGCGGGATCGACCCGGTCGACCAGATCGGCAGGGTCGGCGGAGTCGATGAAGTCGAGGAGCTCGACCAGTGCCCGGCGGACCCACACCGCCACCATCTCCCGCTTGTAGGACGTGGAGCCCAGCCGGTCGGCGACGGGGTCCGCCCTTCGTGCCGCCGCCGCCGCCACCGCCTCGACCGCAGGCGACCGGACGCCGGCGGCCGAGCCGACGAGCCACGCCGCCTCGGAGACGGCGTAGGCAGTGGACCCAGCCCCGCCGACCGCGACCCGCGCCGCGGTGACCGACCCGCCCTCGAGCGTGACGGACGCCCCCACCGCCACCGTGGGGTAGTCGTCGACGCTCCCCGGGGTGAACCGGTGATAGCAGCTGCGCGTTCGCGGCCGCAGGGGGATCGTCACCGCGGTGACGACTTCGCCGGCGGCCAGGGCCGTGCTCATGAAGCCGGTGAGGAGCTCGTCGACCGCCAGCGACCGCGTGCCATCCGGCCCGGTGACAGCGACCCGCGCATCGAGCGCGAGCAACGCCACCGGGACGTCCTGGCGCGGGTCGGCGTGTACCAGGGCGCCGCCGATGGTGGCCACGGCGCGGACGCGGGTATTGCCCACCAACCCCGCGGCGACCGCCAGCGCCGGCACATCTCGCCGCAGCGCCGGATGGGCGGACAGCTCGCTCAGGGTCACGCCGGCGCCGAGGACGACGCGGTCGTCGTGGACGGCGATCTCCCGTAGCTCGGGAATACGGCCCAGCCATACGAGAGTGCCCGGCACGAGCAGGCCCTGGCCGACCAGCAGCCCGATGGACGTGCCTCCGGCCAGCGCCACGGCGTCGGGGTCGCTCAGGGCTGCCACCGCCTCCTCGACAGAGGTGGGGACCACGAAGGTGGTGGCCGACCCGTCAGCGGCCACGGGCGCTCACCGCGGCGTCGATGATGGACTGATAGCCGGTGCACCGGCACAGGTTGCCGCTGAGGTAGTGGCGCACCGCCTCGCCGGGGTCGCCTTCGCACCCCCCACCGGCGTCGGGCGCGGCGTCGGGCGCGGCGTCGGGCGCGGGGGCGAGCTCGCGCACCATGGCCGCGGTCGTCACGATCTGTCCGGGCGTGCAGATCCCGCACTGCATCCCCTCGCATCGGACGAAGGCCTCGACCACCTCGGGGTCGCGGCGGGCAATGCCCTCGACGGTCCAGACCGTGGCGCCTTCGGCGCAGCCGGCCAGGAAGAGGCACGAGCTCACCGGCCGGTCGTCGACGACGACGGTGCACAGGCCGCAAACCCCGATCCGGCAACCCTCCTTGGTGCCGGTGAGCCCACGGGCGCGCAGCACGTCGAGCAGGCTGTCGGTGGCCGAGACTTCGGCCTCGAAGGCCCCGCCGTTCACGGTGGCGTGCAGGCTCAGCATGCTCGCTCGTCGGCAACCGGAACGTGATCCGTGACAGCCGAGATCCCGCCATAGTGGGCGCCGTCGTCTCGGAGCGCCCAGAACACCCGTTCGGCCGTGATCGGCAGTGTCCGGATGCGACAGTCGGTGGCGTCGGCGACCGCATTGGCGACGGCGGCAGCCGTCGGGACGTTGCATAGCTCTCCCACCGCCTTCACGTTGGCGGGTCCGACACCTCGCCCTCCCTCGACCAGCACCGTGCGCAGCGGCGGGACGTCGGCTGCCGTGGGCAGGCGGAACTCGGCCAGGTTGGGCGCCCAGACCTGGCCATCCGCCTCGAGGAGGTCCTCGTAGCAGGCGAACCCGAGGCCCATCACGGCGCCACCGTCGACCTGCAACTGGTGGGAGCGCGGTCGGAGGATCCGGGCCACGTCGACCGCCGTGATCAACTCAAGCACCCGCACCTGGCCGGTCTCCGGATCGACGGCGACCCGCGCCACCTGGGCACAGTAGGAGAGCGCCGGCCGATCCTTGCCGGGCTCGGTCGCCACCTCGACCGGTCCGGTGCCCCCCTGCTCGGCCCACGCCACCGCCAGGCGGTGGATGGCCGCGGTCAGGCCGACGGTGACGCGGCTGGCACCGACGCCCGGGTCGTAGGGCAGCGAGCCGGTATCGACCTGGCGGACCCGCACCTGTCCGGGTTCCAGCTCGAGTGCCGTCGCCACCTCATTGCGCACCAGGGTGTGGCTGCCGGTCCCGGTCTCAGGAAAGGGGACCTCGACGGTGAAGGTACCGTCGTCGGACGGGACGACGCGCAGGCTCGTGATGGCCGGCGGTGACGTCGGGCGGGCATAGATCGCCATCCCGGTGCCTGACAGCCAGCCCTGCGGCACCGGCCGCGCCCGGGTGGCCCTCTGTCCGAGTCCGATTCCCCGACCGCCTGCCGGCGGAGTGGTGGCGGCATCGGAAGCGGCGCCGACGGCGGCGAGGGCCGCGTCGAGGGTGAGGCCGCCGCGGGCCTCGTCCCACCGATGGCCGTAGGCGTCGTCGTCGCCGTCGGCGAGGAGGCTGCGCCGCCGGACCTCGGCGGCGGGAAGCCCGGCCGCCCCCGCCAGCTCGTCGATGGCGCTCTCGATGGCGAACACCGCCTGGGGGGCACCCGGTGCCCGCATGTGGCCCTTCGGGACCGTGTTGGTGTAGGCGATCCGCGACCGGACGGCAAAGGCCTCCAGCCGGTACCCCAGCGCGCTCTCCAGCGCCCCGTGCAGGTTGACCGAGGGGATCGGCTTCATCGCCGCGAAGGCACCGCCGTCGAAGACGCCGTCGAACGACAGTGCCCGCAGATGCCCCTCGCCGTCGCACCCCACCGAGACCGTCACCACCGAGGAGTGGCGGGCGTCGGTCGCCGACAGATCCTCCCCCGAGCGGAGGGCCAGGCGCACCGGCCGCCCAGCCCAGAGGGCGAGCGCCGCGCACAGAGTGGGGTCGACCACCCCGCCCTTGCCGCCGAAGTCACCGCCGATCGTCGCCGGTCCCACCTCGACTGTCTCCAACGGTAGGCCGAGGGTCTTGGCGGCCTGCTCGCGCAGCCGGTAGGGCGCCTTCGACGTGCCCTGGATGGTAACGCCGCCGCCCGGCCGGGGAGCCGCCGTCCAGCACATCGGCTCGAGGTAGCCCTGGTGGCCGGCCGGGGTGCGATAGGTGCGCGTCACCATGTGGGCGCACCGGCCGAGCACCTCGGTCACTGCGGCTGCGTCGCCCTCGACCACCTCGGACTGCAGGTTGGCCGGGGAGCCGGGCACCACGACGGCGCCGTCGTACTCCCAGGGGTCCTCGTGCACGTGGGGCGCGTCGGGAGCGAGGGCGGCGAGGGGGTCGAGCACCACCGGTCGGTCCCGGTAGTCCACCACCACCATGAGGGCGGCGGCTTCGGCCTGCTGGCGGGTGACGGCCAGCACCACGGCGACCTGCTGGCCCACGAACCGGACCCGTTCGCCGGCGAGGAGCGGCATGTCCCGGACCCGGCGGCCGCACCGCCCGGCCTCGAGGTCGGCCGCCGTCACCACGCCCACCACGCCTTCCATCTGGCTGGCCTCGCCGGTATCGACGCCGAGGACGTCGGCGTGCGGGACCGTGCTGCGGACCACCGCCGCGTGGAGGGCGCCCGGGGTGTGCAGGTCGGCGCTGAACCGGGTGGCGCCGGTCGCCTTGTCCCAGGCGTCCGAGCGGTCACCGGCCGCCCGTCGTCCCGGTCTCCCCGCCGGTCCCGCCAGCCCCACCAGCCCGTCGGGTGCGGCGAGAACCCGCTCGGCGGTGCGGTCGGGAGCCAGGGTCACGGCACGGGCTCCCGGCCGCCGAGACGGGCAAGCAGCGTCGCCGTGCGGTCCCAGTGCTCGGTCACCCGGAGCTGCTCCCCGGCCCGGAATTGCAGCGGCCGCAGCTCGACACCGACGTCGTCGCGCAGGGAGCGGACGACGGTGAGCTCGACGCCCACCGCCCCGGCCCCGACGCCCACCGCCCCGGCCCCGGCCCCGACGGCCACCTCGCCCACCTCGTCCCCCTCGACGGTGCGGCGCACCTCGAGCCCGAGATAGTGGGCGGCGTCCCCGCACACGGCCACGAGCGTCGCCCGGTGCGAGGCCTGGAGGTTGCGCCGAGCCCTGGTGCTGGCCACCACCAGGCGGACGTGGTCGTGGCCCGGCTCGATCTCGGTCCTCGACAGCAGGCACACGTCCACCAGCCCGGTCGGATCGGCCGTCAAGAAGAGAAACGCCTGGTCCAGCTCACCCACGGTCGGCGTACCGTCGAGCGCGGCCACCACCTCGGCAGGGACCGGTACCGCGGCAAGCTCGGTCACCCGTCACTCCCCCACCTGCGGAACAGGTCGTGGGCGATGGCGAACTGGTCGAGCACCTTGCCCACGACCTGGGCCACCAGGTCGTCGACCGACTTGGGGCGGTGGTAGAAGCCGAGGACCGGGGGCATGACCGTGGCGCCGGCCAGCGTCACCGTCTCCATGTTGCGGACGTGCACCAGGTTGAGCGGGGTCTCCCGGGTCACGAGGACCAGGCGGCGTCGCTCCTTGAGGGTGACGTCGGCCGCCCGCGTGAGCAGGTCGGAAGAGTTGCCGGTGGCGACCGCGGCCAGGGTCCGCATCGAGCACGGGATGACGACCATGCCGTCGGTCAGGAACGACCCCGACGAGATGGCGGCGCCCAGGTCACGCACGTCGTAGGCGACGTCGGCCAACTTGGCGACGCGGTCGGGTTCGACGCCGGCCTCGAGCTCGAGGCTGCGGGTGGCGCCCTCGCTGATGATGAGGTGGGTCTCGACGTCGTCGCGCCGGTGCAGTGCCTCGAGGAGGGCGATGCCCAGCTGCGGCGCGCTCGACCCCGACATGCCCACCACCAGGCGCCGGGCGCGGCTCGCCCCGGCCCGGTCGCCGTCCGCGCTCACGACCGCCCCCCGACCGGGGGCATGGCGCACTCGATGCCCGCCTTGGCCAGCTCGGCCGCGTAGAGCTCCCTGATACGGGGATCCTCGTCGGCGTAATCGATCTGGCGGCCGCCGACGCTCACGCTCTTCTCCAACCCGAGGAAGTGCTGACGGCGCTCCTCGGTGAACGGGTACCGCAGCCCCCCGTAAGCCAGAGCGAGATACCGGGTGGGATGGGGCGCGGTGTTGAAGTGCTGGTGAAATTGCTGGTCGGCCGGCGCGTAGACCACGCCGTGGCGCCAGTCGATGCGCTTGAAATCCTCGTCTCCCTGGTACCACAGGAGGCTGTAGCCGTAGCCGTCCACGGTGAAGACGTGGAAGTCGGTGCCGTGCCGGTGCCCCGTCTTGTAGGTGCCGACCGGCATCTCGGACACATGGGCGTGCATGGTGGACTCGGCCAGCACGAACTTGAGGTTACGGCTGCCCTCGCCCCTCGCCTGCCACCTGGGCATCTCGAAGTCGGCCAGGTCGGGCACGAAGTTCGTCTCCCACATGTGGCGCCCGGCAACCACCTCCACGAATGTGCCCTCCCCCCGGAACCGCCGGTCGTCCCCGAACCGGGACTCGAACTCCCCGGGATTGTCAAAGATGAACTCCTCGTCGTGGAAGACGTTCAGCATCAGCGGGAGGCTGGTGATCGAGGCCAGGCGCGCCGGTTCCGAGCCGCTGGCGTTGAAGTAGCGGTACCGGGCGTTGAGCGGAAGCCCGAACAGGCTGCGCGGACCCCACTCGAAGCTGTGCTGCCGGCCGTGGGCGTCCTCGATGACGGTGTTGCCGTGGCCGCTCAGGACGTAGACCACCTCCTCGTACAGGTGCTGCTGGGGCTGGGTGGCGGCCCCAGGCGGCAGCTCGACCACCATCACGTTCGCCCAGTCCCCCCTGCCGATGAGGTGGACCAGCGCCGCCGGCGCCCCGATCCGGTTCCACGGCGACGTCTCCACCGTCAGCAGGTCGACGGCGAAGTCCTCGATGACCGGGATCTTCTGGTCCCGCGACCAGTCGAGGTACGGCCGGATCAGCAGCTTGCCGGCGTCGGCCGCCTCGAGGATGGCGGCTTCGGTGTCGCGGGCGCGGTCGCTGGCGCGGTCGTTGGCGCTCATGGGTTGCCTCCTGGGGTACGGGGCGAGGGGACGGTGGCGCCCGCTTGGGGCCGGTCCGCTCGACGCCCACCTGCCTGGCCCGGCGTGGCGTCGAGACCCGGGCCGCCGAAGAGCAGTGACTTGACGACGACCGGCACCACGTGCGCCGGCTGGACGGGACGGGCGATGTCGAGGTGATCGAGATCGGCCAGGTCGAGGTGGTCGAGGCAGACGATCGTCCGGTCGTCGAAACCGGACTCCTCCACCATGACCCGCCCGAGGGTGGCGGCCAGGTCGCGGTCGACGGCGACGACCAGCACGGTGCCGGGCGCGAGACCCGCCGTGCCGGCGCGGATGCCGTCGGCGAGGGCCCGCAGCCGTCCGTGCTCGGGCAGCCCGTCCCACGCCACCGCCAGGGCGACCGCTGGGGGGTGGTCGAGCCCCTCGAAGCGCCCCGCCAGCGCGCCACGCACGGCGGCGGCGACCGCCGGCGCGTGAAGGGTGCCACCCATGGCGATCGCTGGGCGGACGACGGGGACATTATGCAGCGGGAGCACGCTGTCGGCCCCGATCCGGATCGTCGATCCGCTGACCTGGGTGGAGAACTGGGAGGCACCCACGACGGTGGCACGGATCCGCTCCGTCGCCGGGCGCAGGCTGTCGATCAGGCCGGCCCGTCCGAGCCAGGAGAGAACGGATCGGGCGAGCGCCGGTCCGAGGTCGCCCGGCTCCCCCGGTGCCACCACCGAGGCGTCGCCGCCGCCGAGGTACTCGGCCACTCCGCCGGAGGGCACGATCACGAACGGCTGGTCGGGCGCCGGGAAGGCGTCGGAGAGCAGCAGGCTCACGTCGCTGGCCTCCGGGACCACCTCCGGGCGCAGCTGGTGGACGATGGCCTGCGCCATGCGTCCGGCCAGCGCCCCGATCGCCGACTGGTCGACCGGCGCGCCCGGTTCCAGCTCGATGCCGAGCTCGCGTGCCAAGGGCACTACCGCTGGCTCGACCCGGGTGAGGCGACCGTCCGCTTCCCACGCCAGCAGCCTGCCGCCGGCGGTGAGGGCGGCGGTGGCGCCGACCCGGCCGTTCTCGACCACTGCCAGCTTGGTGGTGGCACCCCCGATGTCCATGGCGACCACCGGGCATCCCTCCGTCAGCGACCGGGCCACGGCACCCGATCCATGGGCGGCGAGGATCGCCTCGAAGTGGTGGCCGGCGGCGGCGCAGACCAACTTGCCCGACTGGCCGGCGAGGCGATCGGCCAATGGTCGCGCGTTCCGTCGGGTCAGGGCCGCCCCGGTGAGCAGGACGACGCCCGTGTCGACGTCCTCGGGCAGCACGCCGGCATCGGCATAGCACCGGCGGACCACTGCATCGACGGTGTCGACATCGATGAGGTCGCCGTGGGCGGCGTACGGCGTGAACAGCACGGGCGACGACGCCAGCACCTCCCGGGCCACGACCTCGTAGCGGGTCGAGAGCTCGGTTGCCCGACGCTCGAGGCGAACCCGGGAGATGGTGAGGTGGTACGTAGCCGAGCCGATGTCGATCCCCACCGTGGCCAGCTCCACGACGTCGGAGTCGTGCTCGGGCTCGGCGCGGGGCGGCCCGGCGACGACCATCGCGGCGGGGGGCGTGGGGCCGGGAGCGGTCGCCGTCGCGGTGGGCGACAACCCGCTCACGTCCCTCGCCCGGCAAGGATGAGGACGGTGGTGTAGGCCTGCCAGGCCACCACCACGTCGAGGTCGCCGAGGGACTCGAGGGCGGCGAGGTGGTCGGCGAGGGTTGGCCGGGGACCGTCGTGGTGATGGGGCGAAAGGTTCCGAGGCACCACCTCGGTCCGGGCTGCCACGAGGCGATCCTCCCACGGTTGGGGAAGGGTCACGTGGTCGAGGTTGGCGATCCACCCCCACTCGCCGAGGAGTCGGTCGGCACTCCGGTAGAAAGCCAGCAGCTGGTCGGGCAGGAGGTGGTGGGAGACCCGTGAGGTGACCACTGCGTCCACCTTGCCCGGTGCGTCCACCCCACCCGGCGCGGCCACCTTGCCCGGTGCGGCCACCTGGTCAAGCTGCATGGCGTCGAGCAGCTGGAGCTCCACCCGGCCGCCGAAGCGGGCGAGGCGCTCGGCCGCCAGCGACTGCATCGCCGGCGACACGTCGGTCCACAGGCCGCGGGCGTCAGGGAGGCGGTCCAGCAGGACCGAGAGGAAGCCCCCCGGACCGCTGCCCACGTCCACGATCGTGCGGACCGGGCGGCTCCCGAGGGCGAGGACGTCGGCCGTCATGCGCCGGGGCAGGGCGAGGAACGCCTCCATGTGGTCGCCCTTCGCCCACTCCCCTGCCACCAAAGGGTCGGTCCAGTCGCCGCCGTCACCAGGATGGGGCACCACGGCGTCGACCGCGGGCGCCAGCGGCTCCCGGTCGGCGCTGCTCACGTCACCTCACGTCACCGGGCGGCGTTGATCCACCCGAACCACCGACGCTGGATTCCCTGGACGATGAAGACGTTGAACACGCCGACCAACGCGGCCAGGAAGATGAGGGCCAGGAGCTTCCCCGTCTGGAACCCTTGCCCGTAGAAGTTGATGAAGTACCCGAGGCCGACGTTGCTCACCTCTATCTCCCCGACGATCATGCCGATCACCCCGAGGGCGACCCCGATCCGTATCCCGGCGAAGATGTATGGCATGGCCCCAGGCAGGATGATCTTGCGCATGAGCTGGCGCTCGCTGAGCCCCAGCATCCGGCCCACCTCGAAGTAGCCCTTGCTCACGTTGCGAAGGCCCCCGGCCGTGTTCAGCAGAACGGGAAAGAAGCTGATCAGCACGACGAACAGCACGCGCGCCT
The DNA here is from genome assembly GCA_050743865.1 of Acidimicrobiales bacterium. Taxonomy (GTDB): domain Bacteria; phylum Actinomycetota; class Acidimicrobiia; order Acidimicrobiales; family RAAP-2; genus DAHUZJ01. The sequence continues at coordinate 19,293 of JBOGGE010000044.1, forward strand.
CGGTCGAGATGCCGACCCACACGATCAGCAGGGGGATCAGGACGTTGAGGGGCGTGGCGTTGGCGGCGTTGATGAAGGGGTTGAAGATGGCGCCCAGGATCCGGTACCGGCCGATGATCAGCCCGAGGAGCAGGCCAGCGCCCATGCCGATGGCCAGGCCGATGTACAGCTCGCGCAGCGAGATCTCGAGCGCTGGCATCGCCGGGCCGTTGGTGAACTGGGCGACGAAGTCCACGGCGACTTCCTTGGGCGACGAGATCAGCTGGCGGTTGATGAGGAACCCGCTGAGCTCCCACAGGCCGAGGATGATGGCCACCGCCGCCAGCGGCAAGTAGATCCCGGCGAACCGGCGGTCGGCCAGCGGCCGCTTCGGCGGCACCACCGCCGGGACGGCGACGTCTGGGCGGTTGCCGATCCCGGACGTCGGATGACTCAGGGTGGTCACCCGCCGACCACTTTCGTCCCGCGCAGGTGCTCGGTGATGTACGACCTCAGCTCGATGGTCCGGGGATGCGCCCGCACGTCGTAGCCGGTACGGGGTCGTGGCAGGTCGACATCGAGCACCTCGGTGAGCCGACCGGGCTCCGGTTGGAACAGGCCGATGCGGTCCGAGAGGAAGATCGCCTCGTCCACGTCGTGGGTCACGAAGATGATCGTCGTGCCGAGCCTGGTCCAGAGGTTGGCGATCTCGACCTGCAGCGCCTCGCGGGTGAAGTTGTCCAGCTGGCCAAACGGCTCGTCCATGAGCAGCACCTTGGGGTGCACGGCCAGGGCCCGGGCCACGCCGACCCGCTGCTGCATGCCGCCGGAGAGGGTGTAGGGCGGAACCTTCGCCACCGAGGCCAGGCCCACCATCTCGAGGAACTCCATCGAGCGGGCCCGGCGCTCGGACTTCCCGAGGCCGCGGACCTCGAGTCCGAGGGCGACGTTGTCGAGGACGCTCCGCCAGGGGAGGAGGTTGATGTCCTGGAAGACGTACGACATGTCCTGGGAGACCCCGCTGAGCCGGACGCCGTCGAGCCAGATCTCGCCGCTGTCGGCAACCTCGAGTCCGTCGACTATCCGCAGCAGGGTCGTCTTGCCACACCCGCTCGTCCCGACGAGACTGATGAATTCCCCAGCACGCACCTCCAAATTGACCCGGTCCAGCGCGTACACGGTCCGCTCCGTGCCCTGGAAGGTCTTCGACACGGCGCGGACGTCGAGGATGGTGTGCCGGTCGCCGTCTCCAGCCGACAGGCGCACTGTGCTCTCATTACGCACGTCACTGGTCATCGTGCCTCACGCTTTCCTGCCGAGGTGGCTGCGATCCAGGGGAAGGCCCGCACCTGCATTTGGTGTAGTAGCCAGAAGAGAATGATGGCCAGGACGGTGGTGACCCCGATCGCCGCCACCACGTCGGCCGTCTCGGCGTACGTGGCGAACGTTGTCACCAGCCCGCCCAAGCCCGTCAGCCCGATCTCCTGGCCGCCCAGGATCATGCCGACGGCGCCGACGGCCAGGGCGATCCGAGCGCCCACGAAGATGAAGGGCATCGTGCCAGGCAGGTAGACATAGCGAACCTGCTGCCATCCCGACATGCCGAAGGTCTTGCCCACGTCGGCGAGCCGGCCCCGGACGGCGCGCACTCCGGCGTGGGTGTTCACCAGCAACGGCCAGACGGCGATGACCATGATGAAGGCGATCCGCGCCATCTCACCGAAGCCGAACCACACCTCCATCACCGGGAGGAGGGCAATGGAAGGCGTGGCGTTGCCGAAGGACACCAGTGGCTCGAGCGCCCGCTCGAACAGCCGGACCCGCCCCATCAGAAGGCCGATGCCGATCCCCACGACGGCGGCGATGATCATGCCGCCGACCATCTCGACGAGGCTGCGGAGGAACGCCCCCGGCAGGTCCCCCGCCACGGTCATGTGGTACAGGGCGGGAAAGACCCGGCTCGGCGTCGAGATGAACACCGGCCTCAGGAACAGGGAGGTTGCCTGCCAGACGCCGAAGGAGGCGAGCACGGCGAGCACTCCGATGACCATCTCGTACTGCCGAGGGAGCCACCGCCGGGCGCCGGCGGGCGCCGCTCCGGCCACTCCCGCCTCCGTCAACCCCTTCGACTCGAAGGGGTTGCTCAGCGTGGTCTCGACGTCGTCCACGGTCGCTCCCGGCCGGACCGGGGCCCGGAGGGCGGCTGCCGCCGCTCCGGGCTCGCCGGTCCAGGCTGACGCTGCTCTTTCTCCGTCTGCGCTCACAGCTTCTTTTGGTGCTTCTTCCAGATACTCCAGGCCGTCTGCCACACCGTGAATGTCGTTATTTTCTTGAACGGCTTGGTGCCTGTGCCCTTCAGCGATGTCTGCTGTGTCGCTATCTTCAGGTTGTACTTCACCACCGGGACGGTGTAGGCGCTCTTCTTCACCGGCCAGCCTGTGAGTGTCTTTAGCTGCTTCCACGCCGCCTGGTACTGGGCCGTCGTGTCGGCGCTGCTGGTGTATGTGGCCGCGTTCTTCACCCAGCCGGACTCCGAGCCGTTGAACAGCTTGGCTGCGGCAAGCCACGCCAGGTCGACGGCCACCGCCTCCTTCTTGTGCGTCTTGAGCCACTGGGGCGTGGCGGACATGAAGCTGTCGGCATACGCCGGCAGGAGCTTCTCGGCGTCAGTCAGGAGGTGGAACGAGTTGGCCGCTGTCGGCAGCCCGCCGAGCGCCGTGAAGGCAGCTGTCACCTTGCCGGCGATGAGCGCATCCAGCGACGCTGTGCTCGCCCCGGTCGCCAGGAGGCTTACCTGTGTCTTCTTCAGGCCGGCTTTCTTCAGCACCGCGGTCAGCAGCACGCCGTCAGGGGACGCCTGGCAGCAGTAGGCGATCGTCTTGCCCTTCAGGCCCTTCAGGCCCTTGATTGTCGACTTGGCCAGGATGCCATCTGTCAGGTGGACCAGGTTGGGGCCGAAGGCGACGAGCCCGGTGTCGACCTCGGTCGGGAGCGGGCCGACGGCCAGGTCCTCCTTGCCGGCCGCTACTGCCAACTCGACGGCATTCTTCGAGGCGTTGGTCTGTGTCGTCGAGGCACCCCACTGCTTGAGGATGTTGACCAGGTCGTGGACGTTGGTGTCGCCGATGTGGGCACTGCCGGCGGCGTTACCCACCGAGATGCTTATGCCCGAGAGTGTGGGCCTGCCGTGCTTGAACGGGATGCCGTCGACCTTCTTGGCCGACGCCCCCGCCGTCGACACGGGGACGACCGTCAAGCTGGCCGCCAGGACGGCGGTCAACATGGAACATGCGGCCATTGCAAACACCTTGTATCTGCGCATACCCCCCCCAGTAGAGGTTGTCGGGATCCGTTGGCGCGTGTGCGACCACCAACAGAAAGTGGTTCTTTGTACGGTAACCTTTTCGCCGTGCGAGATCAAGGGGTGGGGACGGCTCCGGCCCGGTCGGAGACACCCTTCCGCCGTCCCGAAGGCCCCGCCGGGACCGAGAGGTACTGGGCCAACGCCCTGATCGCCGGGCCGGGGTCCTCCTGCCAACAGGCGGCAACGAAGCGGTCCGGACGCACCAGCAGCATGGCGCCGCGGGCGGCCCTCAGCGCCGATTCGAGCGACCCGTCGGCGTCGGCCACCCCGGTACGGCCTCCGATGTCCTCGGCCATCGAGTCGTCCAACGACACCTGGACGCGGTGTGCTCCCAGCGGCGCCAGTCCCGAGCGGCCCACAGCGTCCCAGGCGTCTTCGCTGCAGTCCACGCCAAGCAGGGCGAACCCGGGCCCCAGGACGTCGTCGAGCAGCACGAGCCGTCCCGCCGCGGTGAGGACCCGGGGCTGGGGCAGCATGCGCCCGACCAGTTCGGCGGCACCGTCGCCGGTGCCCGGAGGCACCGGTGCCACGAACCCCGCTCGATAGGCGGCCGTCGGCTTGAACCGGGCTTCGGCCAGGTAGCGGCGGAGCCGCGGCACGCGGGTGGCGGCATGAACGGTCAAGTCGCGGGCACGGGCCACCCTCACGTCGGAGGTCATGACCACCTTGCCGAGCCTCACGGAGAGGTCGACCATGGCCTGCGCGTGCGGACGCCGCTCGACCTCGTAGGTGCCGAGCAGGCTCGGCGCCGCCCGGCGATCGAGCACCGCTGCCAGCTTCCAGGACAGGTTGTCGGCGTCGCGGATCCCCGAATTCAGCCCCTGCCCGGCGAACGGCGGCATCATGTGGGCGGCGTCACCGGCCAGGAACGCCATGTCCTGGCCCCATCGCTCCGCCACCAGGGCATGGAAGCGGTACGTCGTGCACCGCTCGATGTCGGCCGCCGTGATGGCACGGTGACGCCCGATCAGGCGGACGGCCAGATCGACGGGGTCGGGGCCGTGGGGCCCGGCTTCCTCCGGCGCCAGCTTCATCTCGTAGCGGCACCGCCCCTCCCGGCCCGGGATGATGACATGGGGGCGGTGCGGATCACCGTGGTGCATCCCGTAGCGCTGGCGGTGCGGATCACGCACGGTGTCGGCGACGAGCCATACGTCGTCGAAGCTCTCCCCCAGCATTCGGATCCCGAGCTCGCGGCGCACGGTGCTCTTGCCGCCGTCGCACCCGACGACGGCACGCGACCGGACCGTCACCACCGTACCGTCGGCCGTGCGGAGCCGGCAGGTGACGCCGTCGGCGTCCTGAGCGAGCCCGCACAGCTCGGTCTCGAACCGGACCTCGACGTGTGGCGAGCGGCGGACTCCCTGGAGCAGCACCCGCTCGAGGTCGGGCTGTGCGAAGGGGCTCTTGAACGGGTGCCCGAACAGGTACGGCCGTCGCCCCTTGGCGTGGGCCAGGAGACGCCCGTCGGCACCGAAGTAGCGGGTGCCGGTCCCGGGCTGGAGGATCGGGTAGACGTCGTCGGCCAGCCCGGCCCGCTGGAGGACGCGGAGGGACTCGTCGTCGATGCTGATCGCCTTCGCCTCGTCGCTGGTGGTGGCGTTGCGCTCCACCACGATGGTGGACAAGCCGCCGGCCCCGAGGAGGGCGGCGTTCACCAGCCCGACCGGGCCGCAGCCGACGACGACCACGTCAGGCGTGGCGGGGCTGGCGGCGGTGTCGCTCACGTCACCGGCTGGTAGGCCTGGCCTCCGTCGCTCAGCAGGCGCCGGGCCTCGGCGAAGATCACCTCGGGGTCCTGATCGAGGTCGAGGGACTTCCGGAACGGCTGGGGGATGTCCACGCCGGTGGGCCAGTAGACCTCGCCCCGGTTGCCTTCCGGGTCGAAGAAGTAGATCCCGAAGGCGTTGCCGTGCGTCACCACCTGTTGCAAGGCTACGCCTTCAGCGTCGAAGCGCCGCTTGAACGCGCACAGTGATTCCAGGCTGTCCACCCGCCACGAGATCTGGTGCACCTGGTGGGTGCCGAGCGGTGCCGAGCGCCCCGTGGCCAGGACCATCTCGTGGTGCTCGACATCGGGCCGGGCACTGAGGAAGACGATGCCCACGTCGGGATCCTCGTCGGTCACGGTGAGGCCCAGCACGCGGCTGTAGAAGTCGCGCATCCGGGCGAGGTCGTGCACCCACAGCCCGGTGTGCCCCAGCTCCACGATGGTGGGCCGCTGCATCTTGTCCTCGGTCACGGCGTCGGCTCCGTGCGGGCGACGATCCGATTGGTGAGGACGCCGAGGTGGCCGATCTCGACTTCGACGGTGTCGCCGGCACCCATGAAACGCGGCGGGGAACGACGGAACCCCACTCCTTCGGGGGTGCCGGTGTACACGACGTCGCCCGGGCGCAGCGTCAGGCATCCCGACGCGTAGGCCAGGATCTCGTCGGGCTTGAAGATCATCTTGCCGAGCACGCTGCGCTGCATCTCCTGCCCGTTCAGGCGGCAGACGATCGGAACGGGTGTCAGGTCGGGCACCTCGTCGGCGGTGACGATGGGGCCCATGGGACCGGACCGGTCGGCGTTCTTCCCGAGCGCCCACTGCGTGGTGTTGTGCTGGAAGCCCCGCGCCGTGATGTCGTTGCCACAGGCGTAGCCGAGCACCGCCGCCCCCGCCGCCCGGCGGTCGGCCCCGTGCAGCTCGGCTCCCACCACCACCACCAGTTCCGCCTCGTAGTCGAGCTTCGGCTCCCCCACCGGCAGCGGGACGCTGTCGCCGTCGGCGACGAGCGTGGATGCCCACCGGGCGAAGATGTTGGGCCGGGAGGGCAGCTGGCGGTCGCCCTCGGCCGCGTGGGCCTCGTAGTTGAGGCCGACGCAGAGAACCTTGGCCGTGGCCGGTACGGGTGGGACCTGCGTGATCGTCGCCAGCTCGAGGCTGCCGCCGCTGGCGCTGACCTGCGGGACCTTGGCGCACCAACCGCCCACGTCGTCGTAGAACTCATCCACGCTCGACAGTGGCTCCACCCGCTCGCCCAGGACCACCGCCATGCGGGCCCGCCCGCCGTCATCGAACGCGGTCAGCCGCACCGGTCCTCCCTCCCGTCGCCTCGTCCCACTTCGTCGGCTCCACCCTGGCGCGCTGTGGAAGCCCTCATCGGCGGGCGCCTCCCGCCGGAGCGGCCACCGAGAGCAGCTCGGATGCCGTGCCCCCGGCGATGGCCGCCCGCGCCCCCGCATCGAGGGGCAGGGCATCGATCATCGCCACCAATTCGCCCAAGGTGGCGGTGGAGTGCGACTCGAGCGGAAAATCCGAACCAAACATGAGACGTTCGGGACCGACGACCGATGCCGCGAACGCGACCGCCGGTCCCCACCCGCCGTTGCCGGCGGTGTCGAACCAGAACCTCGACCACAGCGCCTCGAGCTCCGTATCGAGTCCCTCCCGCCGCTGCTCGCCCACGGTACGGGGGAGCGGCGGCGCCGGCCGGGCCGGGCCGCCGAAGAACATCGCCAACCGGCCCTTCAGGAACACCGAGGTCCCGCCACAGTGGGGCAGGACGAACCGCAGCGACGGGTACCGGGGCAGCACCGCGGCAAGCAGGCGCACCGCCGCCACGGTGGTGTCGAACGGCCGGGCGCACGACCGCTCGAGCCCATAGTCGGTCGACGCCCCGTTCGGGAGCATGGCCGGGTGCAGCACGATGGGCAGGTCGAGCTCGGCGGCGGCCGCCCACAACGGGTCGAGGGAGGGGCTGGACAGGGTGCCGGCAGGGGTCGAGCAGGGTAGGGCCAGGGCCCGGAAGCCCAGCTCGGTGACGCAGCGCCCGAGCTCGTCGGCCGCCCCCGGGTCGTCGGGGTCGACATGCGCCGCACCGCGGAAGACGCCGGGGTGCTCGGCCTCGACCGAAGCCAGGCCGTCGTTGAGGAGGCGGCAGATGTCCGGGCCGAGGACGCTCACTCCCGAGTAGGTGAGCAGGGCCAGGTCGACCCCGGCGCCGTCCATCGCCTCCAGGTGCGCGTCGACGTCGGCGAGAAGCGGGCTCAGCGTGATACTGATCCGGTCGTTCACGAGACGCGGCGCGCCGTCAGCCAGGGAGCGGAGGCGAGCGAGCACCTCCTCGGGGAGGAAGTGGTGGTGGACGTCGATCACGGTCACCGGGGCGTCCTCACGACCGTCCGGCCGCCATCGGCCCGCCACCGGCGATGCCGGTTCGCTGCCGGTGGCGGGACAGGTCGCCGTCGTCGGCGACGCCGGCGTGGATGATGGGCGAGCACGACAAGGTCAGCGGCACCACCTCGAACCTCAAGTCGGCGCCAGTTGCCTCCCCGATCATCCGCACCTCCCCGTCGCCGGCGGCCCGCGGTCATCCTATGGCAGAATCGTTTTCGAGCGAATCGGGTTCCGCGCCTGGCGCGGGCCCCGCACCGGCAAAGTACCGGGTGGCGCGGGGCAGCTGGGTACCATAGCGCCCAGTGAGCGCCAGAGAGCAGGCGGAAGCGGCCGTCCCGCGGGCACCGACCTATCCCATCGAGTCGGTCGACAATGCGCTGCGTCTCCTGCTCATGATCACCGAGCGAAAGCAGGTCCGCGTCTCAGAAGCGGCCACCAGCCTCGGCACCGCGGTGTCCACCGCCCACCGGTTGCTGGCGATGCTCGTCCACCACGGCTTCGTCGTCCAGGACCCCGAGAGCAAGGTGTACCGGGTCGGGCCGGTCCTCCTCCGGGTCGGGCTGCTCGCCACCCGGGACATGGACGTGCGCAACCTGGTCATGCCGTACCTCGAACAGCTCAGGGACGAGACGGGCGAGACGGCGCACGCCGCCGAGCTGCAGGGTGACCAGATGCTGTTCCTCGCCTGCGCTGAGAGCCCCAATGCCCTGCGAGTGGTCTCGCGGGTTGGCACCCTGATGTGGGCGCATTGCACCTCGATCGGCAAGGTCTGGCTCGCTGCCGAGAGCGACGACTTCCTGCGCGGCCTCTACCCGTCGCCCAAGCTGCCGGCCCTCACCGACCGGTCGATCACCACCCGTTCGGCCCTCGTGGCCGAGCTGCAGGAGGTCCGTCGCCGCGGGTTCGCCTACAACATCGGCGAGAGCGAGCCGGGCGTGGGATCGACGAGCGCCGCCGTCCGCGGCCGGGACGGGCGGCCGATCGTCGCCATCAGCGTCTCGGTCCCGCTGGTGCGGGTACCCGAGAACCGGTGGGACGACCTCGTGGCGTCTGTGCTCGACGTCCGCGCCGCCGTTGAGACCGTGCTCCCCTGACCCGGCCTCGTTCCACCGAAGCCCCTGGCACCCCGGGTCAGATCGGATCGGCACGCCGTCGCCATCCGCTTGACACGATGCATCCCCGACTTTACTCTGGGCCTAAGAAAGTGTTTCTGACGAAATCGCCGCGCCTGGGGCGTGGCGAGAGAGGGCCTCGTCTTGGCGCACGCCACGAAGTGGATCTCCGAGCAGGACGTCGCCGCCGCGCTCGACCTCGGTGACGCCCTCGCTGCGGTGCGCGACGGGTTCGCGCAGGTCGGCTCGGGCAAGGGGACCGCGCTGGAGAAGACCATGCTGGGTTACGGCGACCACGCCACCCTCCACGCGCTGGGCGCAGCCTTCACCGGCGCCGGGCTGGTCGGCACCAAGACCTGGACCCACACCCCGGGTGGTGCCGACCCGGTGCTCGTGGTCTTCGATGCCGGGACCGGCGCTCTGGTGGCGGTGATCGAGGCCTTCGCCCTCGGCCAGCTGCGGACGGCGGCGACGGCGGCGCTGGGCACGGACCTCCTGGCCCGTCCCGACGCCGCTGTCCTCGGCGTCATCGGCACCGGCAAGCAGGCCCTGCCGCAGGTGGCGGCGGTGGCACAGGTCCGGTCGCTTCGCCAAGTCCGGGCCTTCAGTCCCACCGCCGAGCGCCGCCAGGCCTTCGCCCGGCGCGTCACCGAGGAGCTGGGCATCGAATGTCGCCCGGT
>JBOGGE010000045.1:0-6263 GCA_050743865.1 Acidimicrobiales bacterium
CGGATCGAGGCGGCCTGCCGGAGCGACCTCGCCTTCCGGGCGATCTGCGTGCAGCTGGTGCCCGCCGACGTCACGATCGCCCGCTTCCGGGCCGATCATGAGACTGCGATCAAAGAGGTCTTCACCGGCGTGCTTCGGCTGTGCGCCCAGGCCGGCCTGGCGAGCCTGGGGACCGTCGCCATCGACGGCACCAAGATCGGCTCCGACGCTGCGTTGGACGCCAACCACTCCGAGCAGACGATCCGAGCCGAGGTGGACCGGATCATGGCAGAGGCGGCATCGGCCGACGACACCGAGCCGTCCCTGCCGACCCTTGCCGGCGAGCTGCCAGCGGACCTGGCCCGCCCGGGCACCCGCAGGGCCCGGCTCGAGGCCGCCCTGGCCGAGATCGCCGCCCAGCGTGCCGTCGCTGACGCTGCGGCAGCCAAGGCGCAGGCCGAGGCGCAAGCGGGCCGCAGGCTGCCCGGCCGCAGCGTCAGCGACCCCCACGCCGCTGTCGGACGGGCCGAGGCCGACGTGGCCGCGTCCAAGGTCAAGGCGACCGCCGCCCGAGGACCCAAGGCCCGCCAGCAGGCACAAGAGAAACTGGCCGCCGCCGAGAAGACGGCCGCGACAGCACGGCGCGCCGCCGAGGTTGCACGTCCGACCGAGGTGAAGGCCAACACCACCGACCCCACATCGAGGATCAGGAAGACGGCCACCGGCTGGGTCCAGGGCTTCAACACCCAGGCCGCGGTGAACGACAACCAGGTCGTTATCGCCCATGACATCACCCAGGACCACAACGACGCCGACCAGCTGGTGCCGATGATGGACGCAGTCGCCACCACCGCCCAGGCGGCGGGGATCGAAGAGGGCGTCGGGACCGTCCTCGCCGACGCGGGGTACTGGTCCGAGGCCAACGCGACCGCTGACGGTCCCGACCGCCTGATCGCCACCACTAAGGACTGGAAGCAGCGCCGAGCTGCCCGGGACCTCGGCACGACCCACGGCGACCCGCCCGAGGGAGCCAGCGCCCTCGAGGCCATGGAGCACCGGCTGCGCACGCCCGAGGGAGCAGCTCTCTACGCCCGGCGCTCGTGCACCGTCGAGCCGGTCTTCGGGCAGGCCAAGGAGAATCGCGGCATACGCCGCTTCATGCGCCGGGGGCTCACCGCCGCCCAGAGCGAGTGGTCCCTCGTCTGTGCGACCGCCAACATCGCAAAGCTCTTCACCCACGCGGACGGACGACCGCTGCGCGCCGTGCTCTCGTCTCTGTAGCAGCGGCGCCCCCAGAGACGTCGACGGTTAGGTCGACGCGGTGTTTCACGGCCGGCCACGACATCACCTGAGCGCGATGTCGGCTCCGCGCTGACCCGCGCACTGGCCGCCGGCCATTCAGTCCCTGTCACGCCACCAGGTCAGCACGATTGGACTTCTCCACACCAGGCATGCACCGACCATATAGTCAATCACCGCACAGCCGCGGAGTGGCCCGCCCGGACATCGACACAACTTCGCCCCACGCCGGGTCATTTCGACGCAGCCTGTTCAGCAGGTGAATGGTCGATCTTCAGCCGGGGACCAGAGCTCTATGTCCGGAGCCCCGGGCTCCGACCGAGGTCATGCGGCACTTGCAGAATGCACAACCGGGCGGTGCAGGGCGCCGCTACCCGCTCCAGGCCGTCGTGCCCGAGGCCGTGCCCGAGGCCGTGCCCGAGGCCGAGGCGGCGACGGCGATGCGGGACGTCGGTCCGCCGTGCTCGCCGTCCCGGCCGTCTCGTCATGTCAGAGCGGTGCGATGTGACCGTGGCCGAAGGTGAGCGGCGGGCGGCGGACGATCAGCGTCCCGAAGACGTCGTGGCCCGGGTAGCCGACCTCCACCACGGCCAGCCGGCCGCTCGGCCGGCCGATGGGGGCGGTCACTTGTGTCGCCTGGTAGGTGCCGGTGAAGGCCACCAGGCAGACCTGGTGGGCCGGCGCCGCCCGGTCCCGGGCGGCCCGGTAGAGCGCCGGCTCCCGGGCCCGCAGCGCGCCCACCCCGACCAGCCGGACGCCGTCGAGGTGCCCGCGGTGGTGGACGGCGCCCAGGGCGGCGGGGATGGCCACGTAGCAGCCGCTGCTGCGGGTGCCCAGGTCATTGCGCACCGACGTGCACCCGGCCAGGACCGTGCCGGCCGCCAGCACGACGGCGGCGATCGACGCCAGCGACAACACCTCGGCCCGGCGGCGGCCGGCGGCGGGGCCGTGCCGTCTCACCACCGCCAGCCCTCCGGCTCCGGGGTCCCGGGGCCGGGCTCCGCCGCCCCCACCGGCTCCGCCGCCACCGCACCGTCCCGGTGGCCGTCCGTCGCCACCGCACCGGCCCGGCGGCCATCCGCCGCCGCCGCCTCCCCGACAGCCACCACCTCTCCGGCCGACGAGGCGACCGCCAGGCCGGCGACGGACGCTGCCGCCAGCGCCCGGGGACTGACCGGCGCGTCGCGGGCGAAGCGCACCCACCGGCCGCGCCGGACGCCGGTGGCCAGGGCGCCGGCGGCCAGCCACCCCACCACCAGCACCAGCCAGAAGCTGAGGAGCCGGTAGACGAAGACGGCGCCGATGTCGGCGCTGGTGGCCCCGCCGAAGTAGGAGAGGGCGATGGTGATGCTGCCCTCGACGGCGCCGAGGCCGCCGGGGGTGATCGGCAGGTTGGCCGCCAGCTGGCCGGCGCCGTAGGCCAGCAGGAGCCCCTTCCACGGGATGCCCGAGCCGGTGGCCAGGAAGGCCAGGGCGAAGCAGGCGCAGTCCAAGAGCCAGTTGGCCGAGCCCCACCCGAGGGCGGTGAGCACCTGGCGGGCACCGAGCCGCACGACCGAGGCCCACTCCACCAGCCGCTCGATCCTGGCCTCGTGGTCCCCGCGCGGGCGCCCGATGAGCCGGTGCGACAGTCGCAGGACCCGCCGGGCGACGGCGGCCAGCGGCCGCTCGTAGAGGAACAGCGCCCCGATGGCCAGGGTGGCCGCCAGCACGCCGAGCACCACCGGGACGAGATCGAGGGTGGCGCCCTCCTCGGTGGCCAGGACCAGCCCGGCGGTGGCCACGCAGGCCAGCGACAGGGCGGCGGTCACCGCCGTGCCGACCAGGGCCCAGCCGGCCAGGGCCTCGTCGGCCCCCAGCCGCCGGTACCACCGGAAGCCGTAGACGGCGGCCAGCGCCGGGCCGGCCGGCAGGGAATTCGTGATGGCCTGGGAGCCGAGCGTCACGCCGGCCAGCGGCGCCAGCGGCGGCTCGGCGCCGCCGGCCCCGAGGAGCGTCTGCTGGATGCCGACGAACGCCAGCACCGACCCCGCCTCGGCCACCACCGCCGGCAGCAGCCACCACCAACGCAGGTTGCCCAGCACCTGGACCAGCCCCGACAGCTCGTCCCGGTGGCCGCCCAGCTCCTCGGCGGCAAGGACCAGCAGGGCCACCCCGACGAACCACCGCAGCACCGGCCATGCCCGGCGAAGCCAGCCGACGGCCCGGGACACATTCGAGCTGGCGGGCGGGCCGGGCGACACCTCTTTGGTTCCGGTGGGCGTGGCTGCTCTCCGGCGGGATCCGTCCCGGCCTCGGCCGGGGTGGCGTGAGAAGGCGAGACTTCGCTCCCTCGCTCCGCGGTGCGGGCGGCCGACCGGCTGCCCCTCCGGGCCCGCTGCCCCGATCGCACGGGAGCGATCGAGTGTACCTCGCAGCCGTCCCGATCAGCTGGGCACGTACTTGATGTACGTCAGCATCGGCAGGTAGAGGCTGATGATGATGATCCCGACCACGGCACCCATGACGATCACCATCACCGGCTCCAGGATCGAGGTCAGGTTGCTCACCGTCTGGTCGACCTCGCCCTGGTAGAACTCGGCCGCCCGCAACAGCATCTCGTCGAGGGCACCGGTCTGCTCGCCCACTTCCACCATCTGCACCAGCAGCGGCGGGAAGACGTCGCGCAGCTTCATCGGCTCGGCGAACGACTTGCCCTCCCGCACCGCCGCCTTGGTCTCGGCCACCGCCCGGGCCAGCACCGTATTGCCCGAGGCCCGGCCCACGATGTCGAGCGCCTCCATCGCCGGGACGCCCGAGGAGAGGAGGGACGACAGGGTCGAGGAGAAGCGGGCCAGGGCCGCCTTGTGGGCCAGCGGCCCGAAGATCGGCGGCCGGAGCTTGAAGGCGTCCCAGGTGGCGCGGCCCTTCTCGGTGGCGATCCAACGCCGGAACCCGACGAACGCCACCACGATCACCCCGATCACCACCAGCACCCACCAGCTGATGAGGGTGTTGGAGATGGCGATGACCATCTTGGTGGGCAGCGGGAGCGGCGCCGAGAGGGAGGCGAACAGCCGCTTGAAGGTCGGGACGACGAAGACCATGACGGCCACGAAGATCAGGGCGATGACCACGACCACCACGACCGGGTAGGTCATGGCGCCCCGAACCTTGCGGGCCAGGTCCACCTGCTTCTCGAGCTGGGAAGCCACCCCCTGGAGGACGGTGTCGATCGAGCCGCCGATCTCGCCGGCCCGGACCATCGAGATGTACAGCTCGCCGAAGGCCTTCGGGTGCTTGGCCATGGCATCGGACAGCGCGGTGCCGGCCTCGACGTCCTCGTGCACCTGGCGCAGGATCCGGGCCAGGTACTTGTTGTCGACCTGGGCGGCGAGGACGGCCAGGGCCCGGCTGATGGAGAGCCCCGAGCTCACCATCGTGGCGAACTGCCGGGTGAACATGGCCACGTCGCGCGGTCGGATGCGGTCGGTGAGCCCGGGGATGGTGATCTCGGTCCTCAGCCCGGCCCCCGGCGCCGGCGTCACCGACACGGGCAGGTAGCCCATGGCCCGGAGCCGGCCGACCACCAGCGGCACGCTGTCGCCGTCGAGGCGGCCCTCGATCAGGTTGCCCGTGTGGTCCCTGACCTTGTAGTCGAACGTGGTCGTCATCTCCATCCCTCCTCGAGCCGCCGGGCGTCCCCCGCCCCGGCCCGCTCTCCCCCCGGCGCCGCCCTAGCGGCTGGTCAGGTGATTGCGGAAGTCCTCTTCGTTGCTGCTTCGATCCTGCGCCACTCCCTGGCTGACCCGGTGCTGGCGGACCAGGGCGGCCAGGCTCTGGTCCATCGTCTGCATCCCGTGCTGGCCGCCCGTCTGCATGAGCGAATAGATCTGGTGCGTCTTGGCCGCCCGGATCAGGTTCTGGATGGCCGGGGTGCACACCAGCACCTCGGCCGACACGCAGCGGCCGTTCCCGTCCACCGTCGGCAGGAGCTGCTGGGTGACCACGCCCTGGAGCGACGAGCCCAGCTGGATCCGGATCTGCTCCTGCTGGGACGGCGGGAACACGTCGATCACCCGGTCGATGGTGGAGGGCGCGTCCTGGGTGTGGAGGGTGGCGAAGACGAGGTGCCCGGTCTCGGCCGCCGTGAGGGCGGTGGCGATCGTCTCCAAGTCCCGCAGCTCGCCCACCAGGATGACGTCAGGGTCCTGGCGCAGAGCCCGGCGGAGGGCCTCGGAGAAGGAGTCGGTGTCGGCACCGACCTCGCGCTGGCTGATGACGGCCCGCTTGTGGGTGTGGAGAAATTCGATGGGGTCCTCCACCGTCACGATGTGCAACGGCTTGGTGCGGTTGATGATGTCGATGAGCGACGCCAGGGTGGTGGACTTGCCCGACCCGGTCGGCCCGGTGACGAGCACCAGCCCCCGGCGCAGGTCGGTGAAGGCCTGGACGGCATCGGGCAGCCCCAGCGTGGCGAACTCGGGGATGTCGTGGGGGATCGGCCGGAGGGCCACGGCGATGGTGCCCCGCTGCATGCACACGTTGACCCGGAACCGCCCGACCCCGGCCACCGAGTGCGACGTGTCGAGCTCGTGCTGCGCCTCGAACTGCTCCCGCTGGATCTGGGGCAGGACCCCGAAGATCATCTCCCGCACCGTGTTGGGGTCGAGGGGCGGCACGCCGTCGAGGGGGCGGAGAGCGCCGTGGAGGCGCACGGTGGGCGGCATGTTGGCCGTCAGGTGGAGGTCGGAGGCGCCGACCCGCACGGCGTAGCGGAGCAGGTCGTCGAGGTGGAGGGGCAGCTCGTCGTCGCCCGGGAGGGCACCGGCGCCCGGGCTGGCGGTCCCCGGCTCCCAGTGGGTGGCGACTCCGGCCGCCACCGCGGCCCCGACCGGCGTGGGACCGTCGGTTCCCCCCGCGCCGGCGCCGTTCCCCGCGGCGCCGACCGGTGCCACTGCGCCGTTCCCCGCCGCGCCAACGGGTGCCGCAGCGCCGTTCCCCGC
>JBOGGE010000046.1:0-1563 GCA_050743865.1 Acidimicrobiales bacterium
GCTGCGACCGGTGCCGCGGGTGGCACGGCTGCGACCGGTGGCGCGGGTGGCACGGCTGCGACCGGTGGCGCGGGTGGCACGGCTGCGACCGGTGGCGCGGGTGCGACCGGTGCCGCGGGTGCGGCGCCGTCGACGGGGGGAAGGTCGAGGAGCCATCCCGGACGGATCAGGCCCGGGTCGACGAACCGGGTCCCGTCGGTCATCAACCGCCCGAGGTTGGCGGCGGCGATGGCCTGCCAGTCGGCTCCCTGGCCGTAGGCGCCCCGGGCGATCGACCACAGGGAGTCGCCGGCCGCCACGGTGTACGGGGTGGCCGCCGGCCCGGGGCCCGGGGCGCCCGGCACCGGGGCGCCCGGCACCGGGGCACCCGGTTCGGGCCGGACGGGGGCGGCGACGGTCGGAGAGGAGGCGGGGGAGGGCAGGCCGGAGAGCGTGAACGGCGGCCCCGCCGCCGGCCGCCCGGCGGTCACCGAGGCACCGGCTGCCACCGAGCCCACCATCGGGGCGAGCGCCAGGACCGCCGCCGCGATCTGGACGGCCAGCCGCTCCGAGAACCGGGCGTCGGCCGGCGAGGTGGCCTCGCGGTGGCGCACGTGGGCCGCCACTGACCGGAGCAGGGGCCAGGCGCACGCCGCCCAGGCCAGCCAGGCGACGACGGCCAGCAGGTCGAACAGCCCGTGCTGCGAAAGGACGGCGGTCCGGTCCCAGGGCCGGGGCACCGGCAGGCCGACCACGCCCACCAGCACGGCCGGCACCGCGCCGAACACCACGACGGCGGCTGCGCCGCCGGAGAGCAACTGGTGGAGCTTTCGGCCCATCGTCACCGCCTCCCCGCTAGGCCGACGGTGACGGCTGGATCGAGAGTGTGTAGGACACGGGGGTCGTGAGGGCGACCGGCTCGACGAGCGAGACGTGGCAGACCCCGCTGGCGGCGGCCACAGCCTCGACCGTGAGCCCCGACGGGCCCGTCCGGGTGGCGTGGGCGCCGGGGCAGGTGACGGCCAGGGTCAGTGTCGGCGTCCCCGACCACGTCGCCGTGGCCGAGACCCGGCTCCCGCCGGCGGCCTGGACGGGCCACGTGGAGGACGATGTGGGCGGCTGGAAGTTGCCCGGTCCCGGGTCGGGCGCCGGCGCGGCGGCTGCGATCGGCCCGGCGCCGGATGTGCCGGTGGGTACGACGGCGCCTGTTCCGGGCGCCACCGGCGGAGCCGGCGTTCCCTGACCGGTCGTCGGGGGCTGCCCGGAGGCGGAGGTCCCACCCGAGCCATCCGTCGAGGTCGTCGCGGCTGCGGGAGCCGCAGTCGGCTGGGACCGAGCCACCGCTGTCCCGCTGTCCCGAGCGCTCCCCGCCGGCGATGCCCCGCCGTCGGCTGGGTCGGTCGCCGGGCCAGTCGACGTGGGGGTGCCAGGGCCGGCGACGGGGTGCGACGCCGTCACCTGGCGTGACGCGGACGTCCCGATCGTGCCGCCGGCCGTGGCGGGCGCCCTGGTGGGGTGGTGCGGGCCCGAAGCCGACGCCGGCAGCGGGTGGGGCGGCGACGAGCGCGACACGGCGGCAACCAG
>JBOGGE010000047.1:0-8185 GCA_050743865.1 Acidimicrobiales bacterium
CGTCGCTTTGACCGATGTCGAGATCGCCGTGGCGGCCGTCGACTCGTCATCTCGCCTGTGGACTCGCGACTCCGATCTCAAACAGGTCCGTGCCGTCCTGCCCGCCCTCCAGTTCTTCGATCCTTGAACCCGGTTCCGACCGAGGAACCACGCCGTTGAGCCGTTCGTGAATCTCGTCCGCTGGGGGGTCCTGGCCCCCACCGGCCACGACCGGGCCAGCAGGTTCCGCTCCCAGGACGCCGACCGGCCGGGCAGTCTGCATGGGATCCTCGGCCAGTTCGCCGACCGCAACGTCAAGCTCACCCGGCTCGAGTCCCGCCCGACCGAGGAGGGGCTGGGGGACTGCTGCTTCGCCTTCGGCCTGGCGGGCCACCTGGCCGACGAGGTGGTGGGCACCTGCCGGCGCGACCTGCACGCCGGGCTCACCTGGGTGAAGTTCCCAGGACCATACCCGGCCGGTGGAGGCCATGCCGCCACCCGCCGCGAGAAGGTGGGCGAGGCCGGGCGCGGCGCCGACGAGTGGCTGGTCGAGCTCCGGGCCCAGGTCGACCGATGCCGCACCGGCAGGTCGCACCGGTGCCCGTACCGGCTACTGCAGCAGGTAGGACCACTTCTCTAGGGCGGCGCTCCGCTGGTGGAGCGGCGGCACGTTGACCGCCGGGAACTGGTCGCGCCACTCGAACGGCCGGGTGGCGTCGATCAGAGCCCGAGAGTTGGTGAAGTCGCCGGCGGCCCGCTGCTCCGGCGTCAGGCGGGGGTCCAGGGGGGTGCTCCACGCCCGGCGGACGAAGTCGATCGACGTGGCAGGGTCGGAGCGGGTGCACACCGCCCAGATCACCTCCTCGAGGTTGGAGGGATCGATGTCCTCGTCGACGACCACCACGTACTTGCCGGCATAGGCGCCGGTGTGGCACTGCGAGGCCACGTGCAGCACCTGGCGGGCGTGGCCCGGGTAGCGTTGCCGCACCGACACCACGGTGAACATCCGGCTCCCGCCGGCTTCGTGCTGCCAGACCGCCTCGACGTCAGGCACCCCCGCCTTGGCGATCTCCTCGTAGAGCAGGGCCGACCGTAGCGGGGCGCGGTAGCGACCGAGCTCGTCCGGCGGACGCCCCGGAGGGCAGCCGAGGATGACCGGGTCGTTCCGGTAGTACAGCGCCTCGACGCTCAGGACCGGCTCGTCCCGCTCGCCCGAGGCGTAGTAGCCGGTCCACTCCCCGAAGGGACCCTCCGGCAGCATCTGCTCGGTGCTGGCGTACCCCTCGATGACGATCTCGGCGTTGGCCGGGAACGGTAGTCCGGTGATGGGTCCCTGGATGACCGGTACCGGCTCGCCGAGGATGCCGCCGACCCAGTCGTACTCGGTCAGGCCGAAGGGGATCTCGTTGCTCGCCGCCAGGAAGAGCAGCGGGTGGGATCCGAACACCATCACCACCGGGCATGGCTCGTTGCGGTCGAAGTACTTCTGGCGATGGATCCGTCCGTGCTTGCCGGGAGAGATGTAGTAGCCGAGGCGCCTGGCGTCGTGGACCATCACCCGGTAGGTGCCGACGTTGACCCATCCGTCGTCGGGGTCCCGGGTCACGTCGTAGGAGCCCGTCCCGAGGTACCGGCCCCCGTCGCCCGGGTGCCAGAGCGGAGCCGGGAAGATCGTCATGTCGACGTCGTCCCCACGGCGCACGTTCTCCATGACGGGACCGTCGGCGACCGTCATCGAGGGGATGGGGTCCTTGCCAAGGATGCGCTCCCGCCAGACGTCGGAGAGCTGCAGCTTGGTCAGCCCGAGCGGGGCGTTGAGTGCCAGCGCCATGCGATCGACGGTGCCGAGCCCGTTCACCAGGACCCGGTAACCGGACTGGTAGCCGGGGATCTCGTCGAACAGCACGGCCGGCGCGCCCTCGGTGTGCTGCAGCACGTCGGCGGCGTCGCCGATGTCCTGCTCGGCGGACGCTCCGGTCACGTGGCGAAGCTGGCCAGTCTGCTCCACCCGTTCCAGCCACGACCGCAGGTCGTACGTTGCCGAGTCCTTGTGCTCCTGAACGCCCATCGGTGACGGCTCCTCTCCTTCTCGTCGTGCCGGATCTCGCCGGGCATGGTGGTGAACCTCGTGTCGGACGTGTGCCGCCGGCTCGTGCAGTGCCGTGGCGCCGCACGCCGTCGAGCTAAAGCAACCAGGACCACCGCTCGCGGGTGGTGGCCTTTTCCTTGAGGTCGGGACCGATCGGGTCGGGGAAGCGGTCCTTCCACTCCCACGGCCGGGTGGCGTCGATGATCACCCGGGAGTTGAACCCCTTCTTGCCGGGCTCGATGGCCGGGTCGAGGGGACCGCTCCACGCCCGGCGAATGAACTCGAAGTCGCGCTCGGGGTCGGCTCGGGTGCAGATGGCCCAGATGACCTCGTTGAGGTCGGCTACGTCGATGTCGTCGTCGACCACCACCACGATGCGGCCCAGGTAGGCACCGGCGCGGCACGATGCGGCCACGTGCCCGGCCTGGATGGCGTGCCCGGGATAGCGCTGGTGGATGGCCACCACGTTGAAGAGCCGGCACCCACCGACGCCGTGGCACCAGGCGGCCGTCACGTCGGGCACGCCGACCTGTCGCAGCTCACGACGGAGGATGGCGCTGCGCAGGTACTGGCGAAAGCGGTGGGCCTCGTAGGGCGGCTTCTCGGGGGGGACTCCGAGGATGATCGGGTCGTGGCGCCGGTAGACGTTGAGCACCTCGAAGACGGGCACCTCCTGGGCCGCCGAGGCGTAGTAGCCGGTCCACTCGCCGAACGGGCCCTCGAGCCGCAGCTTGCCGGGGTGCACGACCCCTTCGAGGGCGATCTCCGCCCGGGCCGGGATCGGCAGGCCGGTGGCGCGGCCGGCGATGCACTCGACGGGGCGGCCCCTCATGCCGCCCGCCCACTCGAGCTCGCTCATCCCCGGCGGCATCTCCAGGCAGCTGGCCACGAAGAGCAAGGGGTCCATGCCGCAGAGCACCACGACGGGGAGCGGCTCGCCCCGCTCGAAGGCCTTGTCGCGGTGGATCCGTCCGTGCTTGCCGGGCGAGATGAACAGGCCGGTGTGGTTCCGGTCGTGCACCATCACCCGGTAGGTCCCCATGTTGACCCAGTCGGAGTCGGGGTCCTTGGTGAGCACGCAATCGCCGGTGCCCAGATAGCGGCCGCCATCCTGGGCGTGCCACATCGGCACCGGGAAGCGTCCGAGGTCGACGGACTCCCCCGACTCCACGACCTCGGTGACTGGGGCGACCGCCGGGTCGTCGTCGACCATGGCCACCGGGAGCGGCGTCACCTCGTCCATGCGGCGCTCCCACTCGTCCATCAGGTTGCCGACCGAGATGTCCGCCGGCAGTCCGAGGGTGACGGCCAGCCGACGGCGCTCACCCTGGGCGTTGACGAGGATGCGCCATCCCCGCTCGAAGCCGGGGAAGGCGTCGAGCAGCACCGCCGGGGCCCCGTCGGTGTGCTGGAGCATCTCGGTGATGCGTCCGACGTCACCGTCGAGATCGACACCCTCGAGGACGCGCAGCTCCCCGAGCTCGTCGACCATCTCGAGCCAGTCCCGCAGGTCCTCGTGTGGGGTGCCGGCCCGCACCGCCTCGGGGACCACCCGACCCGAGCGGGGGAGGGAACCGAGGCGGACGTCGGCGCCGAGCCCCAGGTGCTCGGGCACGGTGCGGGTGTCGATGGTCACGCCCGCACCCCAGCTCGAGCAGCCCGTCCGATTCCGGCCACCCCCGTGCCGTCGGCCCATTCGGCCGGCAGCGTGCCGTGTGCGACGGCCACGGCGACGTGGTACTTCCACACCTTTCGGGCGTGACGGCAGCGGTCGAACGTCGCCAGGAAGCGATTGCAGTCGTCGGGCCCGAGTGGTCGGACCGGGCCGAGGGCCATGGCGCGGGCCAGAGCGTCGGCGTTCTCCACGAAGTGCAGCACGTCGGCGAAGAGCGCGGTGACGTCCTCGGACACCACGACTTCGCCGTGGGCGCGGAGGAGCAGCGCATCGCAGGCTCCGAGCGTGGCCGCCACGGCCGCCCCCTGCTCGGGCGTGTCGATGTGGGAGGGGTCGGGATGCGCCGGGACCCCCGACGCCCACCGGCTGGCATGGTTCTTCACCGGGACGATCGCCCCGCCGTCGACCATGGTGAACATGGTGGTGGGGTCGTGGTGGAAGTGGGCGACCGCCCCGACGTCCGGGCGGGCGCGGTAGACGCCGGTGTGGATCGCCAGCTCCGATGGTGGCTTGCCTTCGCCGTCGAGGACCTTCCCGTCGAAGGTGACGCGCAGCACGCCGTCGGGAAGCAGCGCGGAGCGGGGCTCGTCCACCGGTTGGATGAAGAGCTGCTCCTCCTCGTCGGGGACCCGGGCGCTCAGGTGGCCGCTGTAGCCGAGGATGGACGCCTCGACGAGCATCCGGGTGGCAGTGGCCAGCGCGGTGCGCAGTTGCTCCACGATCGTCTCTCCTTTCTCCATCTTGCTCCGTCGACGCTCTCAGCGCCGATGCCGTCAGACCTTGTACTGCTCCTGAACCTGGGGGGCGAACAGCTCCTCGGGCTCCAGCCGCCGAGCGGCGACCCCCTGTTCGTGTGCCCACCGGGTGAACGCCTCGAGGGTCACGCGGTTCGCCTCTATGCCGTAGGGCCATGGGTCCGGCCCGAACAGCTGGCGCATGTCCTCGACCAGGTTGGGGATCCAGGGCAGCGGAATCCGGCTGGCCGTCAACTCCGACAGGCGGGCGATGCTGCGCTGCTTGGCCTCCTCGAAGGCGGTGTAGAGGTTGGCCGCCACCCAGGGATCGGACTCGAGGACGTCCGCCCGGATCACGGTGGTGTGCATGATCGGGAACACGCCGGTGCGGGCCACGTACTCGCGCTCGAGGCCCTGGTAGTCGGGGAAGAGGCGAACGATGTCGCCCTCACCTCGCTCGAAGCTCGGTGGTGGGTGGGCCGAGAACACCGCGTCGAGGTCGCCGCTGCGCAGCATCTCGTCGAGGCTGCGGTCGGGGACCGGCGTGAGCGAGATCCCGTCGGGGAGGTGCAAGGCCACCTTCTCGGCCCGACCCGGCGTGTTGACTCCCGCCTGGAACCACCGCACGTCCTGGAGCGGGACCCCCCACTCGTACTGGAGCAGCGCCCGGGTGTAGACGGACGCGGTCTGAGCCCATTCGGGGACCCCGATGCGAGCGCCGGCGAGCTCCTTCGGACTGGCCGGTCCGTCCCGGCGGACGAAGACCGAGGAGTGGCGGCACACCCGGGACGGGAAGACGGGGATGGCGACGAGGCTGGTGTCGCCGGCCGCCCGCATGGCCACGTACTTCGCCATGGAGAGCTCCGAGACATGCCACTCCCGGTAGCGCAAGAAGCGGAAGAACACTTCCTCGACGGGCAACGTCAGGACCGTCAAGTCCACGCCCTCGATGGGCACCTCGCCCGTTGCCAGGTCACGGATGTGGTCGTACCCGCTCATGGCCATCGTCAGCGGGACGGTCACGGCAGCAGTCCCGCCCGCTGGAGCACCCCGTCGAGGCGAGCCTCGAGCTCGGGGGTGGCGCTGGCCATCGGCAGGCGGTGCTCGTTGGTGGCGAGGACGCCCATCTTCCGCAGCATGTACTTGATCGGAATCGGGTTGGTGTCGAAGAACACGGCTCGGTTCAGCTCCCACAGCTCATGATGGATCTTGCGGGCGTCGGCGAGGTCGCCGGTGTCGACGGCACGCCACAGTGCAGTCACCCGGTCCGGAACCAGGTTGCCCACCGCGTTCATTACCCCGCAGGCGCCGACGGCCAGCATCGGGAGGCTGAGCTCTTCGAGCCCCACGAACACCCGGAATTCGGGGCCGAGCCGGCGCAAGGCCTCGGTGACGAGCGCCATGTCCGGTGCGGCGTGCTTCATGCCCACCACGTTGTCGGCGCGCCCGGCGATGGCTTCGAGCGTACCGACCTCGATCGACACCGAGGCCCGTCCGGGGATGTGGTAGATGAGCACCGGGACGTCGACCCGCCCGGCAACCTCGACGAAGTACTCCTCGAGGCCTCGTTGGGGCGGTCGGACGTAGTAGGGGGTCACGACCAGGATCGCGTCGCAGCCGGCGCCGACCGCACCGGCCGACAGCTCGAGCGTGGCGGCTAGGGACTCGGTGCCGGTGCCGGCAACCACCGGGATCCGCCCGTCGGCGCTCCGAACGGCCGCCCGCACCAGCTCGAGCCGCTCGGCCACCGTCAGCACGCTCGGCTCACCGCTCGTGCCGGTGACGACCACGCCCTGCGAGCCGTTCTCCGCCTGGCGGTCGATCAGCGCCTCGTAAGCGGCGATGTCGACGGCACCTCCGGAGAACGGCGTGACGACCGGGGTGTAGGAGCCGACCAGCTCGGCCGGTCCGAGGCGCTTCATTCGTCGCCCTCGCCGTTGGTGTCAAAGCCGCGCTGGGAGCCGAGAAGGCGGAAGGGGCGCTTCAGGTCCTCCTGCCACATCAGCGAATCCAGGGCGATGTGATGCGGGCTGTCCTGGATGGTCAGCTCGTACACCGGCTCGTCGTTGGAGGCGTGGTTGTGGATCAACCACCCCGGCGCGGTCAGCATCAGATCGCCCTTCGACCACTCGTAGCGCTTGCCGCCGACCCGGCTCCATCCGCTGCCCGAGAAGAAATAGTTGATGGCTGCCGAGGCGTGGCGGTGGGGACGGTCCACGACACCGGGCGGTCGGATGGTGATGGTGGCGAAGAAGCTGTTGGTCGTCCCGTTGGTGTGCCCCGTCGCCGGGTTGTACAGGAGGTAGAGACGTCGACCGCGGTACTTGGGCCCCAGGGCGGTCAGCTTGTCGAGCTCGGCGCGCACTTGAGCCCACGGCCAGTGGATCGGGTGCTGCTCCACGATGTCGGGGTTGATGAGCTTCTCGTAGGACATGAGCATCGGGCCACCGTCACCGAGCGAGAAGACGTGGGCGATCGGGTGCTCGCCGATCTCGCTGTCGCCGCCGCCTCCGCCCTGGAGCGGCGACTCCTCCGGCGGGTGGTCGTCGACGAAGTGGACCTGCAGCTTCTCCAGCAATGGCGCGTTCGAGTACACGAGACGCACCTGGCGCTCGGAGGTGTCGTTCTCGTGGAAGTAGGTGGTCAGTGCCGGCGTGTACCACACGTCGTACTGGTCGAAGGCGATCTTCTCACCGCCGACCGCCGCGAAGCCCGAACCCTCGATCGAGAAGACGACCTGGGAGGAGTTGTGCCGGATGGGCGACGTCCGCTCGCCCGCCATCAGCACCTCGAGGCTGACCCGGATCCCCGGAGCCAGTCCGAGCCCGGGCTCCTCGGACCGGGGATGGACGATCCAGGCGGTCCGGCGCCCGTCGGCCGGCCGGGGAAGTGCCGACAGCCGCCCGACCTGCTCGGCGATCTGGTCGGCCCGGATGATGACCGGGGGCCACGCCCCCTCCTCGATCGGCGCGTGCCTGGCGCCGACACGGTCGACGAACACGGCGCGGATGGGCTCCGGCCGCTCGCCCCCCTCGTCTTCGGCGATCCGATCCCGATCCACGCGGTCCGTCATGGAGCGACGCCACCCTTCATCGTTGCACTAGCTGCCCGCACGAGCACTCTTGGTCGTCGAGGGCCGGAGGCGCAGCTTGGCCCGCCCGCCCCGCTCGATCGCCGGAGGGCTCGATCCGAGCCGCTCGAGCACGGCGACCCCGAGGGCCAGGTCCTCGACGCCCGAGCCCATGCCCTTGAACATGGTGATGCTCGAGGGATCCCGCCGGCCGTCCCCCTGGACGACGAGCTCCCCGAGCTCGCGCACCCGGGCCCACGCCCGGACGTCATCACCGAAGAACCGGCGAAACTCGCTGGACAGGTTCCGTACCTGGGCCAGGCTGTCGGTGGCGACCGTCGCGCAACGGCGGAGGATCCCGGGCTCGAACTCGCGCCGAGCCAGGTCGATGGCCCCGACGGCATTGACGTGAACACCGGGCTCGACCATGGGCTCGGTGAGCACCGGCTCGGTCGCCCGGGTCACCAGGGTGAGGACGTCGGCCCCGGCCACTGCCTCACCCGCCGAAGCGACCGGGCGACATTCGATGCCCAGCTCCTCGGTGACGCGCCGGGCGAAGGCCTGGCGGCGCTCGGCGGTGGGACTGAAGGCCCGGACTTGGCGAAGCGACCGGACCTGTGCCACCGCCGCCACCTGCG
>JBOGGE010000048.1:0-27227 GCA_050743865.1 Acidimicrobiales bacterium
GTGGCCGTCGACCTTGGACCCGAACTGCTTGAGGGCCAGCTTGAAGCCCTCCTCCTCAAGCTTCGCGTTGGCGGCGAAGTTTCCCGACAACGGCAGCACGTAGCCAACCTCGACCGGCGACCCGCCCCCCTTCGCCGAGGCGCTGGCTCCGGCGTCCGGGGACCCGCCGCAGGCGATCAGTGCCATCGACATCGCTGCCGCTCCCGCCAGCGCCGCGGGCACCCGCAGCGTCAGCCGCGAGCCCCGGTCATGACGGGGCTCCCCTCTCGTCGCTCCCACCGACCACGCTCCTTCCGGTTCCCACCCCTGAGCGAGCCGTGCAGCCGACCGGCCGTCGACCGGAACTTCCCCCCGCCGATGGCACGAACCGCACCGCAACTCACCTGCTCGATTGCCGGGTTCAATATCGTGTCTCAATATTGTAACACAGAATAAGATTGGCGGCAAGGGGGGACGACGCGGCGCAGCAGGATGCCGGGGCGCGCCGCGCCCCGGGTGGCTCAGTCGCCGGCCAGCCGCTCGACCACGGCGTGCACGGCGGCCGTGTCGGCCCCTCCCCACCCGCAGGCGAGCGCCGCCACGTGCAGCTGGGCGGCGGCGGCGAAGACTGGCAGCGGGCAACCCACTTGGCGGGCGAAGTCGGTGATGATCTCGATGTCCTTCATGAAGACGTCGACCTTCATGGTCGGTGGCTGGTAGGTGCCCGCAACCATCATGGGCCCCCGCAGCTCGAGCATCCGCGACGTCCCGGCCCCGGCGACCAGCGCCTCGAGAGCCACTCCCGGGTCGATCCCGCCGTGCCGGGCCAAGGTCATCGCCTCGGCCGCCGAGGCGTTGTGGATCGTCACCAGGTGGTTGGCCACGACCTTCAGCCGGGTGCCATTGCCAAGAGCGCCAAGACGGTAGACGCCCTTGCCGCACCTGGCCAGGATCGGCTCGGCGAGGTCCAGCGCCGCCGGGTCCCCGCTGGTGTAGAAGACGGCGTCCTTGGCGGCCATCTGGGCCCCGGTGCCGCTGACGGGGCAGTCGAGCAGCTCGAGGCCGTGCCCGGCCAGCTCCTCGTGGGCCGCCAGCTTGAGCTCCAACGGCATGGTGCTCGTGTCGACGACGACCCGGGCCCGCGCCCCAGCGGTCGACGCCAGGCCACCACGCCCGCCGACGACCTCCCGGAAGGCCGCCACCGACGGCAGGGACAGGATGACCGCGTCGGCGGCCGAGGCGACGGCGGCGGCACTGTCGAGGGTCGACCCGCCGGCCTCCGTGAACGCGGCTGCCGGGGCCTCCGCCACGTCGTGGCCCACCACCTCGTAGCCGGCGGCCAGCAGGTGCCGGGCCATCGCCCCGCCCATGATGCCCAGGCCCACGATGCCGACGACCGGCCCTCCTGCTCCCCGGCCCTCAGTCGTCCCGGCCACGGCGGCTTATGCTATTACCCTCCATCACCATGGATTGGGGGCTCGCCCGACCTCTCTTCTCTTCCTTCACCCTTCCGCCTCCGCGCCGCCCTGGTCAGGGCGCTCGAGCCGCCTCGAGGCCGGCCAGGACGGCCACCGCCTCGTCGAGGTCGGGAAGGACGGTGGCGTCGTCGGTGGACCACCGGTGGCGGACGGTCCCGGCCCGGTCCACGACGAACCACGATCGCTTAGCCAGCCCGGAGTGCCCCTTCCACGAGTCGTAACGGACGCCGTAGGCGCCGCACACCGTGCGGTCCCAGTCGGAGAGCAGCGGGAATTCGATGCCGAGCGAGCGAGCGAAGGCTTGTTGAGAGAAGGTGGGCGTCACGGCGATGCCGAGAACCTGGCCGCCGAGTCCGGCGATCTCAGGGCTGCGCTGTCCCAACTGGGACAGTTCGCTCGTTCATATGGCGCCGAAGTCGAAGACGTAGAAGGCAAGGAGCACCGGCCCCGTCGCCAGGGCCTGCCGCAGGTTGACGTCGCGGTCGAACGTGTGACGCAGCGTGAAGTCCGGCGCCATCTCACCCGTCACCGGACCCGGTCCGGGCTGGTGCCACGTCCCCATCTCGCCGCCTCCCTCTCACCTCGCCGGACCCTGGTCTACCTGTTCACGGCCCGGTCGGCCAACTGCGCCGGCGGCGGCCCCGCCGCGGTCCGGTCGGGTCCGACCGTGACCACACCCCGGCCGACCGACTCGTGCCCCGGGACGAGGGGCAGCAGCGCCAGGTCCCCCGGTCAGGTGCACGATCCTGGCCACCTTTATGGCGCTCTTGCTCGACGACGCCCCGGCCTCGGTGGGGACCGAGGCGGTGGCGGCCAGCGACGCCGCCCCGACCATCGACAGGCCCACCACAGCGCTGCGCCTCGCCCAACCACCTGACACCTCATGCGGTGCCCTCCCTGCTCGCGGGTACGGCGCGGACGATCCGTCGTCAGCATCCGCGCTCGAAGTGTCGGCGGCGGCCGGCCCGTGCGTCCCGCTCCGGCGGGACGGGCGCCGGTCGACGACCCAACCAATTCATCCCAATACGTTTTATCCGTAATGGTGATTGTGGGTATCGTGGTCAAGAGCTCACGCTGGTCCGCCGATGCCTTCGAGCGGTGGCGCCCAAGTGGCGCTGTGGGACCGGGCCAGGCCGGACGCAAGCACCCGACCCGCCGACGTGCGAGGACGCGCCGGTTGCCGCCATCAGCGCCATCCCTCCGGTTGCGGCAGGTCACGGCGGGTAGACCCACCACCGTCGCCCCGCCCGGCCCGGGTAACAGGGCTCTCTATGCTATAGTGGCCCATCGACAGTCACCGGGGCCAGGCCCCGGCGGTGCCACGAGACGGACGGAGGGTGAGGGCAGTGGCGCTCGAGCAGACGACCAAGACGGGAAAGGCGGTCGGGACCCGGGACCGAGTTGTCGGCTGGCTGGCGACCAACGGCGATGTGGCCGACGCGTCGGGAATGGCCAGCACCGTGCTCGCCCGCAGCATCGGCTACCCGGGCTCGAGCATCGCGTTCGCCCAGCTTCTGTCGGGTATGGAGCGCTCCGGTCTCATCACCCGTGACGTTCGCGGGAAGCGCACCTACCGCGTCACGTTGACCGACGCCGGTCGCGAACGCGCCGTCGCCGGGCCGCGTCCGGCTCGCCGCCACTCCTCACACACGAGGTACGCCGAGGCGCCGGCCGGCGGCCATGGCCACGTTCCCGGCGGCGACCGCCCGCGGCCGGGTGACGCCAGTGACGTCGACTACGACGAGTTGGCCCGGCGGCTCCTGCTCCAGGTGGCTCGCCGGCTGACCGGCGAGCGCACACGGGCGACACTCGGCCCGTTGCCGGTCGCCCGAGGGCCTGCAGCCGGCGACACACGGACGACAGGCCACGGCCGCCAGATGGACGAGCTCGAGCTGCGCCTCTCGGCGCTCGAGCTCGAGCTCCTTGGAGCCCGCGCCGCCCGCGTCGCTCTTCAAGAGGAGAATGAGGAGCTCCGGACCCAGCTCGAGCGGATCCGGAACAGCCTCGGGGTCGAGGACCGCCGGCCCGTGCAGCCGCGCTCGGCGCATGCCGTCGAGGAGGTCGATCACCGCGACATGGCGTTGCTCCAACAGATGCTCATCGAGCGGCAGGGGCAATCCCGGCGCCGAGGCAAGGCCGACTCGGCGTAGCCCGAAAGGGGGCCGATGATGACGATGCCACGCCGGGATCTCGGCGCGGGCCTGACCGTGTCCGCCGTCGGACTGGGTTGCATGAGCATGTCGGGCGTCTACGGCGCCGCCGACGAAGAGGAGGCGGTTCGGACCGTCCACGCTGCCCTCGACGCCGGGGTGGACATGGTGGACACGTCCGACATGTACGGCGCCGGGCACAACGAGCAGCTCGTGGGCCGGGCGATCGCCGGCCGGCGCGCCGAGGTCCTGCTGGCGACCAAGTTCGGGCACGTCTTGGGGACCGACGGTCGCCCGGTGGGCGTCGACGGCAGCCCCGCCTACGTGCGGAAGGCCTTCGAGGCGAGCGCCCGCCGCCTCGGCGTGGACCACGTGGACCTTTACTTCCAGCATCGGGTCGACCCGGCGACGCCGATCGAGGAGACGGTCGGCGCCATGGCACAGCTGGTCGGTGAGGGCAAGGTGCGCTTTCTCGGCCTCTCCGAGGCCGGCGTGGCCACGATTCGCCGGGCCGCCGCCGCGCACCCGATCGCGGCCCTCCAGAGCGAGTACTCGCTGTGGTGGCGGGGCGCCGAGGCGGAGATCCTGCCGGCGTGCGAGGAGCTCGGCATCGGCCTGGTGGCCTACAGCCCCCTCGGTCGCGGGCTGCTGACCGGCGCCGTGCGCGGTGCTGGTGACCTAGCCGACGACGACCACCGGCATTCCCATCCCCGCTTTCAGGGTGGCAACCTCGATCGCAACCTCGAGCTGGTGGACGCCGTCTCGGACGTGGCCCGGCGGCTCGGGTGCACCCTCCCCCAGCTGGCACTGGCCTGGGTGCTGGCCCGGCGCCCGCAGGTGGTGCCGATCCCGGGCGCCAAGCGGGTCAGCCACCTGCTCGATGACCTCGGGGCGCTCTCGACCGACCTGCCCGCCGACGACGTCGCCCTGCTGGGCGAGCTGTTGCCGGCCGGCGCGGGTGCCGGCCTCCGCTATCCCGACGCCGCCATGCACGCCGTCGAGCGCTGACCGCAACCCCCGGACCCCCGACGCGGCCATGCAAGCCGTCGGGAGCCGGCGGCCGAGCCGGCCCCACCCGCCGATCGTCCGATCCGTGCGACTGGAGGAGACCCCATGCCCGAGCACCCGAGCGGTCCCGGCTCGAGCGGTCCCGAGGCGACGCCTTCGCCGGAGGTCTCATCGGCCCTGCTGGAAGAGTACTTTCGGCGCTACTCCAACTGGGGGAAGTGGGGCAGCGACGACCAGCGGGGCGCCCTGAACTACATCGACGAGGAGAAGGTGCGGCGGGCCGCCGGGCTGGTACGGCGGGGCGCCACCTTCTCGCTGCAGTTGCCCCTCGACGAGCACGGTCCCCAGACGGGCGCCTTCGGCCGGGTCAACGCCATCCACCAGATGGTTGCCACCGGGACCGACCATGTCGCCGGCCGGCAACCCTACGGACCCGGCTGGGGCTTCGCCGACGACAGCTTGTTCCTCTTCCTCCAGGGCGGCACCCAGTGGGACGGCCTGGGCCACATCTTCAAGGACGGGAAGATGTACAACGGCTTCCCGGCGACCGACGTCGGGAGCCGGGGCGCCGCCCGCAATGGCATCGAGAACGCCCCGACCATCGCCGCCCGTGGCATCCTGCTTGACGTACCTCGCGCCCTGGGGCGCACGCACCTCGAGCCGGGCGAGGCGATCGGCACCGATCTGCTGGACCGCGTGTGCGCGCACGAGGGCGTCGAGGTCGGCGAGGGGGACATTGTGCTCCTTCGCACTGGCGACATGGCGAATCGGCGCCACCGCCCCGGCTGGGATGGCTACTCGGCGGGGGACTCCCCCGGGCTATCGCTCCTGACGGCGCCGTGGTTCGCCGAGCGCCGCGTAGCCGGGATCGCCAGCGACACGTGGGGCATCGAGGTGCGGCCCAACGAGATCCCGGGGTCGTTCCAGCCCCTCCACCTGGTGCTTCTGGTGAGCATGGGGCTCATGCTCGGGGAGATCTGGGACCTCGACGGACTGGCCGAGGACTGCGCCGGCGACGGGGTCTACGAGTGCCTCCTGGTGGCGCCGCCGCTGGTGATCCCGGGCGCCGTCGGCTCGCCCGTCAACCCGCAGGCCATCAAGTAGGCCATCGGGGGCGGCGCCGGACGGCCACCGGGGGCGGCGCCGGACGGCCACCGGGGTCGGTCGGGGACGCCTCGGCTATCATCTCCGCCCGGGCGAGAAGCACAATGAACGCATTGGCGACGGCGGCGATCGCCGCCGTCCTCGCGCCGGGGAAGGACGACCCACGATGGAGCAGACGACGCCCGCCCCGGTCATCGAGTCCGGTCGCTACGACACGGCCGACTACGCCGACGAGCTGGCGCGTGCCCCGCGCAACCACGAGGTGGGGACCGCGCTGTGGTTCGCCAACGATCACGTCCGCGTCTTCGAGATCCGCCTGGAGCCCGGTGAACGCGGACCGTTCCACATCCACGACAAGACGTACTTCTGGACGGTGGTCGAACCGGGCCGCGGGCGACAGCGCCTCACCGACGGCACCTTCTCGGTGCGGGACTACCGCCTGGGGGAAACCAAGTACCTCGTCCACAGCGCCGAGGACTCCCTGATCCACGACCTCGAGAACGCCGGGACCACCACGCTGCGCTTCGTGACCGTCGAGCTCCTCGACGGTACCGCGCCCTCCCGTCCCTGATGGCGCCTCCGCCCGGCGACGGGCGGCATGCCCTGGTGGTCGGCGGATCGCTCGCTGGCCTCAGCGCGGCGAACTGGCTGACGGTCGCCGGCTGGGACGTCGTGGTCCTCGAGCGCGCCCGCCAACCGCTCGAAGACCACGGGGCGGGGATCGTGCTGCACCCGAGCACGAGCCGGTTCCTGACCGAGGAGGAGGGGCTACCGCTCGACGATTTCAGCCTCGGAGTCGACCACCTGCGCTACGTCGGAGAGGGCGGCGCGGTGGTGTCCGAGGCCCCCAGCCGGCTCCGCTTCGCCGCCTACGGGGCGCTGTACCGGAGCCTCCGCCGGTCGCTGGGGGCACGTGGCGGCGCCTACGAGCACGGCGCCCACGTCACCCAGATCCGGTCCGGCACCGCCTCGGTCGACGTGCTGCTGGCCGACGGCACGGGGAGGACGGCCGACCTGGTGGTCGGGGCCGACGGGGTCCGCTCCGCCGTCCGGCGGGCGATCCTGCCCGAGGTGGTGCCCGACGTCGCCGGCTACGTCGCGTGGCGCGGCGTGGTGGCCGAGGACGGGCTCCCGCCCGAGGTGCTCCGGCCCCTGACCCGGGTGATCACGTACACCATCCTCGACCACAGCCACATCCTCACGTACCCGATCAAGGCGGCCACTGGGCAGATCCTCCGCAACTGGGTGTGGTATCGCAACCTGGCGGGGCGCGACGACCTCGACGACCTGCTCCACGACCGCGATGGCGAGCGGCACGCCCTCTCGGTACCGGCAGGGGACGTGCGGCCTGAGCACCTGACCGAGCTGCAGGCAGCGGCGGCGGCCACCCTGCCCACCCCGATCTCGTCCCTGGTGGCGCGCACCGCCGAACCCTTCGTGCAGGTGATGGTGGATCTGGAGCCGCCGCACCTGGCGCGCGGGCGCGTGTGCCTGGTGGGCGACGCCGGCTTTGTGGCCCGCCCCCACGCCGCCGCCGGGACGGCCAAGGGGGCCGAGGAGGCGTGGCACCTGGCCAGCGCGCTGGCCGGCGCCGGCCGTGACACCGTGCCCGAGGCGCTCGCAGCCTGGGAGGCCGTCGTACTGCCGATCGGCCGCGCCCTGGTGCGGAGGTCCCGCCGTGCCGGCGAGCGGGCGCAGTACGAGGGGACCTGGGAAGTCGGCGAGCCGCTCCCCTTCGGCCTGCGCCAGGCGGGGGACAGCGAGTACGGGCCGGCTGCCGCCTGACCTTCGGCTGCCGCCGGTCCCCTAAGCTAGGCGCCGGCGGTCGCTCCCGCAGGGGCGGCGATCCGGGCGTCCATCCGGGCGATCGCTTCGTCGGCGGTGACGACCCAACCCAGGCAGCGAGCAACGTTCTCCAGCCCGAGCCGGTGCAGGTCGTCCCCGTACATGGAGGCCACGGCGTCCCGGACCACCACCACCCGCAGGTCCCGGTTGAACGCCTCGAACGCCGCGCACATCACGCACGTGTTGGTGTTGATGCCCACGAGGAGGAGGGTGTCCACCCCGAGGGTGTGCAGGACGAGCTCCAGGTCCGTCTCCCGGAACACGCTGAGGCGCCTCTTGGTGCGGATCACCGTGTCGCCCGGCGCCGGGCCCACCTCGGACATCAGCTCGGTCTGGACCGATCCCGTCAGGTTGTGCCCCACCACGGTGCTCTTGCGGCCGGGCGTGAGCGATTGCCGGGCTGCCTCCACCTCCCGCCAGAAGGGGTTGGCCATCGACTCGACGCGGCCACCGAGCATGATCGTCTCGAGGATGACGTGCACCACCGGCACCCCCCGCTGGCGGGCGGCGTCGCACATCCGGGCGACGGCCGTGACGATACGGGCCGCCGTGGAGGGATCGACCGGCATGGTGGCAACGGCCGGATCGAGATGGCCACGGTGGCAGTCGACGGTGACCAGCGCCGTGCGCGCCGGGTCGATGACCAGCCGGTCGGCCAGGGCCTCGACGAGCGCCGACGGAGATCCCGCCCCCGACGATGCCGCCCCGCTGCCGGCCGCCGCCGGCTCGTCGCACGCCCCGGTTGCCATGGTGTCCTCCTGCCTCCCGCGGTCCTGCCGCAGCCCGGAGTCAGTGCCCGGTGCCGTGGCCCAGACCGGCTCCCGGCGCCCCGCCGGGACCTCGGCGTGCGCCTCTCCCTATGACTCTATAGTGTCCAATCAGCGCCGAGCCGCAGGTGGGGCGATTGCCCGGCCAGGCTCGGCACTG
The DNA here is from genome assembly GCA_050743865.1 of Acidimicrobiales bacterium. Classification (GTDB taxonomy): domain Bacteria; phylum Actinomycetota; class Acidimicrobiia; order Acidimicrobiales; family RAAP-2; genus DAHUZJ01. Next base: position 8,492 of record JBOGGE010000048.1, read on the forward strand.
AGCCCAGTCGGGGCCGGAGACGGTCGACGGTGGCCGGCCGGCCGCTCGGGGAGGGCCAAGCGGCGCCCAGAGCCATGAGAAAGGAAGACCAAGTGCCCGCACGTCAATTCCGCTGGGGTCTGGTGGGCCTCGGAAAGATCGCCGACACCGAGATCGCCCCGGCGATCGGGCGCCTCGACCACCACGAGCTGGCGGTGGTCGTCAGCAGGGACCAGGCGAAGGCGGACGCGTTCGCGGCGGCGCACGGCGCCGGTCGGGGGACCACCTCGTACGAGGACCTCCTGGCCGCCGACGACGTCGACGCCGTCTACATCGCCACGCCCAACGGCCTCCACGCCGAGCAGGTGGCGGCGGCGGCGGCGGCCGGCAAGCACGTCCTCTGCGACAAGCCGCTGGCCACCTCGGTCTCCGACGCCGAGAAGGCGCTGGCCGCGTGCCGGGACGCCGGCGTGCGGCTGGGCCTCATGTTCCAGACCCGGCGCCACGGGGGCGCCTCCGAGGCGATGGCGGCAGTGCGTGACGGTACCCTCGGCCGCGTGGTGCTGGCGCAGGTCCAGATGAGCGCCGGCCGCAACCTCCCCAAGGGATGGCGGACTGACCCGGTGCTGGCGGGGCTCGGCACGATCAACAATATCGGTGTCCACGCCTTCGACCTCCTCCGCTACCTGCTGGGTGCCGAGGTGGCCGAGGTGGCCGCCATGATCGACCGCGAGGAGGGCTTCGCCGTCGACACGGCGGCGGCAGTCCTGCTGCGGTTCGACAACGGGACGCTGGCCTACGTCAATGCCAACCAGGCCGTGCCCTTCGCCCAGGACGACTTCGTCCTGTACGGCACGGAGGGACGGGTCCTCGGGAGGAACCTGAGCCGGCCGGGCCGCGAAGGCACCTTGATCATCACCACCGGCGACGGAGCGCGAGAGACCGCCGCCAGCACCAAGCTGGGCTACCAGGCGACGCTGGCCAGCTTCGCCGAGGCGATCGAGGCCGGCACCGACCCCAGCCCGTCCGGGTCGGACGGGCTCTGCAGCGTCCAGCTCACCACAGCGATCGCCACCGCCATCGAGAGCGGCGGCACGGTACGGCTTTCCGCGTCGTGACCGTGCGCGGGGGGGCCTCCTTGGGGACCGGAGCGATCGTCACCACCCCCGAGGAGCGGCGCGTGCACCACGACGAGGAGTCGGAAGGCCGATGACCGAGTTCATCGTCCAGACGTTCAACGGGCTGACCCTGGCCGGCATCATCTTTCTCGTCTCCAGCGGGTTCACGCTGGTCTTCGGGGTCATGCGGGTCACGAACCTGGCCCACGGCGCCGTGTTCCTCCTGGGAGGCTACGTCGCCTACTCGGCCATCGGCGGCCACACCGACAACTTCTTCCTGGGGCTGATCGCCGGCACGGCGGCCATGGCGGGGCTCGGCCTCCTCATGGAGAAGCTGCTCCTGCCCTGGCTGCACCACGTGGAGATGGCCGAGCTGCTGGCGACCCTGGGCCTCGTGTACGTCATCGACGACGTCTCCCTGGCCATCTGGGGCGGCAACCCCCTCAGCATCAGCCTGCCGGGCGTCCTGGGGCAGTCGAGCGTGCTCCCGTTCGACGACATCGTCTACCCGAACGGTCGCTTCTTCATCCTGGGCGTGGCCCTGGTGGTCGGCATCCTCCTATACCTCATGCTCCGCCTCACCCGGATCGGCGCCATCATCCGCGCCGGGGTCGACGACCGCGACATGGTGAACGCCATGGGGATCAACGTCCGGCGGGTGTTCACCGGCGTCTTCGTCCTCGGGGCCGCCCTGGCCGGGTTCGCCGGCGTGCTGGGGGTACCGGTCTTGGGCCTCTACACGGGCGGCGACACGAACATCCTTCTCTTCGCCCTGGCGGTGGTGGTCGTCGGCGGCCTCGGAAGCTACGAGGGGGCCATCATCGGGAGCCTCATCATCGGGCTCATCGACACCTACGGCACCGCCTACTTCCCCGCCGTCTCCTACACGGTGCTGTTCATCCCTCTGGTTGTGATCATGCTGGTGAGGCCGCAGGGCATCCTCGGGAGGGCGGCGACGGCATGAGCACGACCGGCGACTTCGGGACCGGGACGACAACTGAGGCGGCAGCGCCCGGGCTCGAGAAGCTCACGGGCGACAGCGCCATCACCCGGGCCCGGACCACCCGTCTCTACTTCGGGGAGCGAATGATCGGCCCGGCGCTCGGCATCGCCTGCCTCGTCGTGGTGGGAGTCATGCTCACCTCGGGGAGCTACCTCTCCACCATCTTCGAAGACATCCTCATCTTCGCCATAGCCGCCATGGGGGTCGACTTCCTCGGCGGCTACGGCGGGCTGATCTCCCTGGCCCCGGCCGGGTTCCTGGGCATCGGCGCCTACGGGGTGGCGATCGCCGAGGTGCACGGCTTCAACGCCTGGGAGTCGGTGGTCATCGCGCTGGCGGTGGTCCTCGGGATGAGCCTGATCACCGGCGTGGTCGCCGTCCGGGTGAGCGGGATCACCTTCGTGATCGTGACCCTAGCCATCGGGCAGATCTTCTGGGGGTTGACGTACCAATGGACCAGCCTGACCGCCGGTGACAACGGCATCACTTTGATCAGCGCGCCCTACATCGGGCCGTGGAGCCTCTCGTCGACAATGGTCATCTGGACCACGACGCTGATCGTGTTCCTCGTGATCCTCGGGGTGCTCCTGGTGATGGTGCGCTCGCCGTTCGGCCTGTCGCTGCGGGGCATGCGGATCAACGAGCCGCGGTTGCGGGCCTTGGGCTACCGCACCGGCTACCAGCGGTACATCGGCCACGTCATCTCGGTGTTCGTGGCCGGCCTCGCCGGCGTGCTCTACGTCTTCTCCAACCATCTGGTGAGCCCGGCCAACCTGACATTCTCCCAGGACGGCTTCATCGTGCTCATGGTGATCCTGGGCGGCCTGGGGACGATCTGGGGGCCGTGCATCGGCGCGGTGATCGTGGTGATGTTCCAGCAGGAGATCAGCACCTACGTCACCCGTTGGGAGACGGTGATGGGGCTCGTGTTCATCGCCGCCGTGATCTTCACCCCCGGCGGCGTGGCCGGGCTGGTCCACAAGGCACAGTTCTTCGTGCATCGAGGGATCGTCGGCCTGCGCGGCGGCCGGGACGGGTCGGCGTCGGCGGAGGCCACCGGCGCTGCCGTCGCCCCGGGCGCCGGCCGCGCCATCCTCGGCGCGGGCACCAGACGCCCGACCACCACCGGTGGGGACCGCGTCCCCACCGGTGGCGATCCGGCGAAGGCGGTGACGGCGCCGGCCACCGGCACCGGCGCAGGGAAGTCCGAGGGATGATGACGACGGGCGCGGGTGCCGAGGTCGCCGCCGGTGCGGCAGCCGGGGTGGAGGCCGGGGAGCTGACGGGCGCACCTCCGCCTCTCGATGGGCGGGAGATCGCTCTGTACCTCGACGAGCTCACGTGCCGGTTCGGGGAGCTCATGGCGGTCAGCAACGTATCGCTGACCATCCCGGCGGGCAGCCGCTTCGGGATCATCGGTCCCAACGGCGCCGGCAAGACGACCCTCTTCAACCTGCTGTCCGGCGAGCTGCATCCGACCGCCGGCACGGTGAAGCTGTTCGGCAAGGACGTGAGCAAGCTGTCGCCGCCCCAACGGGTCCGTCTCGGGATGGGCCGCACGTTCCAGGTGGTCCGGGTGTTCGACGACCTGACGGTCCGCGAGAACCTGACCCTCGCGCTCACCGGCCTGGCGCGCTCGAAGTTCCAGCTGCTCCGCCTCTGGCGGTCGTACCACGCCCACCAAACCCGCGCCGAGGAGTTGGCTGCCAGCTTCGGACTGGGGGACCGCCTGGAGCTCGTCGCCGCCGAGCTGTCCCACGGTGAACTGCGGGAGCTCGAGGTGCTCCTGGCCCTCGCCGCCGAGCCGAGGGTCCTCCTGCTCGACGAACCGGCCGCCGGGCTGTCCCCCGCCGAGCGCGTCGACATCCAGGCGCTGCTCACTCGCCTGCCGCAGGAGCTGACGATGGTAATGATCGAGCACGACATGCAGGTGCTCCGGGGCGTGGTCGACTGGATCGCCGTGCTCGACCACGGCGAGCTGGTCACCCAGGGACCGACCGCCGACGTCCACCGCCACCCGCGGGTCCGCGAGCTGTACCTGGGGAGCGCGGCGACCGCCGCTGCCCCGCCGACCGACGCTGCCCCGCCGACCGCCGCTGCCCCGCCGACCGACGCTGCGGGAGGCGCTGCGCCATGATCGAGGTGGAGAACATCCACACCTATCGGGGGCTCAACTACGTCCTTCAGGGCGTCGACCTCACCATTCCCGACCGGGAGTGCACGGTCCTCCTCGGCCGCAACGGGATGGGCAAGACCACGCTGGTGCAGACGATCATGGGCCTGCTCAAGCCGCGCCGCGGCGAGGTGCGGCTCGACGGCCGGGACGTCGCTGGCCGGCCGTCGTACGAGATCGCCAGGCGCGGCGTGGCGCTGGTCCCCCAGGGACGGCACATTTTCCGCTCCCTCTCCCTCGAGGAGAACCTCACCCTTGGAGCCCGTCCCGCGCTCGACGGGCACGTCGGGACGACGTGGAACCTCGAAATGGTCTACGAGCTCTTCCCGAACCTCGGAGACCGGCGCAAGAACCGGGGCAGCCAGCTCTCCGGGGGCGAGCAGCAGATGCTGGCCATTGGCCGCGCCCTCATGACGAACCCCCGCCTCCTGCTCATGGACGAGCCGTCCGAAGGGCTGGCGCCGGTCATCGTCGACCGCGTCGGCGAGGTCGTCGCGCAGCTGCGCGGGGAGGGACTGGGCGTCTTCCTGGTCGAGCAGAACTACCAGCTCGCTGTGCGATCGGCCGACGTGGTGCACATCCTCGCCAGCGGAACCGTCGTGTGGCGGGGGTCCCCGGCAGAGCTCGACTCGTCGCCCGAGGTCCGGGAGGCTCACCTCGGCGTCTGAGGACCAGAGGACGGGGCGGGTGGCGAGCGGACCCGGGAAGGCCGGAGCGGCCAGAGAGGAGGGTGGGACGGTGGAGAGCAGCGACACCCGGACAGAAGGCCGCGAGTGACGGGCGCCGAGGCGGTGGTCGCCGTGCTCGAGCGCGAGGAGGTCCCCTTCGTCGCCGGCATCCCGGGCAGCGGGGTCATGGAGTACCTCGACGTGCTGTACCGGACCGGTCGCCCGCGCTATATCCTCGTGCGTCACGAGCAGGTGGCCGTCCACATGGCACTCGGCTATGCCGAGCTGACCGCCCGCCCCGCCGTCGTGCTCGTCTCCCGGTCCCCGGGAGCCTCCAACACGGTGATCGGCGTCCAGGCGGCGGCCATCGAGGGTTCGCCCATGTTGCTGCTGAGCTCGCACGTCATGTCGAGGGCGCGGGGGCTGGGAGCCTTCCAGGAGATCGACCTTGAGTCCGTGTTCCGCCCGATCACCAAGATGTCGGTGGAGGTGCGGACGCCGACACGGGTGCCCGAGGTCCTCCAGGAGGCCTTCCGGGTGGCCACGTCGGGAAGGCCCGGACCGGTGCACGTCTCCATTCCCCTGGACTTTCCGGGCGCCGAGGTGCCGGTGACCCTGGCCCCGCCCAGCATGGAGGTCCTGGGCCGGCTCGCTCCCAATTCGGCCGCCCTCGACCGGGCGGTGCAGTTGCTGGGGGTGGCCGAGCGACCGGCCATCATCGCCGGGGGCGGCGTCACCAAGGCCGGCGGCGCCGGCAGGGTCCTGGCCCTAGCGGAGCTGTTGGGGGCGGCGGTGGCCAACACGTGGGAGAAGAAGGCCGTCATCGACGACCACCCGCTCGCCGTCGGCAATATCGGCCGTGGCGGATCGGGATCGAGCGCCGCCGCCCTGCGTGAGGCCGACGTAGTCCTGGCCGTCGGCGTGCGGTTCTCCGAATTCGCCACCGAGGACTACCGCATGCGCTTCTCCGACGAGCAGCGCCTCATCCAGATCGACGTCGACCCGGCGACGGTGGGCCGAGTCCTCCCGGTCGCGGTGGGCATGGCGGCGGACGCCGACCTGGCGCTCGAAGCCATCATCGACCGCATCAAGCCGGCGGTCGATCCGGCGGGACGCGCACCGTGGAGGGACCGGATCACCCAGCTGCGCCAGGAGTGGGAGCGGCAGATCGACGACCTCGACTACGACGCGGTGCCGATCGCCTCCGCCCGGGTCGTGCGGGACCTGCGGACCGTGACGGCCCGCGACGCGGTGATCTGCTCTGACTCCGGCAACTTCAACTACTTCCTCGAGCGGTACTACCCGGCGACGGTGCCCGGCGCCTACCTCTACCCGGCGGGAGCAGGCCCGATGGGGTGCGGACTGCCGGCCGCCATGGGGGTGAAGGCGGCCTTCCCCGACCGCCAGGCGGTCGCGGTGGCGGGCGACGGAGGGTTCGCCATGACCATGCAGGACCTCGAGACCTGTGTCCGCGAGCATCTCGACGTGGTGGCGGTGGTCATGAACAACTTCGCCTACGGCAACATCAAGCTCCGCCAGCAGCGCAAGTTCGGGAACCGCCTCATCGGCTCGGAGCTGACCAACCCCGACTTCGGAGAGCTGGCCCGGCTGTTCGGTGCCCACGGCGAGACCGTCACCGACCCCGACGGGTTGCGCCCGGCCTTCGAGCGGGCGCTGACCGCCGGCCGGCCGGCCGTCGTCGACGTCCACGTCGACCCCGAAGAGATGGCGACGGCCACCATCGACGAGTGGTGGTGAGCCCGATGTACCAGCCGCCTCCACTCGACGGGCAGCTCGTGTCGCTGCCCACCTCCACCGTGCCGATCGACGGCATGTGGTACCCCTCGCCAGTGTCCCCGCCAAAGGCCACTGCCATGCTGTTCCACGGCAACGGGGCCAACTTCTACAGCGGGCCGGTTCGCTTTCTGCCGCCGCACCTCGCGCCGCGCGGCTATCGGTGCTTCTCGTTCAACCGGCGAGGGCACGAGACGCTCACGACCCGCACGCGCACGCCCGAGGGCAACGCCTACCAGACGGCAGCCCAGGCCATCGAGGACAGCGAGGTGGCGCGGGCCCACGTGGCCGAGCGCGGCGCGCCCGACCCGGTCCTCATCGGGCACAGCAACGGCGGGCTCTTCGCCGCTCGCCACCTGGCCGACCATCCCGGGGCGCGGGCGCTGGTCCTCCTCTCCGCCCACTTGGGCGGCCCCGAGATGCTCCGGCGGGGTTCGGAGATCGGGCTCCTGGCCCAGGATCGTGGGGACGAGCTGTCGGCCAAGGCCCACCGGCTGGTCGACGCCGGGCAGCCCGAGACCCTCCTCCTCATGCCGGGATGGTGGTACGTCGTGTCGGCCGCCACCTACCTCGACATGGAGTGCGACAACATCCCCCGGATCGTGGAGGCCGCGCCCCACATCACGTGCCCGGTGCTGTACCTGCGGGGCGACCTCGAGGATCCCGAGATGTACCCGGCGGAAGCGTTCGCCGCCGCCGCCCGGGTGGACGTCGACATCCGCATCGTCCCCGGAGCCGACCACTTTTACCACGGTTGCGAGGACGAGGTAGGCGATCTGGTGGCCGACTGGCTCGACGGCGTCCTGGGCTGATCGCCGGTCCCGACCGCCTCCCGCCGCCTCTCGCCTCCGGGGTGGCCGGTCAGCCGCTGGGTGTGCTCCCCTCGCCCCAGGGCCTGGCGAAGGTTGCGCCGATCCGCGACCGGTCGGCCCCGGTCCGCAACAGCAGGGTGAGCAGCAGCCCCGCCTTGCGGGCTTCGAGATGACCGCCGTTGAGGACACCGCGGGCGGCGAGGTCGAGCTCGGATCCGGGGAAGTCGTACGTCGACTGCAGGATGTCCCCGGCCCGGGTCGTCGAGGTCACGACAACGGGGACCCGGCGACCGGCGGCCTCCAATCGGTCGAGCACCGCCGGCGGGACGTGCCCTCCGCCGAGCGCCTCGACCACGAGCCCGTCGGCCCCGGCCGCGTCGGCGGCGGCGATGAGCGTCCCGTCGTCGCCGGCGGTGAGGGTCACGGTCGCCACCCGATGGCGAGCGTCCGGCGCCGGGCGAGGCAGTCGCAGCCGTCCGATCGGGCGGAGAGCGACGTACGAGCGTCCCTCGGTGACCCATCCGATCGCTCCCGGATAGGACCCGAATGCCCCCGGGTTCGAGGTGTGCTGTTTGCGCACGAAGCGCGCAGCGTGGATCTCGTCGTTCAGCACGACGAGGCTGCCCAGTCCACGGGCAGCCGGATCGGCGGCCACCGTCACCGCCGCCAACAAGTTCGCAGGTCCGTCGGCGCCCGGCAGGGTCGGGTTGCGCATGGCACCGGTGACGACGACCGGCGCCGGCCCGTGAACCAGGAGATCGAGGACGAAGGCCGTGTCCTCGATGGTGTCCGTCCCCTGGGTGACGACCACCCCGGTCGCCCCCGCCCGGTGCGCCTCGTCGACCGAGCCGGCGAGGGCGACGAGGTCTTCGACGGTCAGGTGGGCCCCGGGCACCCGGGCCACCGAACGAGCGTCGACGTCGGCGACGGCACGCAGCTCCGGCACGGCGGCGACGAGATCGCTCCCCTCAAGCCCGGGTGAGACCCCGATCGCCCCCGACGGGACGCAGGCGATGGTCCCCCCCATGGAGAGCACCACCACGAGCGGCCGGCCGGCCGGCGACGGCCCCCTCATCCGGCCGGGCCGGGGACGGGCACGGTGGCGGACGGATCGAGCCCCGGACCGGGGACGAACCTCCCCGACGGTTCGGGCGCCAGCAGACGACCTTCCCGGGCCACCACCCGGCCGCGGAGGACGGTGGCGGCGACCCGGCCTTGGACCTGACGTCCGGCATAGGGGGTCCATCCGGCCTTGGACCGGACCCCGGCGTCCTCCAGGGTCCAGCGCGCGCCCGGATCGACCAGCGCCAGGTCGGCAGCAAGGCCCACGGCGATCTCGCCCTTCCCCTTCAAGCGGTACCACCGGGCCGGCGCGGTGGCGTAGGCGGCCACCACCCGTTCGAGCGAGGTCTGGCCGCAGAGTGCGGCATCGATCATGAGCGGCGTGGTGCTGTCGAGTCCCGGGAGGCCGAAGTGCGCATCCCAGATCGAGTGGGACGCCTTGTGGTCTCGGGTGGCGGGCGCATGGTCGGTGGAGAGGTGGTTCACAGCGCCGCTGTTGAACGCCCCCCACATGCGTGCCTCCTCGTCATGGCTTCGCAGGCGCGCCGGCGGCGTGAACTTGCGGAAGGGTCCGAGGGTGGCCACCTCCTCCTCGCGCAGCATCAGGTACTGGGGGCACGTCTCGGCGACGATCGGCGCGCCGAGCTGGGCCTGGTGGGCCACCGCCTCGAGCACGTCGGGAGTCGAGGCGTGGGCGACGGTGACGCGGGCGCCCGTCAGCCGGGAGAGGAGCGCGACAACCCCGACGGCCACCTCCTCGGCCGCCCTCGAGCGCCATTCGGGCACGATCCAGCCGTCGGTACGCCCCGAGGCCCGCAGCCGAGCCTCCGCCGCCGCCGTCATGTCGTCGTCCTCGCAATGGACCAGGCACGCTCCGTCGGCGGCAGCGATCCGATCGAAGGCGTCGAGGAGCAGGTCCGGCCCGAGCGCCGGCACCCCGTGGGTGTCGCACGTGAAGATCTTGAAGAAGGCGACGCCGCTCGCCCACAGCCGGGGGAGCTGGTCGAGGTGCTCCGGCCAGACGTGGGCGGCCAGCCCGAAATCGATATGGGAGCGGTTGCGCAGGTGGGAGAGCTTCTCGTCGAGGCGGTCCACCGTGGTCACCGGCCAGCCGTGGGTGTGCTCGACGATAGTGGTGACCCCCTGGAGCGCCGCTGCGCCACTGCCAGTGGGAAAGTCCTCGCGCTCGGCGTCGCCGGGGTCCATGAGGTGGACGTGGGTGTCGACCATCCCCGGCAGGACGAACAGCCCGGTGGCGTCGACCACCTCGTGCGCGTCCATGCCGGGAGCGTTGGCAGGCCGCAAGGCGACGATCTGCCCCTGGGCGGCGTACACGTCGAGCCGGGCCCGGCCGCGGGCAGTGACCACCGTCCCGCCGCGCACGGCGAGATCGAGTGGGAGCGGCCGGGCAATCATGGCCTCGGTGACGGTACCAGCCAAGGGACGTAGCGGCGCCGATCGACCAGGGCCCGGACCACGTCCGGTTGACTTCCGGGCGCCTTGGTCATCAGGCCAGTAACGCCTCCTCGTACTCCACCCGGCTCAAGATCCGGGGGGCATCCTCGGTGACGAGGACCATGTCCTCGATCCGGACACCCACCCCGCCCGAGTCCTCCACCCACACCAGTGGCTCGAGGGCAAAGAGCATTCCCGGGCGGAGCTCCGTCGGCCGGGCCCCGGGCAGGGTCTCGCCGATGTAGGGCGGCTCGTTGGCACCGGCCCCGATCCCGTGGCCGATGAAGAGCGAGAAGAGGTGGTCTTCGAGCCCGTAGGCGGCAACGCCGCAGCGCACGGCGTCGGCCACGTGCTCGGTGGTGTTGCCCGGCCGCAGCTGGTCGATCCCTGAGTGAAGCCCGTCGTAGACGGCCTGGTACACCTGGCGCTGCCGGTCGGTGGGGCGCCCCACGATCGTGCAGCGGCCGATATCGGCGAAGTAGCCGTTCCACATGGCCCCGATGTCGATGAAGCAGAGGTCCCTGTTGCGGAGGATCTTGTCGGTGAGGAAGCGGTGCGGCGGGGCCATGTGCTCACCCGACGCCACGAACGGCGTCACCACGTGGGGCATCTCGCCTCCGAGGTAGTAGAGGGTCTGCATGGCGTCGCCGGCCACCTCACACTCCCTCCGGCCGGCCCGCGTCTCGTCGAGCGCCCGCTGGGTCACGCTGTCGCCGATGGCGCATGCCTCCTCCACGAGGGCGATCTCCTCGGGCGTTTTGATCATGCGAGCCTCCTGCATGGGAGAGTCGCCGTCGACGATCCGCGCCTCGGGCACATGCTTGCCGAGCAGCTCGATAAGGGCGATGGTCGCCTGATCGATGCCCAACCGGCCCCGGGCGATGCCCTGGTCGCGCAGGAGCGGCGCCAGGGTCTGCTGCACAAACCCCTCGACCAGCTCCCGCTGCTCCATGATCGGTACGGCGTGGACCGCCCCCAGCCACGGCATGAACCTGGCCCTGTCGACCTCTCCACCCGACGCCAGCAGGATGGGCGGCCCCTCCTGGGCGAGCAGCACGCCGTTGAGGATGGACGCCTTGCCGGCGATGATCTGGCTCCGCAGCGAGGTGAGGTACCGGACGTTCTCCATCTTCCAGAGGAGCAGGCCGTCGACGCCGGCCTCCGACATGGACGCCTGGGCCCGTCGCACCCGCTCGCGGCGGAGGCGATCGAAGTCGTACCGCTCTTCCCAGTCGGCGGCGAAACTGCCCAGCCCGTACGTGCGCGCCACGGCTCCCCCTCCTATCACGTTCTCATCGAGTCGGTGTTAGATTATTGCATTGGAGTGCGCCGGCCGGTGGCCGGAGGGGCGCGGGGGTGCCGGGGGACCGGCCCCGGACGCCACGCCGCCGCGCTCGCGCCCGGACGAGGAGGCACGATGACGACGTCCAGCCCGAGCAGCGACTCCGGCGAGCAGGTGGACGGCATGCAGATCGACTGGGACGTCTCGGTCGTCGTGGACGACGGCGCCACCTTGTCCGTCGACGTCTTCCGGCCCGGCGACGACGGGACGTACCCGGCGATCGTGTCCTACGGCCCCTACGCCAAGGGCCTGCCCTTCCAGGAGGGCTATGCCCCGCAGTGGGACAAGATGGTGGCCGACCATCCCGACGTGGCCGCCGGCTCGACCAACAGGTACCAGAGCTGGGAGGTCGTGGACCCCGAGAAGTGGGTGCCCCACGGCTACGCCTGCGTGCGGGTCGACTCCCGGGGTGCCGGCCGGTCGCCCGGGGTGATCGACGTTTGGAGCCAGCGCGAGGCGGAGGACCTTGCTGCCTGCATCGAGTGGGCGGCGGCCCAGCCGTGGTGCAGCGGCAAGGTGGGCCTGAGCGGGATCTCCTACTACGCCATCAACCAGTGGCAGGTGGCGGGGCTCCAGCCGCCGCACCTCACCGCCATGATCCCGTGGGAGGGATGTGGCGACTTCTACCGTGACATGTGCCGCCACGGCGGCATCCTCTCGGAGTTCCCGGCCAACTGGTACGGCCGCCAAGTCGAGAGCGTCCAGTACGGGCTGGGCTCCCGTTCCCCGGTCAATCCCCACACCGGCCGTCACGTGGCCGGCGACGAGGACCTCTCCCACGAGGACCTCGCCAAGAACCGCGTCGACCTGGGCGAGGAGGTTCGCAAGCGCCGCCTCGACGGTCCGTGGTACCGGGAGCGCTCGGCCGACTGGTCGAAGGTGGTGACGCCGTTCCTCTCGGCAGCCAATTGGGGGGGCCAGGGGCTCCACCCCCGGGGGAACTTCGAGGCCTTCACCCAGGCGGCGTCCACCGACAAGTGGCTCGAGGTCCACGGCCTCGAGCACTGGTCCCACTTCTACACCGACTACGGCGTGGGACTGCAGCGCCCGTTCTTCGACCACTACCTGAAGGGCGAGGACACCGGATGGGTGAAGGGTCCCCGGGTGCGCCTGAACGTCCGGCACCCGGGCGAGCGGTTCGTCCCCCGGGACGAGGCCGAGTGGCCTCTCGCCCGCACCCAATGGACGACCGTGTACCTCGACGCCGCCACCAAGGCGCTCTCGACTGGGGTGCCGGCCCCCTCGAGCCTCACCTACGAGGCGCTGGGCGACGGGGTGGACTTCGCCCTCCCCGTCAGCGATCGGGAGACCGAGCTCACCGGGCCCCTGGCCGCCACCTTGTGGGTGTCGTCGTCGACCACCGATGCCGACCTGTTCCTGGTGCTGCGGGTCTTCGATCCCGACGGGCAGGAGGTGACCTTCCAGGGGGCTCTCGACCCCAACACCCCGGTTGCCCAGGGATGGCTGCGGGCTTCCCACCGGCACATCGACGCCGGCCGGTCCCTCCCCTACCGGCCCTACCACACCCACGACCGAGAAGAGCCCCTGGCGGCGGGCGAGGTCGTCCGGCTCGACATCGAGATCTGGCCGACCTCCATCGTGGTCCCGGCCGGCTACCAGGTGGTGCTCAGCGTCCGGGGGAAGGACTACGAGTACACCGGTCCGCTCAGCGAATTCGCCAAGAGCTTCTACTACGCCAACCGCGGCGTCGGGCCGTTCACCCACAACGACCCCGTCGACCGGCCGGCCGACGTCTTCGGGGGCGAGGTCACCCTCCACACCGGCGGCGACCATCCCTCGCAGCTGCTGCTCCCGGTCATCCCTCCCAAGGGGTGAGCGATGGCGCGCCGAGGGGATGAGGCGGTGACCGGGGCCACCTACCGTGCCCTTTATGGGCGCTCGGCATCGTGACCGGGGCGGCGTCGACCGGGAGGGCACCGAGCGGGTGGCGGAACGGGCCGGCGAGGCTGGAGGCCAGGTCTTCGCCATCCGGGGCCGTCGTCACCCATGCCGCCGACGGTTCCCCGTCTTGGGTCTCGAGCTGCCGGGTGATCTTCAGGCGACGGCTGTGCCCCAGAATGCTGCCTTCGCCCTCGTCCTCATGTTCACCGCCTTCACGCTGTCCGAGTAGGGAGGCGGCCGGTACGCACGCGCCACGGGCACGGCCCGACGGACATGAGCGCCGCTCCATCAACTCCGGGGTCGTCAGCCGGTGAGCGGATCAAGCCAGGCGACGAGCCCGGCCGCCTCGATGCCAGTCACGGCGCACGCCTCGTCGTTGTCGGACGCGTCCCCCGAGACCCCGACGGCACCGACGAGCCGGCCGGCGCCGTCACGGATCGGGACGCCTCCGGCGACCGGGACCATGCGGCCGCCGGCGATCATGCCCAGGGTGGCGAAGAACTGTGGCAGCTTGTGCGCCCGCTGGACGATCTCCCGTCCCGACCAGCCCATGGCCAGGACGCCCCACGCCTTGGCGAAGGCGAGCTCGACCCGCATGATGCTCGAGTGGTCCGACCGCTTGGCCGCTACCAGGTGGCCACCGGTGTCGAGCACCACGGCCGTCAGCGGGGCGTAACCGTGCCGGACGCCTTCTTGCAGGGTGACGTCGACGATGGTCGACGCCTCTTCCAGGGAGACGACCGCCGCTTCAACCGGCAAGGGTGATCTCCTGGACGGGGAAGGTCGAGATCATCTCGGTGCGGTCCTCGTGGACGATCAACATCTCCTCGATGCGGACGCCGAAGTCGTGCACCTTGCCGTGCTGGGTCTCGAGGGCGAACACCATCCCTGGCTCGATCGTCTGGGGATAGTCGAGCGACCAGATCCGGGAGATGACCGGCATGTCGTACTGGGCCAGGCCGAGGCCGTGGCCCCACAGGTTGGCCGCCGCCTCGTCCTCGTCCTCGTAGCCCCACGTCTCCATGGCCGACGGCCAGCGCGAAGCGATGTCCCTGGTGGTGGCCCCCGCCTTCACGGCGTCGATCGAGTCGTAGAGCCACTTGAGGGCGATGTCGTAGTATTGGCGCTGCTCGTCGGTCGGCTTCCCGCCGACGCAGAAGGTGCGGTAGTAACAGGACTTGAACCCGTTCCAGGTGAGCGCGGCCAGGTCGATGATCACCAGCTCGCCCGGCCGTATGATCCGGTCGGAGAAATTCCGCCAGTTCGGCCAGGCGTTGGGTCCCGACGACACGATCACGTCCTCCACGTCCTCCATCCCGGCGATGTCGTAGAGGTACTTCATCCCGAACGCGGTGACCTGGTTCTCCGTCAGGCCCGGCTTCAGGAATTTCGAGAACTCGTAGTGGAGAGCGTCACCGATGGCGCCGACGATCCGCATCGCCTCCTGCTCGTCCTCGTTCTTCACCGAACGAGCCTCGACCATGGGGGTCATGCCGTCGGTCCAGTTGACATGGGCCCGGTCGAACGCCCGGATCATGTTGATGTCGATGAAATCCACCCCGAGTGGCTGGTCCCGCACGTTCGCCTCCTCCAGCGCCTCGAGCAGAGCGTTGGTGAACTTCGTGACCTGCGCCTCCGAGGCCGGCCCGGCCGCGCCCTTGATCCAAGAGAAGGAGTGGCGCACGTTCTCGGGCCTGAGCCACGGTGAGTGCTTCTTCACGTGGATACCGATGTCACCCTGCTCGAACAGGATCGGCTCCCGGCCCTCGACCAGGATGGCGTAGCGGAGGCCCGGCTTCAGCCGGTTCCACCCGGGAGTCAGGGTGGAGGTGATGTAGCGGACGTTCTCGTCGTACATGCACAGGATGGCCCCGAGGCCGTGACGCCGCATCGCCGCCCGAGCCCGCTCCAGGCGGAAGGCGCGCATCCGCCCCCAGTTGATCCGCTCCTGCCAGTCCATGCTAACCGCGCCGAATGAGGCCATCGGTCTTCGTCACATCCTTTCTCGATCTCGTTCGCTGTCTCGTCCACGCGGGTGGCCGCGGCCCGGCCGGATCACCGGGCCCAGCCGCCCGGCGACGGGAGCAGCCGGAGGGGCGCGGATCAGCCGGTCACGGCCTCGGCGATCTCGCGCAGGTCATTGTCGTCGAGCAGACCGTGCAGCTCCAAGGAGCGCCGCTTCACCCGCTTGAGAATCTCGGCCTGCTGGTCGGTGTCGGCTTTCAGCCCCAGCCGCTCGAGACCCTCGGCCACGTTGGGCGCCCCGCTGCCCTTCCCGAGCACCAGGCGGGGGCCGTCCTGGCCGACCAGGCTCGGTAGGTACGGGAAGGCCTCGGTGAGGTCCTGGTCGCGGACGTTGCGAACCCAGGTCGAGATGATCCCCGACTCCACGTCGAACAGCCGGGAACCCGAGACCGCGCGGTTCGACGGCTGGTCCACCCCGGCGATCCGATTGACCAGGCGCGCCAGCGGGGCCAGGACCTCGGTCTTTATCCCGATGTCCCGCCCGTAGAGGGTGAGGAGGCTCATCACCGTCTCCTCGAGCGGCGTGTTGCCGGCTCGCTCGCCAATCCCCGACACCGTGGTCTGGATCACGTCGGCCCCTGCGGCGGCGGCAATCATGCTGTTGGCCACGCCGAGCCCGTAGTCCATGTGGAAGTGGGTCTCCACCGGGACGTTCAGGCGCTCACGGCTCACGTTCACGAACCGCTCGACCGCGTGGGGGGTGAGGACACCGAAGGTGTCGACGAGGCCGAGGCCGTCGAGATGCCCGTCGGCGGCGACCCGGGCCACCAGGTCGAGGTAATCGGCCACCGAAGCCCGGGTGGCGTCGATGGGGAAGAAGGATACCTTGAGCCCCTGCTCGTGGGCGTACTGGGTCGCCTCCACGGAGAGCTCGACGGCCCGCTCTACGCTCCACTGGTAGCCCATCTCGATCAGATGGCGGCTGGACGGAACTTCGGTGACGACACCGGTCACCCCGCAGTCCAGCGCCAGCTTCACGTCGTCGACGGTGCACCGCGAGAAGGCGTAGATCTCCGAGGGCAGATCCAGCTTGACAATTTCTTCGACCGCCCGCCGGTCCTCGTCGGACACCGCCGGCAGGCCAGCCTCGATCCTGTGGACGCCGGCACCGGCGAGCGCCTCGGCGATGCGGATCTTGTCGTCGGCGGTGAAGACCACCCCGGCCTGCTGCTCGCCGTCCCGCAGCGTGACGTCGTGGATCTGGAGCGAGTCGTTGAACCGGTAGTCGGCCGCCACCTCGGCGTCGTGGTTCCATGGGCTGGTGAACCACCGGTCGGTGTGCCAGGGCTGCTCGGCGGGCCTTGCCATACGGACCTCCTCGTCTGCTCGGCGTCGGGACGAACGCGCAGGCCCTGCGTCGTTCGGCTGCTCAGCGAGGCCGGGTTCCCCCTCTCGCCACCATCCCGATCTGCAGGCAAGAACCTTATCATCATCACTTGCTGGGGCGCCAAGCGCCCCAATAGGGTTCATTGGCCGATGCCGCGGGCGAGCCTGATCTCCGGCGGCGGCTCCGAGCACCCGGAGGGCGCCCGCCGGGGGGCCGGGGGGGGCCGGGTCCTGCCTCAGTGCCCCCACCACGGCCGGTGTCGCCGGCCGAGGTCACGTCGACGTCGAGCTCGCGGACCTCTAGCAAGGCGCGCAGGGTCCCGTCGAGGTGTCGCCGCACGGCGTTGGCGGCCACATCGGCGTCCCGGTCGATCACCGCCTCGAGGATCTCGCGGTGCTCGGCGTTCCCTCGCTGGATGCGATCGGGCTCCGACAGCAGCGAGTGGGTCACGTAGAGCGACGACAGGGCGTGGAGCTGGCGGAGGATGGCGGCCAATCGGGGGCTGCCCGCGGCCCGCTCGATCACGCCGTGAAACTGGGCGTTGATCTCGGACCAGACCGTCGCCCCCTCGACGTGCTGCATGGCTGTGACCAGCTCCACCGCCTCCACCAGGCTGGCCACGGGTGCCTCCTTGGCCGCCCGTACGACGGCGATCGGCTCGAGCAGCTTGCGCAGCTCGTACACTTCGACCAGCTCGCTGCGGCTGAGCTCGTGGACGAAGGTGCCGCCGCGCACATCCCGCTGCACCAGGCCCTCGGCGGCCAGCTGTCGGATCGCCTCCCGCACCGGCGTGGTGCTTACCCCGAGCGCCTCCGCGATGCGCGGCTGGACGAGACGGGTCCCCCCGACCAGGTAGCCGCTGGTGATCCCCCGGCGCAGGGTCTGGAGCACCCGGTCGTGTGCGAGCATCGCCGCCCCGACACCCTCGGCGCCCTCGTCACCTCCGGCGCCCTCGTCACCTCCGGCGCCGGACCAGTCCCGAGATCCCTCCAGACCACCCTTGGCGGGCCGTGTGCCCATCCTTCCTCCTCCACGTCACTGCTCCGTGGACGCCATTGAGGCCTGCTTCAGAAGCCTATCCCCATCCGTTATCGCTGAGCTTGCTGCGGTTGTCCTCTTTCGAGGTTCCTCGATCCCCCCTCTTGTAAATGGCATCGATTCTCGACTCACTGGCCACGGCCGGCGCTGCGCCCCATTTGGTGGATGACCGTCAAACCAAGCCAACTCCAAATTCGGTGGGGACCTCACCCCGACTGACGGGCGTCGCTGTCCCGAGGCGGTGGGTCTGGAAGGTGGTAGCGGGTCCCCCGCCGGATACCCTCGTGAACCAACTTGCCCTTTGCCGGGCGGCAGTCAGGGACGCGCTGACGGGCGCCGGGCGTCATCTGAGACCCGGCAAGGAGGGACGGCGACCGCACGAGTCGTTCCTCGAGCTCGGCCTCGCCGAGATATCGCTGCACAGTGAGCTCGACTGGCGTCGGACCGGGCGACGCGGCGTTTCACGTGGTCGGCGAGATGACCGGTGCTTGTCCCTGGCGGTGTGCGTCAGCTACTTGCCGCAAGTGCCTTCCCGAAGATTTCGCCGAGTGCTTCTGCCACCTCCTGGTCGGCCTCGGGCACGAATTGGGCGTAGACGTTGAGCGATGTGGCCGGGTTCCGGTGACCGAGGCGGCCGGCGAGGGTGCGGACATCGATGCCCGAGACGAGACTGGTAGTAGGCGATGTTCGAATCCTGCCGGATAGCTGGGTCGGCTGGGCTATTCGTCAGGTCTCGCGATCACTGCGGCGGACCAGGTCGGCGGCGTTGTGCTCGGCTCGGGCCCGGCGCTCTCGGAGCGGCCCGACCGTGCCGGCGTCGAGGATGACCCGCCGGCTCTGGTCGGTCTTGGTCCTGTGCTCGATCAGCTCGCCCTTCACGATGACGATGCCGCGCCCGATCGAGACGGTGCCCGGTCGAGGTCCCCGTTACCCGTTACCCGTTACCCCAATGGATGCACAAAAGGATGGACAGCTCCGGCGAGCCGACCGATTCCGCTCAACAATAGTCCTCTGACCTGGACGTTTGTGGCAGCCCCA
>JBOGGE010000049.1:0-4881 GCA_050743865.1 Acidimicrobiales bacterium
CCGCCCAGCCGGATCGGTGCCCTCCCGGCCCACCAGGTCACCACCCGTCACCTGGGTGCCGCCTACCCGCTGCTGGCCGAGGGCGGGCTCGGCCACCGGGGGGTCCTGGTCGGCCACGACCTGTTGGGGGGCTCGTTCGTCCACGACCCGTTCGAGCTGTACGCGGCGGGGATCGTCAGCAACCCGAACATGGTGGTCTTCGGCCAGATCGGGCGGGGCAAGAGCGCCTTTATAAAGACCTACCTGTGGCGCCAGTCGGTGTTCGGACGCCGAGCCTGGATCGTCGACCCCAAGGGGGAGTACGGCCCCTTGGCCGGCGCCTGGGGCGTCCGGCCGGTGACCCTCCGGCCCGGCGGCACGGTCCGCCTGAACCCGCTCGATCCCGGCCCCGACGACAGGCGCCCGCCCGGGACCGACCCGGCGGGGGCGAGCGGACCGACGGCGGACGCGGCCCGGACGAACGGACGGAGCCACCCGGGCCGGGACGTCGCCGGGGCCGGTGACCGCCAGGCGGGACTGCTGGCGTCGCTGGCCGCCGCCTGCCTGGGTCGCCCGGTCCAGCCACGCGAGCGCGCCGCGGCCGACCTGGCCCTCGCCTCGGTGTGCGCCAGGAAGGGGGTGGCGACCCTCCCCGACGTGGTCGACGCCCTGCTGGCGCCCAGCGCTGAGTCCGCCCGTTCCATCCGCACCGACCGGGCCAACCTGCTCGAGGACGGGCGGGACGTTGCCCTCGAGCTCCGCCGGCTCGTCCACGGCGACCTTGGCGGCATGTTTGACGGGCCGACCAGCGACGGGCTCGACCTGTCGGCGCCCCTGGTCGTCCTCGACCTCTCGGCGCTCTACAACTCTCCCGCCCTGGGCATCCTCATGGCGTGCGCCACGGCGTGGCTCCAGGCCGCCCTGGCCCGCCAGGCGTCCCGACCGGCGCCGAGCGCCGGCGGCAGCCACGTCCTGGTCGTGGTCGACGAGGCGTGGGCGGTCCTGGCTAACCTCGGCGTGGCCCGCTGGCTCCAGGCCTCCTGGAAGCTCTCCCGTGCCTACGGAGTGGCCAACGTCGCCATCCTCCACCGCCTCTCCGACCTCCGGTCGGCCGGAGCCACTGGCTCGGAGCAGGTCGGCCTGGCGAGCGGCCTCCTGGCCGATTCCGAGACCCGCGTCGTCTATGCCCAGTCTCCGGGCGAGGTGGCGGCAGCCAGCGAGCTCCTCTCGCTCTCGCCGACCGAAGCCGATCTCCTGCCCCAGCTCCCGCGCGGCGTGGCGTTGTGGAAGGTGGGTCGACGTTCGTTCCTCGTCCGCCACGTGATCGGACCGAACGAGCGAGCGCTCAGCGATACCGACACCGCCATGCTGAGCCGATGATCGGCCTGCTGCCGGCCGAGGTCGCCGCAGCCGTCGGGCTCGTCGTCGTCTCCGCCATCACCGGCGCCCTGGGGCGGCCGGGGGGAGGCCGGACCGGGGTGCCCCCCGGTCATCGGCCACCGATCCGGGAGTGGAGGGGAGGGCAGCCCGCTCGCCGGTCAGGCGGCTGGCCCGGTGGCCGACCAGCCGCCGGGAGAGGCGCGGCAAGCGCCACCTGGGCCGGTCGGTCGGCCGTCCGCCCGCTACGCGTCGCCGGGCTCGAACCGGGGCGCCTGGCCCTCGGCACTGCCGCCGGGCCCCGCTGGCGGGCCGGCCGGACCGCGTTGGCGGCCGAGCATGCCCAGTCGGTGGCCGTCGTCGGGCCGACCCAGAGCGGGAAAACCACCGCGCTGGCGGTACCGGCCATCCTCGGCTGGGACGGCCCGGTGGTGGCGGCCAGCGTCAAGACCGACCTCGTCCGCGACACGCTCGAGTGGCGGCGCCGGTGCGGCCGTGTCTGGTGCTTTGATCCCGGCCGGGCCACCGCCCTGCCGGCCAGCCGATGGTCTCCGCTCCTCCGGGCCGGGACGTGGCCAGGAGCCCGGCGGGTCGCCGCCGACCTCACCGAGGTGGCGCACGGGACGTCGACGACGTCCGACGGGGAGTTCTGGTATGCCTCGGCGGCCAAGCTCCTGGCCCCCTTGCTGTTCGCCGCCGCCGCTGCCGGGTGCGCCATGGACGACGTCGTGCGATGGGTGGACACCCAGGAGGTCGGGGAGGTCGTCGACATCCTGCAGGCAACCGGCGTGCCGGAAGCTCTCCAGGCGGCCCGGGCCACCTGGCAGCGCGACGAGCGCCAGCGCAGCGCCGTCTACGCCACCGCCGAGACGGTCCTCGAGCCGTACGCCGACGAACTGGCCGGTGCCGGCGGGGTGGGCGGCGGCGGTATCGGTGCCAGCAGTGTGGGCGGCGGGATCGGCGGCCCCGGACGGTCGCCCGACGACACCCCGCCACAGGGAATGCCGGCGGTCCGCTTCGGCGGCGACGACGTGGACCCCGACGCCCTCCTGCTGGGGAGCCACACCCTCTACCTGTGCTCGCCGGCCCACGAGCAGCGCCGGCTGCGTGGGCTGTTCGTCGCCCTGGTAAAGCAGGTGCTCGACGCCGCGTTCAGCCGGTCGGCCCGGCTGGGCGGGCCCCTGGACCCTCCGCTGCTGGTCGTGCTCGACGAGGCGGCCAACATCGCGCCCCTGGCCGACCTGGATGGGCTCGCAGCCACCTGCGCCGGCCACGGCGTCCAGCTCGTCACCGTATGGCATGACTTGGCGCAGGTACGGGCTCGTTTCGGCGAGCGGGCCGGCACCGTGGTCAACAACCACCGGGCCAAGCTGTTCCTCTCGGGCATCGCCGATCCGGCCACCCTGGACCACGTAAGCCACCTGGTCGGCGAGGAGGAGGTTGTCGCCTTCTCGGAGTCCCGGTCGGCGCGGGGCGAGCGCGGCGTCACGACGTCGCCAGTCCAGCGCCGACTGCTGCCGCCAGACGCCCTGCGCCGCCTGCCGCCCGGGGCCGGGATCCTCGTCTACGGCTCCCTCCCGCCGGTCCAGGTGGTGCTTCGACCGTGGTTCGACGACCCGTTCCTCGCCGGCCGGGCAGGCGGGACGGCCGGACGGCGGGCGGGACGGCGGGCGGGACGGTTACAGTCTCGGCGATGGCGAAGGTCCTCGGCGCAGCCGACGCGCCGATCGTCCGCACCGACGGACCCGGCCCGGTTGCCTCGCTCTACGAGGTAATCCACCGGCGCCGTGACGTCCGGGGCCAGTTCACCGGCGAGCCGGTCGAGCCCGAGGTCATCGACCGCGTGCTCGGGGCCGCCCACGCCGCCCCCAGCGTCGGTCTCAGCCAGCCATGGGACTTCGTGCTGGTCGACGACCGGCGCATTCGTCGGGCATTCCACGACCACGTGCAGGAGGAGCGCCAGGCGTTCGCCCGCTCGCTGCCGCCGGAGGAGGCGGCGCGCTTTGCCGGGATCAAGATCGACGGCGTACTCGAGGCCAGCCTGTCCCTGGTGGTGACGTACGACCCGGCGCGGGGCTCGCCCCACGTGCTCGGCCGGCACGCCATCGCCGACGCTGGCCTGTACTCGGTGTGCCTGGCCATCGAGAACCTCTGGCTCGCTTCGACCGCCGAGGGGATGGGCATGGGCTGGGTGTCCTTCTACCGCGAACCGTTCGTCCGGGATCTACTCGGCATCCCGGAGCCGGTGCGACCGGTGGCCTGGCTCTGCCTCGGCCCGGTCACCCACCTGGAGCCGAGCCCCGACCTGGAGCGCCACGGGTGGCGCCGGCGCATGCCGCTCGACTCGGTGGTGCACCACGACTCCTGGGCACGACCGGGCGGCGGGACCGGGAGCTGACGTGACGGGAGCTGACGTGGCGGGAGCTGACGTGGCGGGAGCGGACGTGGCGGGAGCGGACGTGACGTTGGCACGGCCGGGGGAGCCGGCCCGCCGGGCGGGAGGGGCCGGCCCGGTGGTCGGGCACGTGACGGCGACGGGGAGCGCGGGGCCGCCCGAGCACCCCTACACGCTGGCCATCGACATCGGCGGCACCGGGCTCAAGGCGTCGGTCCTCGACGTCAGCGGTGCCATGCTGACGGACCGGGTCCGGGTCGCCACCTCCTACCCCATGCCGCCGGCCGGGGACGGGGGATTGGTGCCCTCCCTCGTCAAGCTGGTCTCGTCGCTCCCCGAGGCCGATCGGGTGTCGGCCGGGTTCCCGGGGATGCTGCGCGCCGGGGTCGTCCGGAGCGCACCCCACTTCGTCACGAAAGACGGCCCCGGGACCGAGGTCGACCACGATCTCCTCGAGGCGTGGCAGGGGTACGACCTGGCCTCGTCGCTGGCCGAGGCTCTCGGCAAGCCCACTCGAGTCGCCAACGATGCCGACGTTCAGGGCCTGGCCGTCGTCACCGGAGCCGGGCTCGAAGTCGTCGTCACGCTGGGGACCGGCTTCGGGACGGGTCTGTTCCTCGACGGGCAGCTCATGCCGCACTTGGAGATCGCTCACCAGCCGTTTCGAAAGGGCGAGACGTACAACCAGCAGCTCGGCGAGCGGACCCGCAAGGAGATCGGTGAGGATCGGTGGAACCGGCGGGTCCGCAAGGCCGTGGCCAACCTCTACGAGCTCTTCTACTACGACCATCTCCACATCGGCGGCGGCAACGGGCGGCGGGTCGACTGCCAGAGCCTCGGAGATCTCGGGGAGAAGGTCACGATCGTGAACAATTCGGCCGGGATCCTGGGCGGGGTCAAGCTGTGGAGCGGGAACCACCTGGGGCTGTAGCCGGCCGGGGAACCGCCTGCCGGACGCCGGGTAGACTTAGTGGCCTGCAGCGGACAGCCGGACACTCGGTGCCACCGGCCCGGTCCGGGACCGAAAGACTCGCCGGAGCCGCAGCACGACAAGCGCTCGTAGCTCAACGGACTAGAGCATCTGACTACGGATCAGAAGGTTGGGGGTTCGAATCCCTCCGAGCGCGCCA
>JBOGGE010000050.1:0-1834 GCA_050743865.1 Acidimicrobiales bacterium
GCACGTAGGCCGACTCGTCCTCCTCGTCGGAGTAGACGTCGGGCTGGCCCAGCTCGTGGCTCGAGAGGGCGGTGCCACAGCGCGGGCAGTAGGGCACCACCTTCAGATCCTCGTAGAGGAGCCCGGCGTCGAAGAGCACCTTCAGGTGCCACCACACCGACTCGATGTACGAGCGGTCGAACGTCCAGTAGGCGGCGTCCAGGTCGACCCAGTAGCCGACGCGCTCGGTCAGGGCCTTCCAGTCCTCGACGTAGGCGAGGACCGACTCCCGGCACAGGCGGGTGAACTCGGCGATGCCGACCTGCTCCTCGATCTGGCGCTTGCCGGTGATGCCCAGGCGCTTCTCCACCTCGACCTCGACCGGCAGGCCGTGGGTGTCCCAACCGGCCCGCCGGGCCACCAGGGACCCCCGCATGGTGTGGAACCGGCAGAAGAGGTCCTTGAACACCCGGGTCCAGACGTGGTGGAGCCCGGGGCGCCCGTTGGCGGTCGGCGGCCCCTCGTAGAACACCCACGGCCCGGCGCCGGCCCGCTGCTCCACAGAGCGCTCGAACACCCGGTGTCGGCGCCAGCGGGCCAGCTCCTCCTCCTCGAGGGCGACGAAGTCGGCGCCGGCAGCCAGGGGACGGAACACGCCGGCAGCCTAGGAGGTGCCGGACGCGCCGGGGCCGTGAACCGGGGCAGGGCGGGGGGTGGCGGCGGGGGCGGGGCGGGGGTCGGCGCCGGGGGCGGCGAACGGGTCGGCCAGGTGGGCGGCCGCCACCCGGTCGAGCAGGGCGTCGTCGGCCTCCTCGAGCGACCCCAGCACGGCGTCGGCAATGGCGAACGCCGGGCGCTCCCGCTCGGCCGGCTCGGGCACGGCGATGCAGGCCATCCGGGCCGCCTTGGCCGCCAGGACCCCGGCCGGCGCGTCCTCGAAGACCAGGCACCGCTCCGGGGGCACCCCGAGCCGGGCGGCAGTGGTCAAAAAGACGGCCGGGTGCGGCTTGCCGAAGGCTTCGTGCTCAGCCGAGTGCACCACCTCGAACCAGCCGGCCAGGTCGAACCGGTCGAGGACCAGACTGATCAGGCGGTGCTCGGACGAGGAGGCCACGGCCATGGCCAGGCCCCGCCGCCGGCACCGCTCGACGGTCAGGAGGGCGCCGGGCTGGAGGCGCCCCCGGGCGACGACCAGCTCCATCACCCGGTCGACGACCTCGGCCGCCACCTCGTCGGTTCCCGGCCCGGTCCACGGGTAGCGCTCGTTCCAGTAGCGCGTGACCTCGCCGACGAACATGCCCTTGGTCTGCCGGCAACCCGACGGCGCCAGCGGTACGCCGAGCCTCCCGAGGATGTCGACCTCGGCTTCGTGCCACAGCGGCTCGGAGTCGACGAGCAGGCCGTCCATGTCGAAGACGGCAGCGGCGAAGGCCGGACGGGCGGGCGGTGGGTAGTGGGTCAGTTTGATTCGAGATCCCCGTAGTCGGTCGGATCCGCACATTTGCCATAGGATGCGAGGTCCAACCAATGGCACCAGATTCGGCTGTCTCCAGGCAGGTCCAGACGGGGGGAACGGCCGTTGTCGGCTCGCCAGGCCGCAACCTCCACCCGCTTGTGGAGCTTGCGCACGACCTCAAGGGCTGGACGCAGGTCAGTGTCACAGGACACGAGAACACCTACGTCGTAATTGTCCCAGATCGCCATCGCGACGTAGTCGATTGCCAGGTGGACATCAACGCCCTTCTCTTCGGGTGCGCTATCGGGCCAGTCGCGTGGGTACCGCAGCGGGCGCGCGCTGACCGTGACGCCAGCCTTCTCCCACCTTGCCTTTTGCTTTGACGCGGCTCCATAGCCG
>JBOGGE010000051.1:0-5438 GCA_050743865.1 Acidimicrobiales bacterium
CCCTCCTAGGCGTCGACACATCCAAGAAGACCTTCTGCACAGCCGGGCCGTGCAACCCGGCCACCCAGCTCAACAACAAGGTGCAGTTCTCCTTCACCACCCCCGGGACCGGCGTCTTCCACTGGCAATGCTTCATCCCCTGCGGGGCCGGCCACGTCTACGGGAACGGCGGCCCGATGCAGACTCTCGGCTACATGGGCGGCTTCCTGAAGGTGGTGGCATGAGCGATCTGGGCGGGAACCAAGGGCAGTTCGGCGCGGGCGCCAACCCGTCGGCGTCTCCGCCGCCGCGGGGAGGGTGGAGACGGACACCCCACATCCAGCGCATCGTGGCCGTCTGGGTCGTCGCCTCCATCGTCGGCGACATCCTCTGGTACATCTTCGCCGCCGCCCACGTGCCCCCCGGGGACATGTCGACGTCTGCCACGGGCACCCAGTTCGACTTCAACGTCCTCTTCTACATCGGCCTCCCGGTGATGGTGGGCGTCTGGGCCTACCTGGGCTACGCCGTCTACATGTGGCGGGAGTCCAAGCCGGGTGCTCCCGATCCGGTCGTCGGCCCCACCGCCCGGCACAACCTGCCCCTCCAGGTCGTCTGGATGGTGGTCACCACGGTGATGATCCTCGGGCTCTTCGTGTTCGGCACCTGGGAGCTGATCGTGCCGGCCGGGGCCGGCGGTGGCGAGGGGCCGAACCCCGTCTGGAAGCCCGCCTCGAAGAACATCCTGCCCATCCAGGTCATCGGCCAACAGTGGGTGTGGACCTACCGCTACCCGACCTTCGGCGGCATGGAGTCCACCAAGCTCGTTATTCCCGACAACACGACCATCGCCTTCCACGTCACCTCACTCGACGTGATCCACGACTTCTGGGCGTACCAGATCGGGATCAAGGCCGACGCCAACCCGAACCTGGACAACGTGGCCTACACCACCACCACCCAGCTCGGGACGTTCACAGTGCGATGTGACGAGCTGTGCGGCATCTGGCACGGCGCCATGTACAACTACGGCAAGGTGGAGACCCAGTCCCAGTTCATGCACTGGGCCACCACCAGCGAGCGGGCGTCGGCCGACAACACGAAGCTCCTGCCCCCGTTCGCCTGGACGTACACCCCGAGCGCTAACGGCGCCACAGGCGTCTACTACAACACAAGCACACACGGGCCCTTCAGCAAGATCGAGAAGTACGGCGCCACACCGAACAAGGTGAAGGTGACGTCGCCGACGACAATCACACTCACAACATGACGGCCCGTCAGCTTTCGCCCGTTGTCGCCCGTATGCCGGAGCTCCTGAACAGCACCGGCTCGAGCACGTCCAGGCCGGTGGTGCTCGCCATCGCCCTTGCGTCCAGCCCGATGAAGAGGAGGTCCGGCCGATGAGCTTGGACATCGCCCCGACCCCGGAGCCCACTGGTCTGGTCGCCCCGCCGGCCGGGGGTGGGGGCGTCAGGCCCGCGCCCCGTCGCCCGGCATGGCTGAGCCAGAACATCGGCACCGCCCTGGCCCTGGGGGTCGGCGGGTACGCCCTGGGGCACTTCCTCGGCAACTTCATCGCCAGTGCGTACCCGCACGTCGGGACAGCGGCCGAGAACGACGTGGCGATCGTGCTGGGCCTGGTGGTGGGCGTGGTCGGGTGGCTCCTCGGCATCGGGGTGTTCAACTACCCGTTGGCCAGGATCGTCGGCCGCCAACCGGTCGAGCCGGCCGAGCCGACCAACTGGACCCGGTACCTGCGGATGAGCCTGACACACAAGGTCGTCGGCCAGCAGTACCTGATCGCCGTCCTCGTCTTCCTCTTCACCGGCGGCCTGCTGGCCATGGCCATCCGGACCGAGCTGCTGACCCCGGTCAGCCACATCTACGGGCCGGGTACCTACATCTCCATCGTCGGCGAGCACGGCACCATCATGATGATGATGGCCTCGTCGCTCGTGGTGGGGCCGCTGGGCAACTGGCTGGTGCCCCTCATGATCGGGTCGCGCCGGATGGCCTTCCCCCGGGTCGAGGCGTTCTCGTTCTGGATGTTCTCGGCCGGGTACTTCGTCATCCTGACCGCCCTCCCCCTCGGCGGGTTCCCGACCGGCTGGACCGGCTACGCTCCCCTCCAGACGCAGGCCGACGTGGGCATGGACTCCTACCTGGTCGGCTTCGCCATCATCGGTATCGCCATGGTCTGCGCCGGGTTCAACCTGGCCGTCACCATTATCCACTACCGGGCGCCGGGGATGACGTGGGGGAGGGTGCCGGTCTTCGTCTGGGGGATCATCACCACCAGCGCCCTGCTCACCCTGGCCACCCCGACCCTGGTCGTGGCCTGCTTCCTCGGCATCCTGGACCGGACCGCCGTCACGACGTTCTACGTGAACAGTCACGGGGGGGCCTCGTACCTGTGGGAGGACCTGTTCTGGTTCTTCGGCCATCCCGAGGTCTACATCATGGCCTTGCCCGGCTTCGGGATCGTCGGCGAGATCATCCCGGTCTTCTGCCGAAAGCCGCTGTTCGGGTACCGGATCTCCACGGCGGGGATGGTCGGGGTCGCCCTCCTCTCGTTCTTCGTGTGGCAGCACCACATCTTCCAGAGCGGGATCGACCCCGACATGCGTCCCCTCTTCATGCTGACGACCGAGCTCATCTCCATCCCCACCGGGTTCATCTTCCTGGTCGGGATGGGCACGCTGTGGAAAGCGAAGATGCGGTTCGACTCACCGATGTTGTTCATGATGGCCGTGTTCTTCAATTTCCTGATCGGCGGGATATCCGGGGTGTTCCTGTCCGACGTCCCGGTGAACGTCACGGTGCACGGTGGCTTCTTCGTGCTGTCGCACTTCCACTACACGATCATGGGTGGGTTGGTATTCGCCTTCTTCGGCGGTGTCTATTACTGGACCCCGAAGCTGACCGGGAAGCAGATGAACGAGAAGCTGGCCAAGGTCCACTTCTGGATCATGTTCGTCTTCTTCAACCTCACCTTCTTCCCGATGTTCCTGATAGGGCTGTTCGACCAGCCTCGACGGGTCTTCGAGTACGCCCACCGACTGACCGTGCTGAACGACTTCTCCTCGATCTCCGCCTTCATCCTCGGGTTCTCCTTCGTGGTGTTCGCCGCCAACTTCGCCTACTCGGTGTTCATCAACCAGAAGAAGGCGCCGGCCAATCCCTGGCACTCCAAGGGACTGGAGTGGCAGACGCCGACGCCGGTGCCGACGTACAACTTCGAGCGGATCCCGGTCGTGCTCAACGACCCCTACAGCTACGGAGAGCCGGCCGCACTGCCGGTGGCCGACCTCACCGGTGCCGAGTTCGCCACCGTCGGGGCGCATTCCGAGTCGGGGAGGAAGTTCGCCAACCCCTCGCCGGACGAGTCCAACGGCGCCGGCTGAATGGTCCACGGAGGAGCGGGGTCCCACGATGATCAATGAGGTAGGTCAATGAGCCAGACCGGAGCGGGTACGGGTGTCATGGGTACCCCCGAGGAGATCGCCTACGAGGCGCGGGCCGCCGAGGGCTCGATCTGGACCGGCGGGCGCCTCCTGGTCGGTGTCTTCGCCTTCGCCTTCGCCGCGCTCGGCTTCGCCTACTTCTACCTGAGGTCGGCGAACAGCGAGGGACTGTGGCGCCCCCACGGCATGACCGCTCCCACGGGGACCGGGACGGCGATCATGGCGCTGGCCCTGGTGTCCGCCGTTCTGGTCAGCTACGGCCTGCAGCGCCTTCGGCGGGGGGCCGTCCTCGACTGGGAGGTGGCCGGCTGGGCGGTGGTCGGGGCGGGAATGCTGGCCTTCGCCCTCCAGATCTGGGAGCTCACGGACCTTCCGTTCTTCCCGGGGCAGAGCGGGTATGCCTCGTGCTTCGTGGCTTGGGCAGCGATGAACCTCGTCCTTCTCCTCGCCGGGGTGTACTGGGTGGAGACGCTCCTGGCCCGGCACATCCGGCTGCGGCTGGCCCGTACCGAAGAGGGGGCGGATCCGTCGGCCCAGCTCACCCCGAGGATCTTCCGGGTGAACCTCGAGGCGTGCGCCTTCTTCTGGGGGTTCATCGCCTTCATCAGCCTGTTCTTCTGGGTCTTCCTCTACATAGCCGCCTGAAAATGGGAACTGGAGAGAGTACGTTGGGCACCGTGGACATCGTCACCCAAGTGAGGAGGGGAGCGTGATCGGAGCAGATCCCTTCATCGGCCCACAGATCCTGACGTTCGCCTTCCCGCTGGGCGTGTTCCTCGCCGGTCTGCTGTGGTTCTTCTTCCAGCACCGGCCGAACCCGTAGACACGGCTCCTTCGCCGACCGGACGGCTCCGGTCGCTCGCCCTCATCGTTGCTGTCGTGGCGGTGGTGGCCATCTTCGTTCCGCCGTTGTCGACGGTGGCGCGTCGCTTCGAGTGGGCCGAGGCGGTGCAGTTCTGCCTGGCGGCGTTCCTGCTCCCGGCGTCGATCGTGCTCGGCGCCCCCTGGGTACGCCGGTGGAGGCACGGCCCGGACCCGGCGCCGTCGCTCGGATGGGCCAAACGGCTCGTCACACGGCGACGGCATCACCCCGACCTCCTGCGGTCGATCGGCTTCATAGCGGTCGACATCGGCCTGATCGTCGCCTGGCGGACGCCGTCGCTGGTGGACGAGCTGGCGCGCCATCCCTGGCTGGTGGCGGTGGAGACGGCGTCCCTGGCCCTGGCCGGGATCGGCATGTGGCTCGAGCTGGTGGCGTCCCCGCCCTTCCAGCCCCGGCTGGCCCGACCTTGGCGCGGGGTGCTGGCGGCCATGGAGATGTGGGCCGTCGGGATCATGTCGTACATGGTCGGTTTCTCCGACGTGCCGTGGTACCAGGCCTTCCACCACACCGGGAGCGGACTGAGCATGTCGGGCGACCAGCAACTGGCGACCGGGATCCTCTGGGTGGCGGCGATCTGTGCCTTCCTCCCGGTCGTCTTTTCCGACCTCATCGGCTGGCTGAATTCCGATGAGGACCCGGATACCGAGATGCGCCGCCTGGTGCAGGGGGAACGCCGGTCGGGGGCGCGGTGGAGGGCCGGCGGCGGCTCGGGCACGGACACCCGCTGGGGGCCGCGGTAGGGGAGACCGGCCCGAGCGCCGATGACGCCGGGCAGGTACGGAGCGGCTAGGTGACCTTGGGAAGCTGAGGTAGCCGCGGACCGCGGATGTGGGCACCGCCCAGGTCGCGGTTGACGCGCTGCATCTCGTGCATGGCGAGGGCGCGGTCGGAGGCGATCAGCCGTTCCTCCTTGGCCAGGTTGGCCTTCGCCGCCGCATCGGCGGGGTGGGCCTCGAGGGTCTGGATGTCCTCGATGCAGCCCAGGGCGTCGGACGTCTCCCAGACGAGGGTGGCACGGACGACCGTTGAAAGGTCCCGGCCGGCCTTTGTCTGGGGGAGTGTGAGTGTGCCCAGTGTCACCACCGACTGGTCGGTGAACGAGCATGCCCGCT
>JBOGGE010000052.1:0-1622 GCA_050743865.1 Acidimicrobiales bacterium
GGGCGGCGCCGGGGGGCCGGACGTTGCCGGGCGGTCGCTGCTGGTGCGGCGGGCCACGATGCTCGGCATCGAGTGCATCGTGCGCGGCTACCTGGCCGGGCAGGCCTACGACGAGTACGCGGCCGCCGGCACGGTCCATGGCGTCCCGATGCCGGCCGGGCTGCGGCTGGCCGACCGGCTGGAGGCCCCGATGTTCACCCCGTCGACCAAGGCGGCCGAGGGCCACGATCTCAACATCGGGATGGAGGAGGCGGCGGCCATCGTCGGTGCCGAGGCGGCCGAGGAGGCCCGGCGGATCTCGCTGGCCCTCTACGGCCGGGCGGCCGAGCGGGCCGCCGCCGCCGGCTTCGTCCTGGCCGACACGAAATTCGAGCTCGGTTACGTCGACGGCGTCCTCTCGCTCTGCGACGAGGTCGTCACCCCCGATTCGTCCCGGCTGTGGCCGGCCGACCAGGTGGTGCCGGGCCGCACGCCGCCGGCGTTCGACAAGCAGCCATTGCGGGACTGGGCGTCGTCCGGCGGCTGGGACAAGCGGCCGCCGCCGCCCGTGCTTCCGCCGGAGGTCGTCCGCGCCACCTCGGAGCGGTACGTCGCCGCCTACGAACGGGTGACCGGGCGGCGCCTGGCCGACTGGTACGGTGCGGCGCGATGAGGTTCGCCGCCCGGGTGGAGGTGCGTCTGCGCCCCGGGATCGCCGACCCCGAGGGGACCACCATCGAGCGGGCCCTGCCGGCGCTGGGGTTCGACGACGTTCGCCGCGTGCGGGCCGGGAGGGCCTTCCGCTTCGAGCTGGAGGCCCCCGACCTGGGCGCCGCCGAGACCCGGGCCGGGGAGCTGGCCCGCCGGCTGCTGGCCAACCCGGTGATCGAGGACAGCGAGCTCGAGATCGAGGCCGTCCCGGCGGAGGAGCCCGCCTGATGGCACCCCGGATCGGGGTGGTCGTCTTCCCCGGGACCAACTGCGAGCACGACGTGGTGGCGGCGCTCGAGTCGCACGGCGGTCGGGCCGAGCTGGTGTGGCACACGGCCGGCGAGCTGGCGGGCTTCGACGCCGTGGTGCTGCCGGGCGGGTTCGCCCACGGCGACTACCTTCGCCCCGGCGCGCTGGCCCGGTTCTCCCCGGTGATGGCGGCGGTGACCCGGTTCGCCGCCGCCGGCGGTCCGGTGGTCGGCATCTGCAACGGTTTCCAGGTGCTGACCGAGGCGGGGCTGCTGCCGGGGGCGCTGCAGAAGAACGCCGCGCTGCATTTCGTCTGTGCCCCGGTGACGGTGCGGGTGGTGTCGGAGCGGTCGGTGCTCACCGCCGGGGTGCCAGCCGGCACCGAGCTGCGGATCCCCGTCAACCACTTCTCGGGCAGCTACGTGTGCGACCGGGAGACGCTCGACCAGCTTCGGTCCGAGGACCGGGTGGTGCTGCGCTACGTCGGCAATCCCAACGGCTCCGTCGACGACATCGCCGCCGTGGCCAACGCCGCCGGCAACGTGGTCGGCCTGATGCCGCACCCGGAGCGGGCGTCGAGCGACCTGCTCGGCTCGGCCGACGGGGTGGTGCTCCTGCGCTCGTTGCTGGCCGCCGCCGGGCGCACTGCCGGCGGGCGCCCAGCAGCCGCCGCCGGGCCAGCC
>JBOGGE010000053.1:0-14525 GCA_050743865.1 Acidimicrobiales bacterium
GCACCGGGCGCCGTCAGCCGGGCGCCGTCAGGGGCGGGGCGGCCACCCGGCGTCGAGCGAGGCGCGCAGGTCGCTCACCAGCTCGGCGGCGGCATCCGGTCCGCCGTCCTCCAGCAGGCGCCGGACGATCGCCGACCCGACGATGACGCCGTCCGCCGTGCGGCACGCCTCCACGGCCTGCTCCGGCGTCGACACCCCGACGCCCACGCACACGGGCATGTCGGTCGCCGCCCGGACCCGGGCCACCACCCCGCCGGCACTGGACCCGAGCGCCGCCCGCTCGCCGGTCACCCCCATCCGGGCCACGGCGTAGACGAACCCCCGAGAGCGGCGGCAGACCTTCTCCACCCGATCGGTGGGCGTCGACGGAGCCACCAGGAGCACCGTCTCGACGCCGGCGGCGTCGGCTTCCCCGGCCCACGGCCCGATCTCCTCCAGCGGCAGGTCGGGGACGATAGCGGCGCCGATCCCGGCCGAGGCCATCGAGCGGGCCATCCGGCGGTGCCCGCAGCGGAAGACCAGGTTGTAGTAGGTCATGACGGCCACCGGGACCTCCAGGCCGGCTTCGCCCACGGCGTCGATCACCTGCTGCGGCGTGGTGCCACGCGACAACGCAGCCATCGACGCCTCCTGGATCACCGGACCGTCCATCATGGGGTCGGAGAACGGGATCCCGACCTCCACGGCGTCGGCCCCGGCGGCCACGACCGCTTGCAGCGACTCCACCCAGTCCTCGGCCATGCCGCCCACCAGGTAGGGCACGAGCAGCTTGGCGCCGGCTTCCCGACGGGCCCGCAGGGTGGACTCCATGGGGGTCCGGATCACGCGGCGCGCCGGCCCCGTCCCTGCCGGCACGTGCCCTTCATGATCGGGACCGCAGGAGGTCGCGGACCTGGGCCACGTCCTTGTCGCCCCGCCCCGACAGGGTCAGGAGCACCGACGACCCGCCGGGCACCGATCGGCCGGCCTCCCGCACCAGCCACGCCAGCGCATGAGCCGGCTCGAGCGCCGGGATGATCCCCTCGGTCTCGGACAAGAGGCGGAACGCCGCCACCACCTCCTCGTCCCCCACCCGGTCGTACTCGGCGCGGCCGGCGGCGGCGAGGTTGGCGTGCTCCGGCCCGATGCCCGGGTAGTCCAGCCCGGCGGAGATGGACTCGGCCTCGAGCACCTGCCCGGACTCGTCCTGGAGGAAGAGCGACCGCATGCCGTGGAGGATGCCCGGGATCCCGCTGCCGACGGCCGAGCCGCCCGCCGCCTCCACGCCGACCAGCCGGCTGGCCGTGTCGACGAAGCCGCTGAAGGTCCCGGCGGCGTTCGACCCGCCCCCCACGCATGCCACCACCACGTCCGGCTCGCCGCCCAGGATGGAGGCGCACTGGGCCCGGGCCTCGTCGCCGAGCACTCGCTGGAGCTGCCGCACCATGTAGGGGAACGGGTGCGGGCCCATCACGGACCCCAGGCAGTAGTGGGTGCCGTCCACGGTCGCCACCCAGTCGCGCAGGGCCTCGTTGACGGCGTCCTTCAGGGTGCGGCTCCCGGAACGGACCGGCCGGACCTCCGCCCCGAGCAGCTCCATCCGGAAGACGTTGAGCGACTGCCGTTCGGTGTCCACCTCCCCCATGTAGACGGTGCACTCCAGGCCGAGCAGCGCCGCCGCCGTGGCGGTCGCCACGCCGTGCTGGCCGGCACCGGTCTCGGCGATCACCCGGTGCTTGCCCATCCGGCGGGTGAGCAGCGCCTGCCCGATCACGTTGTTGAGCTTGTGCGACCCGGTGTGGACCAGGTCCTCCCGCTTGAGGAGCAGGCGCACACCCAAGCGCTCGGACAGGCGCCGGCATTCGGTCACCGGGGTCGGGCGCCCGCCGTAGTCGCGCAGCAACCCGTCGAGCTCTCGCCGGAAGGCCTCGTCGCCCCAGGCGTCGTCGAAGGCCACCTCCAGATCCCGGCAGGCCGGCACCAACGACTCGGGCACGAACTGGCCACCGAACTCCCCGAACCGGCCGTCGGCTCCAGGACGACCCATGAGCGTCTCGGGTCGGGCCCGGGCGACGCTCATCCCTCCATCCAGTCGTAGGGCTCCTCGGCGGACCGCCACCCGGCCACACCGTCCCGGCCGGCGGGGTCGGGCCCGCCGTCCGGCGCCCCGTCACGGTCTCGCTCGGGCCGCTCGCCGTAGACGGCGGCACCCTCGGCGGCAGCCACGTCCGCTGCCGCCTGCCGCGCGTTGCGGACCAGCTGGCGGAGCTTCGTCGGGTCCTTCGTCCCCGGCGACGCCTCGACCCCGGTGGACACGTCGATGCCGAAGGGCCGGAGGTGCGAGATGGCCTGAGCAACATTGTCGGCGCGCAGGCCCCCGGACATGATGAGCCGCCGCGGGTCCACCACGCCCTCTCCCAGGCGCCAGTCGAACACCTGCCCCGACCCCGGGCTGGGGCCGTCGATCATCAGGTAGTCGGCGCCGAACTCGTCGAACCGGCCGATGGTCCGGTCGCCGGCGGCGAAGGCCTTGATGGTGCACGTCACCCGCTGGCGGATCCACCGGCACTCTTCCGCCGTCTCGTGCCCGTGGAGCTGGACCGCACCTACGCCGATGTGGTTGGCGATGTCGACCACCCGTGCCGGCGCCTCGTCCCGGAACACGCCCACCGTGAGCACCTCGTGCGGGAGGCGCTTGACGATGTCGGCAGCCACCGACACCGCCACCTGGCGAGGCGACGGGGCGAACACGAAGCCGACGGCATCGGCTCCCAGCCCGACGGCCAGGAGGGCATCGGCCTCCGAGGTGATCCCGCAGACCTTGACGAACAGGCCCTCGGTCACCGGGCGCCCAGCCCGCCGCCGGCGCGGGCGGGCCGCTGGGCCACCGGGTGCCCGGCCAGCGCCGCCACCGCCGAGGACGGATCGGCCGCTCGGACCAGCGCCTCGCCCACCAGCACGGCCCGGTAACCGGCGGCCGCCAACCGGGCGGCGTCCGACCGACCGGCGATGCCCGATTCGGCTACCGCCACCACGTCGTCGGGGATGGCCTCGGCCAGGCGCTCCGCCCGATCGGGGTCGACGGCGAAGGTGGCCAGGTCCCGCTGGTTGACCCCCACCATCCCGGCTCCCACCGACAGGGCCCGGTCCAGCTCGGCGCCGTCGTGCACCTCCACCAAGGCGTCGATCCCCAGCTCCCCCGCTGCCGCCAGGAACCGGGTGAGCTCGGCGTCGGCCAGGGCAGCCACGATCAGCAGGACGGCACTGGCTCCCATCAACCGGGCATCGCACACGTCAGCCACCGAGACCGTGAAGTCCTTGCGCAGCGCCGGCAGGCCGGACGCCAGGCGGGCGGCGACCAGGTCGGAGGCCGAGCCGCCGAAGTACTGGCGGTCGGTCAGCACGGACAGGCACGTCGCCCCGCCGGCGGCATAGGCGCCGGCCGTCGCTGCCGGGTCGAGGTCGGGCGCCAGGAGCCCTCTGGACGGCGAGCGGCGCTTGATTTCGGCGATGACCGCCAGGCGGGGGGATCCTGCGGCGCCGGCCGCGGTCTCCACGGCACCCTCCCCGGGCGGACCGAGGAGCAGTGCCCCACCGAACGGGGGCGGTGGCGCCGACGCCAGCGCCCGGTCCATCAGCTCGCCCAGGTCACGGCCGTCGGCGGCGGCGGCACGCCGGTGGGCGGCAACGATGTCCGCCAGGTAGGTCGGCATGGTGGGCGCCAGCGTAGTTCCCGGTCCGGTGGCCCGGACCCGAGCGCTGGCGGCGCCGAGGCCGTACGGCACCGGTGCTGCTGCCCCGACCACGCTCATTGCCGCGTTCCTCGACCGCGGCCGCCGCCGCGCCCCCAGCCGCTCCGGCGTGGTCAAGGGCCAGAGAAACGCCCTGGCGGCGAACAGGACCGTCCCGGAGCGAGCCCGGTCTCTTGTAGGGCGAGCCGGGCGTCTTCGAGCGCCTCCAACACCCGAAATGCCTCGTCCAGGCTCAGCACGAGCCCGGAGGCCTGGCGGCAAGCTCAGAGGGGCAGCCCGCGTACCTCGAGGACCACGCCACGGCGCGGGTCCCGGCTCGCCGCCGCGTCCGGTGCGGGAGTCCCCTCGCCGCTGGACACCACCGCCCGCACGATCTCCCCCACCGCCACGGACCGGTGCACGTAGCCGAGCGCCGCCACGCCGCCGGCCCCCGGGCACCACCCCGCCGAGGTCACGCGCCCGACCGGCTTGTCCCGACCGTCCACCACCAGCTCGGAACGGGCCAACCGGTCGAGCTGCGCCATCCGGTCGGCGACTGCGGCACTGCCCGGGCCGTAGGCGGTGGTGCCGTCCTCCGTCGCCACCAGGCCCCGGAGGAGCCGCGGCACGCGGCTGCCGCGGGCGTCGATCCTGGCCACCAGCTCCTGGCCGGTGAAGCAACCCTTGGTGAAGCTCACCGCACGCTCGACCAGACCAGGCACCTCGGCCGGGATGGTCTTCGGGCCGAGCTCGCGGCCCAGGGCCGGGATCCCCGCCTCGATCCGCACCGACTCCCACGGCTCGGCGCCGCACCACTGCAGCGCGCCGAGCGCGGCCGGATCGCTGCCGGTCGCCGGCCCATCGGTGCCCGCCAGATCGCCGGTGCCGATCACCGAGTCGGCACCCGGCCCGAGAAGGTCGACGCCGGAGACGCCGTTCCAGGCGAAGGCCAGCAACCACGGACCGTCGTGCCCGGCGGCGGGCGCGGCCGACGTTGCGGCACGTGCCACCGAAGTGGCGGCGGGCCCGCGCAGCGCCAGGCAGGGCCAGGACACCTCCTCGATCTCGACCTTGGTGCGCAGGCGGAACCGGCGGAGCCGCTCCGTCACCGTGTCGCCGAACCCGGTGTCCACATCGAGGGCGTAGCGGTCGTCGCCGACCCGGGTGATCCGCACCAGCGCGCTCAACTTGCCGTCCGGCTCGAGCAGCAGTGCGTCAGCGGTCTCCCCGACGGCGAGGACGGCGATGTCCTGGCTCACCTGGCCCTGGAGGTAGGCGGCGGCGTCCCCACCCGTGACGAGCACGACGTCCCGGTCCAGGCGGCGGGCACCGCACCCGTGGCGAAGGGCGTCGTAACCCTCTTCGAGGGACAGCTCGCCGGCTGGACGGGTCACCGTGGAACCGGATCGGCGGCCGTCGCTGCCCCCGCCGTTGCCGGGGCCGGGGCCGTTGCCGGGGCCGGGGCCGTTGCCGGGGCCGGGTGAGCCCCGGCCTGCCGGGAACGCGGCGGCCGTTCACCGGCCTCCCGGGAGCGCGCCGCCGACATCCGGCGCGCCGCCGTCACCGCGACGAGCAGGGCGGCCGCCTTGTGCTGGCACTCCTCGTCTTCGGCCTGGGGATCGCTGTCGGCCACGATCCCGGCCCCGGCCTGCACCGAGGCCTTGCCGTCCGGCCCGACGACCATGGTGCGGATGGCGATGGCGGTGTCGAGGTTGCCCGAGAAGTCGAGGTAACCGATCACCCCCCCGTAGATCCCCCGCTTGGTCGGCTCCAGGTCGTCGATGATCTCCATGGCCCGGACCTTCGGCGCCCCCGAGAGGGTCCCGGCCGGCAAGGTCGCCCGCAGCACGTCGATCGGTCCCTTGTCCGGGCGCAGGCGCCCCGACACCTGCGAGGTCAGGTGCATGATGTGGCTGTAGCGCTCGACCGTCATCAGTTCGTCGACCTGTTCGCTGCCGAAGGCGACCACCCGTCCCACGTCGTTGCGGGCCAGGTCGACCAGCATCACGTGCTCGGCCACCTCCTTCGGGTCCTCGGCCAGCTGCCCCGACAGCAGTTCGTCCTCCTGCGCGCTGGCACCCCGCGGCCGCGAGCCGGCGATCGGGCGCGACGTGACCACTCCGTCGCGCAGGCGGACCATCGGCTCCGGGGAGGAGCCCACGACCGTGACCTCGTCGAAACGCAGGAAGTAGAGGTAGGGGCTGGGGTTCAAGAGGCGCAAGGCCCGGTACACCTCAAAGGGCTCGGTCCCGAGCTCGAGGTCGAAGCGCTGGGAAACGACGACCTGGAAGGCGTCACCGATGCGGATGTGCTCCTTGACGGCGTCGACGGCGGCCCGAAAGGACTCCGGGCTCATCGTCCGCTGCCGTTCGGCCGGAGGCTCGCTGCGGGCGGGCAGCGGGACCGGCACCGTCGCCGTCCCCTTCCCGCACTCGGCGGCCAGCGACGCCACCCGCGCCGTCGCCGCCCGGTGGGCCGCCCGCAGGTCGTCGGCGGTCCACCCGTCCTCCACCAGCACGTTGTCCACCAGCACCACCCGCTGGAGCCAATGGTCGAACGCGGCCAGCTGGCCGATGACGACGAGCGCGGCGTCGGGGAAGCCCTGGTCGTCGTGGGGAACGTCGGGGAGGTGCTCGATCTCGCGCGCCACGTCGTACCCGAGGTAGCCGACGACCCCTCCATGGAGGGGCGGCAGGTCCGGGAGCGGCGGGGAACGGTAGGCGGTCAGGAGCGCGTCGAGGACAGCCAGCACTCCCTCCGCCGGCGCCGCCGGCAACCGGAGCCGGCCATGGGAGCTCACCGCACCACCCCGGGCGACCAGGGTGGCGAGCGGTGCCCGGCCCACGAAGGAGTAGCGGCCCCACCGCTCCCCGCCTTCGACCGACTCGAGGAGGAAGCCGGGCCCGTCGCCGACGACGTTGGCGAAGGCGGCCACTGGGGTCAAGGTGTCGGCCACGATCTCCGTCCACACCGGGACGATCCGGTGCTCGCCGGCCAGGGCGACGAGCTCGTCCTCCGTGGGATGGACTCGGAGCCCGTGCACGCCGCCGGCTGTCACCGGTGAGGTGCCGGGCGCCGGACGCCCGGTCCCCGCCCGAGCGTCCGGTGGAAGCAGGACCAGGACTTGGTGTGGCACGCGGCGTCCCCGTGCTGGTCCACCAGCACCAGGAGCGCGTCCCCGTCGCAGTCGAGCCGGACTTCGCGCACGTACTGGCGGTCGCCGGAGGTCTCGCCCTTGCACCAGAGCTCTTGCCGGCTCCGGCTCCAGAACCACGTCCGCCCGGTCGCCAGCGTCCGCCGGAGCGAGTCGGCGTTCATGTAGGCGACGGTGAGCACGTCACCGCCCTCGGCGTCCTGGACGACCGCCGTCACCAGACCCCGGTCGTCGAACGACACCTGGGCGACGAGCGACTCGTCCACTTGCGCCAAGGGGATGCCCGCCGGCACCTCGTCGGCATTCCCGCCGACCCCATCGGTCACAGGTAGAGACCGGTCCCGCCGTCGATCCGCTCGGAAGCCACGGCGTGGATATCACGTTCGCGCAGGATGACGTACTCGTCGCCCTGCACCTCGACCTCGAAGCGGTCCTCCGGATTGAACAGCACCTTGTCGCCCGGCTTCACCGCCCGGACGTGGGGGCCGACGGCCACCGCCTCCGCCCAGGCCAGGCGGCGCGACACCTGCGCGGTGGCCGGGATGAGGATCCCGGCGCGCGAGCGCCGCTCCCCGTCGGCCGGCGTCACCTGCACGAGCACGCGGTCGAAGAGGACGGTGATCGGTTGCTTCGGCCCGCTGGCCTGGGACAATCCCTTGACAGCCACACAGGCACGGTACCGCATGGGAGCGACGGCCGATCACCGCCTCCCCCGGGCACCGGGCCTTCCCGCCGGTGACCGGCGCACGTCACACCGGCCGGACCGGCACCCCCCGTGCGGCCAGGTAGGCCTTGGCCTCGGCCACGGTGTGCTGGCCCCGGTGGAAGATCGACGCCGCCAGCACGGCATCGGCACCGCCGCACAGGGCACCGTCGGCCAGGTGATCGAGCGTGCCCACCCCTCCGGACGCCACCACCGGGACGTCCACGGCGTCCACCACCCGGCGGGTCAGGTCGATGTCGAACCCGTCCCTGGTGCCGTCACGGTCCATGGACGTGAGCAGGATCTCGCCGGCACCGAGGGCGGCCGCACGGGCCGCCCACGCCACGGCGTCGGCCTCGGTCGCCCGCCGCCCTCCGTGCGTGCACACCCGCCAGCCGTCGCCGTCGGACGACGCCCGGGCGTCGATGGCCACCACCACGCACTGGGCGCCGAACTCGCCGGCCAGCTCTTCGACCAGCGCCGGCCGCTCGACGGCGGCCGTGTTGACCGCCACCTTGTCCGCCCCCGCCCGCAAGAGCCGGCGACCGTCGTCGGCCGTGCGGACGCCGCCGCCGACCGTGAGCGGGATGAAGACCATCTCGGCGGTGCGAGCCACCACCGACACCATGGTGTCGCGGCCTTCGACCGAGGCGGTGATGTCGAGGAACGTCAGCTCGTCGGCACCCTCGGCGTCGTACCGGGCCGCCAGCTCCACCGGGTCGCCGGCGTCGGCCAGGTCCACGAACCGGACGCCCTTCACCACCCGGCCGCCGGCGACGTCGAGGCAGGGGATCACACGGACGGTGCGCACGCGGCGATCGCCTCCCCCACGTCCACGTCCCCGTCGAGCAACGCCCGGCCCATCACGGCACCGGCGAGCGCCCGCCCCGACGCCGGCGAGCGGAGCCGGGCCAGCGAGCGCAGGTCGGCCAGCGTGCCGATCCCGCCCGAGGCCACCACCGGGAGCCCGGTCAGGTCGAGCACCTCGCCCAACCCGGCGACGTCGGGCCCCGACCGCGTGCCGTCCCGCTCGATGGCCGTCACCACCACCGCACCCAGCGGGGCCGATCCGAGCGCGTCCAAGAGCTCGGTCACCGTGCGGCCCGAGCCCTCCCGCCAGCCCCGGGAGGCGGCTTCCAACGAGCCGTCGGGCCGGAACCGGTAGTCCAGGCCGACGGCCACCCGGCCGGGGAAGCGCCCGGCGCAGGCCGACGCCATGTCCGGGGACTCGACGGCGGCGGTGCCGAGCACCACCCGTGCCGCGCCCGCCACCAGCAGTTCCTCCACCGCCCCCTCGGTTCGGACGCCCCCACCCACCTGGACCTGCACTCCGGCTCCGGCGGTCCGCTCGACGATGGCCAGGACCTGGGGCCGGTTGGCGGGCTCACCGGTGCGGGCGGCGTCCAGGTCGACCACGTGGAGCCAGCAAGCACCGGCCTCGACGAGCCGTTCGGCCAGCGCCAGCGGGTCGCCGAACCCGGTCTCCCGCTCGAAGTCGCCCTGGACGAGGCGGACGGCCCGCCCGCCGCGCAGGTCGACGGCCGGGAGGAGCTCCATCAGGCGGCGGGGACGGTGACCGGCGAGGCGCCGCAGCGTTCCACGAAGTTGGCCAGGATGGCCAGGCCGGTGCGGCCGGACTTCTCGGGGTGGAACTGGACGCCCCACACCGCCCCCCGCTCCGCCGCCGCCACCACCGGACCGCCGTAGTCGCAGGTGGCCACGGTCTCGGGGCCCGGGTCGGGGGCGTAGGAGTGGACGAAGTACACCCACGGCGCCTCGGGGAGCCCCCGCAGCATCCGGGAGGGGGTGTCGGGGACGGGCTCAAGAAGGTTCCACTGCATCTGCGGGTGCTTGACGCCGGCCTGGAGGCGCCGCACCCTCCCGGCGAAGATCCCGAGCCCGCGGGCGCCAGGGCTCTCGTCGGACCCGGCGTAGAGCAGCTGGAACCCCACGCAGATGCCCAGGAACGGCACGCCGGCGGCGACGGCACGACGCGCCGGCACCGCCAGTCCTGACGACTCGAGGGCCTCGGCACAGGGACCGAAGGCACCGACGCCCGGCAGGACCACTCCCCGAGCGCCCTCGACTGCCGCCGGATCGTCGACCAGCCTCGCCGCTCCACCCACATGGAGCAGCGCCTTCTCCGCCGACCGGAGGTTGCCGATGCCGTAGTCGAGCACGGCGATCGAGGCGCCCCCGGCGGCCACGCTCACAGCGCCCCCTTGGTGGACGGGACCTCCGAACCCTCGACCCGGACGGCGTCGCGCAGGGCACGGGCCACCGCCTTGAACGTCGCCTCCACCACGTGGTGGACGTTCCGGCCCTGGCGAAGGCGCACGTGAAGGGTGATCCCGGCCGCGGTGACGAACGCCCTCCAGAATTCCTCGCCGAGCTGGGGGTCGAAGGCCGGGGTGCCGAGACCCGGCGTGTCGGGGGCGAACGGCACGTCGAAGGCCAGGTACGGCCGGCCGGAAAGGTCCAGTGCCACCTCGACCAGCGCCTCGTCGAGGGGCAGCAGGGCAGAGGCGAAGCGCCGGACGCCGGCCTTGTCCCCCATTGCCTCGGCGAAGCACTGGCCGAGCACGATCCCCACGTCCTCCACCGTGTGGTGGGCATCCACCTCAAGGTCGCCCTCGGCCCGCACCGTGAGGTCGAAGCCGCCGTGGCGACCGAGCTGGGCGAGCATGTGGTCGAAGAACGGCAAGCCGGTGGTGATCTCGCCGGCACCGGTCCCGTCGACGGCCAGCGAGATCTCGATCGACGTCTCGCCGGTCGACCGCCGGCGATCGGCGCGCCGCCCGCCAGGAGCGCCGCTCACCCGAGCACCCCCGACATCGCCTCGAGGAACCGGTCGTTCTCCTCCGGGGTGCCCACCGTCACCCGCAGGCAGCCCGTCAACCCCTCCCACGTCGAACAGTCCCGGATGAGGACGCCCCGCGCCAACAGCTCCTGCCACACCTGGGCCGCCGGACGCCGGAGCGGGCGGAAGAGCACGAAGCTCGCCTCCGACGGCCACGTTGCCACCGGCATGGTGGCCAGTGCCGCCGCCAGGCGGCCGCGCTCCCCCGCCACCAACGACACCCGCTGCTCCATCTCCTCCCGGTACCGGAGCGCCAGCACCCCGGCGGCCTGGGTGGGGCCCGACAGATGGTATGGGAGGGCGACGGCATCGCACCCGGCCACCACCTCCGGCTCGGCGACCAGGTAGCCGAGCCGGGAGGCGGCCATGGCCCAAGTCTTGGAGAAGGTCCGCACCACCGCCAACGCGGCGGCATCGACCGCAGGGTCGCCCCGCAGGGCCAGCGCCGAGCAGTGGGCGAACTGGCCGTAGGCCTCGTCCACCACGACCAGCCCGGGAGCCGACGCGACGATCTGCCGCACGACCTCGTTCGGCTCGACACGGCCGGTCGGGTTGTTGGGCGAGCACAGCAACGTGAGGTCGGGCTGCCGCTCGG
The DNA here is from genome assembly GCA_050743865.1 of Acidimicrobiales bacterium. Lineage (GTDB taxonomy): Bacteria > Actinomycetota > Acidimicrobiia > Acidimicrobiales > RAAP-2 > DAHUZJ01. The sequence continues at coordinate 11,023 of JBOGGE010000053.1, forward strand.
TCAGGAGCCGGTCGGCCTCACCCGGTTCGATGCGGAAGTCCTCCGTCCGGCATCCGGCCACCACCTCGGTGGCCGTGATCCCGGCGATGTGCCGGTGCAGCGCGTACGTCGGCTCGAACACGAGCGCCCGGCGCCCGGCGCCGCCGAAGGCCAGGAACAGGCACTGGAGCACCTCGTTGGAGCCGTTGGCGCAGAAGATCTCGTCCTCGCCGACCTCGTGAAGCTCGGCCAGGCCGGACCGCAGGGCTCGGGCGTGGCGATCGGGGTAGCGGTGGAATTCCATCCGACCGACGGCCGCCTCCAGCTCCTTGCGCCACCCGTCCGGCGGTGGCAACGGCGACTCGTTCGTGTTCAGCCGGACTTCCGCCGGGACCTGCGGCGAGTGATAGCCGGTGAGAGCCGACAGGTCCGGCCGCAGCGAGACTCGCGGGGTCATGACCGCAACCGGATGGCGTCGGCGTGGGCAGGGAGGCCCTCGGCCGTGGCCAGGGTGACGACGTACGGCCCGAGGCGCTCGATGGCGCCGCGTCCGGCGATCACGGCGTGGAGGTGACGGCGGAAGTCGTCGGTCCGCAGGGCGGAGGCGAAACGGGCCGTCCGGTTGGTCGGCAGGACGTGATTGGGTCCGGCGACGTAGTCGCCGAGGCTGGCCGGCGCCCACTGCCCGCAGAACACCGCCCCGGCCGCTCTGACCAGGGGAAGCAGATCCTCGGCATCGTCCACCATGAGCTCAAGGTGCTCGGGCGCCACCGCGTTGGCCACCTCGAGGGCGGCCTCGGGCCCGTCCACGATGCAGGCGTACCCTCCGGATCCGAGCGTGGCCAGGAGATCCGCCCGCCGGGGCGAGCTCTGCACCAGGCGGTCCACCTCCCCGGCGATCTCGTCCACCTTCTCGGGCGACCACGAGATCAGCCACGCTGCGCCGTCGGGACCGTGCTCGGCCTGGACGACCAGGTCGATGGCGGCCAGGGTGGCGGGCGTGCCGGGTCCGGCCACCACCACCACCTCGGAAGGGCCGGCGAAACCGGCGGCCACACCGACCACCCCGGACAGCTGTCGCTTGGCCTCGGCAACGTAGCGGTTGCCGGGTCCGACGACCACGTCCACCGGGCGGATCGAGGCGGTGCCGTACGCCATGGCGGCGATGGCCTGGGCCCCCCCGACCCGGTAGACCTCGTCGACCCCGGCGATCGAGGCTGCCGCCAGGGTGGCGTCGTCGACGACCCCGTCGGGGCCGGGCGGCACGCACAGGACCACCTGCTCCACACCGGCGACCCGGGCCGGCACCGCGCACATGAGCACGGTCGACGGGTAGCGGGCCCGGCCCCCGGGGGCGTAGCAGCCGGCCCGCTCCACCGGGCGTACGAGGTGCCGCACCCGGACACCGTCGGCCACGAAGTCGCCGGGCGGTTCGGCCTCCTGGGCGTGGTAGGCGCGGATCCGATCGTGGGCAACCTGAAGCGCCTCGACCAGCTCGGCCGGAGCGCGTGCGGCGGCGGCGGCGACCTCCTCGACCGGGACCTGGAGGCCGTCGAGGACTACCCCGTCGAGCTCGGCCGTGAGCTCCACGAGCGCGTCGTCGCCGCCGGCGCGGACCCTTCCGATGATCTCGGCCACCACGTCGCGCACGTCGCTGCCCGGTTCGGGCCGGTCGGGCAACGCGCCGGCCAGGGGGCCGGGGTGACGACGGAGGTCGAGACGGAGTAGCGCCACAGCCCACCGATGCTACCTGGGCCATTGGCAGCGGCCGGTTGGGTCCGATCCGGCCCGGTCCGGTCCGGCCCACCCGGCACCGAGCACCACCCGGCCCCCGTGGGCCATCATCGGGCGGTGGCAGTCCGAGCCGAGCTCTCCTCGCTGGCGTCGTCGCTCACCGAGCTGACCCGCCGGGTCACGGCCCTGGCGGAACACGCCCGGTCCGCCGGCGACGCCGAGACCGCCAACGAGCTCTTCACCGTCGAGCGCGCCCTCAACGGCGCACTGCGCCGTCTGGAACGGGCCGCCGGGGAACGGCCCGCCCCCCGGGGCCGCCCCTGAACCGCCGGGGAACGGCCCGCCCCCGGGAAACAGTGCCTCGGCAAAGTCCTTGCCTGATGCCCCGACCTGAGCTGGCACGGCGCTACTGGCGCTACCCCTCCGTCCTCAACAGTCGGGACGGCAGTCGCTGCCGGCCCGACTCTCGTTCTTTACCGGCGAGGAGCACGTCGGACCGGGTTCCCTCGCCCAGCCACATGAACTGGCGATCAACCATGCTCCAGCAGCGCTTTCCCCTGGAGCCGGGCCCTGTAGGGCGCCCGGGCGCCCGGGCGCCCGGCCCGGCGGGGCAGACGGGGGCCCGGTCCCCGCTCAGGTGGTGGCCATGCCCACCACGGCCTCGTTGAGGGGCTTGCCGCCCATGGAGCCGTAGAACCCGGCGTCGCCGAAGGCGAACAGGCCGCCGTCGGACGCCACCTCCCAGTACCCCTTGCCATCCAGCGCGACCGAATTCGAGGGTTGTGACGCAGGGCCGGTGCCCACGGCGTTGGCGGCGGTTACGGTGAACGTGTAGCTATTGCCATTGGCGAGCCCACCGACGGTGATCCGGCTTCCCGTGCCGGTGGCCCTCTGACCGCCGTTGGCCGGATTGGTGAGATCCGTCTCCGTCACCGTGTAGCCACTGATCGGGCTGGTGCCACTATCGACCGGCGGTCGCGGCGCTTGCTCCGCTCCATGGTCTCCATGATGGGCATCCTTTCCGGCGCTGCGCGCCTTCTGGTGGATGTCCGTCAAACCGTGCCAACTCCAAACAGTGGCGGAGGCGATTGGTGAACTCACGAGCTTCCGGAGCATCTTCGCTGGCTGCTTACTTGCGCGTCTGGAGGCGCGGCGCGGCCGCTGGACCATAGGTCCCACGTTCGCAGGCTCCCTGGGCGTTGGCGGCGCCGACGCTGACCTCATCGCTGCCCGACAACTTGTGGAACTGAAGACCACGCTCGGGCGCAAGCGCGCCGACGGGAGCCGAACGTGTGTGCTCGCGAAGGGCGACATCCACGAGGCCGTTGGGTACGCGCTCCTCGACTTCGACGATCGGTACGGCGTGGAGGAAGTAGCGGTCTTCAACGCGCGCTACGGCTACTTTGTGAGCTGGCCGCTCGACGAGCTGATCGGGTTCACCAGCACGACCCGACCGACACGGGTGTGAGCGACACGGCGGCGGTGAATCAGCTCACGAACGTGTCGTTCGGATAGCCCGCTGTAGTTGGCGGCTTCGGGGACGCGGGCGAGTCGCCGAGCCGGTGGCAAGCCGTTGACTTCATGGTTGGACTTCCCCAGAGGCCTCCTGGTGCGGACGCAAGGTACTCCCCGGCTGTCGGCCTCAGAGAAGGTACCGCAGCGTCAGCCATGGGTGGGGGGACGAACGGAGAATTGGGTGGTCAGAGCGCGGTGTCCGGCAGCCTCTCACGGAGAGCCGGCGGGGGGGCCCGTTCGACCGCGCGCGCCGTGCGCGCGATCTCGCGCGTAAA
>JBOGGE010000054.1:0-2877 GCA_050743865.1 Acidimicrobiales bacterium
AACCGGTGGCGGTGGCCGGGAACCGGATCCCGAACCGGGCCGGGCGCGGCCGGCACCGCACCGCCAGCACGTCGTGGCCGGCTCGCTCTATGGCGTCGAGCGCCGCCTCTCCGCCGGCGGTGAAGCCGGCCACCGCCAGCCGCTGGCGGAGAGGGAGGGAGGCGGCGAGGGCGGGACCCGACCTGAGCAGCGAACGGGCCCGCTGGCCCTCCCGGGCCACCACCCGGCGAAGGCCCGGCCCGGCCCGGCCGGCCCGGACATCGGCCTCGGAGCAGCTCTCCGCTGCCAGATCCCGGAGAGGGAGGTAGATCCGGTCCCGTCCGGCGTCCTCGGCCACGTCCTGGAGGTGTTCGACCAGCTGGAGGCCGACGCAGACGTCGTCGGCGAGGGCCACCCGCTCCGGGGTGCCGGCGCCCCATATCCCGAGGACGATGCGGCCCACCGGCGCCGCCGAGAGCATGCAGTAGGCGACGAGCTCGTCGAAGGTCCCGTAGCGGTGCACGGACTGGTCCCGGCGGTTGGCCTCGATGAGGTCGCGGAAGGGCTGGAGCGGGAGCTGTCGCTCGGCCAGGGTCGGCGCCAGCCGCCGCAGCACCGGGTGGCTCGCGGTCCCGACCGCCGCCCGTCCGAGCTCTTCGTCCAGCCAGGCCAGCAGGGCGAGCCGGTCGCCGTCGGCCTCGTCGCCGATGTCGTCGGCCAGCCGGGCGAACCCGTAGACGGCAAGGAGGTGCGCCCGGTCCTTCCTGGCCAAGAGGCGTGAGGCCACTGGGAAGTTCTCGGCGCTGGCCTGGGCAAAGACCGACTCCGCGGTCGGTACGCCGGTGCATTTCGGTGATCCTGTCGGGGGGGAGACCACCGGTTGCTCCTTGTCAGGGGTGGGAGATCGATCGTCCACTACTGATATACGTGCCCATTGTGGCACAGGTCAATAGGCGTAGAGCCTGGTGAGATCGTGTATATTGCGTGGCTCTAGGCCAACGAACGATCGTATGGCGACCGGAACAAACGATCGTATGGCTCTATTCATGGCTGCTGTATAGAGGGAAAGCGAACGCTTGTCCGGTACCATCGGCCCAGCACCCGGCCATCTGGCGAGGTGGGCGTCCGCCGGGCACGGCGGCGGGCAGCCCCCGGTGTGCGACCGCCGGGCACGGCGGCGGGCAGTCCCGGGGTCGCTCCCGGCCAACGCCATGCCTGTTTCCGCCGGGCCGATCAGTGGGTACCCGAAGAGGTGAAGAGGGACTGGCCGACACCTGCGACGAAGGTAGGAGGCGCACGACCATGTCACAGCACCCGATCGGGGCCAGGGGGCGGGCCCTGTTCCCCGAACCCAGGCGATCCTCCGGGTCAGGCTCTCCCGAGCGCCCGGCCGAGGCCCAGGGAGGTTCCGGTGGAGAGCCGCAGGAGGCGACGGTGAGCGAACTGGCCCGCCGGCCCTCGTCCGGCGGTTCGCCGGGTGCCGGCGCCGCCCGGGACGGGTCCCTGGCCGCACTCGACGCCCTGTGCGCGGCACTCGATCAGATCGCCGAGGACCAGCGCGTGCTCCGGGCGAAGCTCGAAGGCCTCCGCCGCCAGCGGGCCGAGGGGGAGTCGTGGCGGGAGATCCTGTCCGGGGAGGACCCACCCGGGTCCATGCAGGTGGTGAGCCGCATGCTGGCCTGCCTGGCCAAGGCCAGCGGCGCCTTGCGCAAGGAGCTGGTGGAGACCCTTCGCCGGGAGGGAACCAGCATCCCGGCCATCGCCCGGATGTTCGGCGTGACCCACCAGCGGGTCTCGAACCTCCTCCGCCGCCCCGTCGACTGACCGCCGGCCCTCCCGGCGGCCTGGCCGCCTGGCGGGGGCTCCACGGCATGTTCGGCAGCGACACTGGCGTGGCAGGCCCTCCTTCGGGCAGAATGGAAGGAGCGGGTGGGGGCCCGCGGTGTTGACGGAGGGGGACGACGGTGGGGGAAGCCGGCGCAGCGCAGCGTCCATGGGATCATCACGGGCGGCCGCTCGTGCTGCCGGGGGAGCCGCGGCTGGCCTACCAGCCGGTGGTCGACCTGGCGTCGGGGCGGCTCCTCGGGTTCGAGGCACTGCTGCGGTGGAACCACCCCACCGAGGGCCTCATCCTCCCCAACCTCCTGGTGCCGTGGGCCGAGGCGAACGGCGACATCGTCGCTCTGGGCGAGTGGGTGCTGGTGGAGGGTTGCCGTCAGGCGGCGGCGTGGCCGCCGAGCATCCAGCTGGCGGTCAACTGCTCGATCGTCCAGTTGCGGCGGGCCACGGCGGCGATCGCCGTGCGCCACGCCCTCGCCGGGTCGGGGCTCGGTGCCGACCGCCTGACCGTCGAGGTCACCGAGCACGCCATGGTCGACGAGGAGGCGGTGGCGGAGCTCCATGCCGTCGCCGAGCTCGGCGTGCAGCTGTCGGTCGACGACGTCGGCACCAGCTGGAGCTCGTTCGACGTCCTCCGTCGGTTGGCGGTCAACACGGTGAAGATCGACGATTCCTTCGTCATGGGCCTGGAGCCGCGTGAGGGGATCAACCGGATGGTGGTGGAGACGGTGGTCCATCTCGCCCACAGCGCCGGCATGTCCACCATCGCCGAAGGGGTGGAGACGGCGATGCAGTCTTCCCTCGTCCGCCAGTTCGAGTCCGACGCCGCCCAGGGCTACTACTTCTCGCCGCCGCTGAGGGGCGAGGAGGCGACGGCACTGGCCAACGAGACCGACCTCCGCTTCCCGCTGGAGGACGCCGACCCACCGGACGACGTGCCCCGCGGGCGGCACGTGGCCGGCCGGCGGACCCCACCCGCCACTGCGGCCCCGCCTCCGTCCCCGCCTCCGTCCCCGCCTCCGCCGCCTCCGCCGCCTCCGCCTCCGCCTCCTCCGCCGC
>JBOGGE010000055.1:0-4993 GCA_050743865.1 Acidimicrobiales bacterium
GCGGCGGCCCGCTCCGGCGGCTCGGGCCACGCGTCCTCCGGCCGGGGGGGCTCGGGCGCCGCCGCCACCCAGGGCTCCCTGCAGTGCCCGCCGGGGACCGGCACCGGCTCGCCCGGGGTGACCCCGAACGAGATCCAGGTCGCCGCCGTCTCCAGCCGGACCGGGCCGATCAGCGCCGACTTCGACGGGCTGGTGCCCGGCCTCCAGGCCTACTTGAAGACCGTCGACGCCGGCGGGGGCGTCGGCGGGCGGAAGATCGTGCTGGCCGACAACCTGGACGACGCCGGCCTGCCCAGCCAGTTCTCGTCGGCCAGCCACACCGCCATCGACCAGGACCACGCCCTGGCGGTGGCGGTCTCGTCGTACTGGTTCACCCCCACCTACTTCGTCGCCACCTGCACCCCGACGTACGGCTACAACGTCGACGGCAACTGGACAAAGGCGCCGAACCTCTTTGCCGCCTCGGGGTCGGTCCAGACATACGACACCATCGTCCCCGCCGTGGCCTACCTGATCGACCACGTGAAGGCCAAGGCCGTGGGCGTCCTGGCCTACAACCTCTCCACGTCGAACGCCGTGTGCAAGGCGGCCATCAGGCGCCTCAAGAAGGCCGGGTACGACATCGCCTACACAGACCTGAAGCTGCCCCCGATCAACGCCAACGTGACCCCCGACGTGGAGCGGATGCAGCACGCCGGGGTGGACTTCGTCCTCAGCTGCATGACAGTGACAGGCAACGTCTCGATGGCCCGGGCCATCAAGCAGTACGGGCTCAAGGTGAAGCAGCTGTGGTTCGACGGCGCCGACCAGTCGGTGGTCGACAAGTACTCCGGCCTGCTGCAGGGCGTGTACTTCAACGTGCAGCACGTGCCGGCCTCGGCTGTCGCCAAGTACCCGGGGACCTACCCGGGCATGGCGGCGTACCTGAAGTCCATGAAGAAGTACGAGCCGTCCTTCGTCGGTTCTGAGCTGGCGGTCCAGGGATGGGAGTCCGCCGCGCTGATGGTGGCGGGGATCAGGGCGGCCGGCCACCACCTCACCCAGGCCGGCCTCGTGACAGCCACCAACCACCTCCGCCACTTCACGGCGGGGGGGCTCATCGAGCCGGTCGACTGGTCGAACGCCCACACCTCGGTGGGCAAGGTCAACTGCAGCGCCTTCGAGCAGGTGAAGGGCAAGAAGGTGGTGCCGGCGCTCGGTCGTGGCCACCAGGTGTTCGTGTGCTTCACACGGGCCCGGGTGCACCACCCGTCCCCGGTCAAGCCCCCGGCTGGGACGCCCGGCAGCTAGCGGCGGCGGATGGAGCAGCTCCTGGGGTTCGCCGTCCCGGGGATACCGTACGGCTGCGCCTACGCCATCTTCGCCGTCGGCCTGGTGCTCACCTACCAGGCCACCGGCGTCTTCAACTTCGGCTACGGCGCCCAGGCATACGTCTCGGCCTTCCTCTTCGCCTGGATGGTCGAAGAGCACGGGGTGCCGGTGTGGCTGGCTTTCGTCGTGGCCGTGGTGCTGGTGGGGCCCGGGCTGGGGCTGGTGCTGGACCGGCTGCTGTTCCGCCGCATCCCCTCGACCAACCACATGGCCAAGGTGGTGACCGGGCTGAGCCTGCTGGTCGGCATCCCGTCCCTCCTCCCGGTCCTGTTCGGCCGCCAGAACCTGGTCGGCGTGCCCAGCATCGCCTTCGACCCCGACACCGTCTACTTCCACCTCTTCGGCCTGGCCGACGCGCCGGTGAACGGCATCTTCCTGTCGGCCGTCATCTTCACCGTGGCCATCCTGGCCGTGCTGGCCGTCCTCCTGCGGGCGACCCCGCTCGGCCTCGAGATGCGGGCGGCGGTGGAGAGCCGGCGGCTGGTGCAGCTCGAGGGCATCAACGCCGACCGGGTGGTGGCCACCGCCTGGGCCGTGTCGGGGCTCATGGCCGGGCTGGCCGGGGTGCTCCTGGCCCCGACCGAGGCGACGTTGCAGTCCCAGGCGTTCATCACCCTCATGGTGGCGGCCATCGCCGCCGCCGCCTGCGCCATCCTGCGGTCGATGACGGTGGCGGCCGTGGTCGGCGTGGTCATCGGCGTCGTCTCCCTGGTGGCCCAGGGCTACCTGCCGACCAGCAGCATCTGGTACTCGGCCGTCCTCCCGGCGCTGCCGTTCATCGTCCTGTTCGGCGCCCTGGTGCTCGTGCCCGGGCTCCGCTCCCTCGACGACTCCCGGGACCCGATGGCCTCGGTGGACCCGCCCCGGCCCCCGGTCGCCGCCGCCGTCCGCTCGCCCCAGCTCGACCGGCTGGTCCGGCCCCTGTGGTGGCTCCTGCTGGCGGCGTTCGTGGTGTCGATGCTGACCTGGATGCCCCGGGGGTGGGAGACCGTGCTCAACCAGGGCCTGGTCTACGGCACCATCTTCCTCTCGATCACCCTCATCACCGGGCTGGGCGGTCAGCTGTCCCTGGCCCAGGGCACGCTGGCCGGCGTGGCGGCATTCACCGCCGGCCAGCTGGCCGCCCACCTCGGCCTGAACTTCTTGGCCGGCGGCGTGGTCGGGGCGGCGGTGGCGGCGGCGGTGGCGGCCGTCCTGGCCCTCACCTCCCTTCGGCTGCGGGGGCTCGGCCTGTCGCTCATGACCCTGGCCGCCGCCCTCCTGTTCGACAACGCCGTGTTCTCCCAGACGGCGATCAGCGGTGGCACAGGCGGGCTCACCGTGCACCGGAGCTGGCTGGGGGCGATCGACTTCTTCGACCCGAGCGGCCACCAGTTCTTCGTCCTGGCCCTGCTGGTGCTGGCCGCCTGCACGCTCGCCGTGCTCCAGGTCCAGCGGGGGACCGTCGGCCGCTACCTGGCGGCCATGCGGGGGAGCGAGACCGGCGCCGCCGGGATCGGCATCGACCTCTCGTGGTACCGGGTGCTCGTCTTCGCCCTGTCGGGGGCGGTGGCCGGCGTGGGCGGGACCCTGCTCGCCGTGCAGCAGGCCTCGATCGCCCCCGGCCAGTTCAACTACCAGCTGTCGCTGGCCTTCGTCGTCATCGTGCTCACCACCGGGGTGGGCACGGTCGAGGGGGCCATCCAGGCCGCGTTCGGTTTCGTGGTCCTCCAGGAGCTGCTGCAGTACGCGCCGCAGCGGTTCTCGGGCATCACCTTCGTCGTCTTCGCCTTCGGGGCCCTCACCTACGCCGCCCATCCCGAGGGCGTGCTGGAGGTGCAGAAGCGTCGCTGGACCGGCCGGTTCGAGCGGGTGGTGCTGCGCCAGTCGCCGCCCGCCGCCGTCATGGTGGGCCCGGGACTGGGCGACCCGGGACCGGGCGACCCGGCCACCGGGGAGCGGCGGTGAGGCCCCGCCGGGCGAGGGGCGGGCCGGCGAGGGCCCGCCGGGCCGGGGTCCGGTCGGTGAGGGCCCGGCCGGTGAGGGCTCGGTCGGCGAGGGCCCGCCGGGCGGATGGCCCGATGACCCTCGAGGTGCGCGGGCTGGAGAAGTCGTTCGGGGGGGTGGCGGCGGTGCGGGACGTGTCCTTCGCCGTCGACACCGGAGAGAGCGTCGGGCTGGTCGGCCCCAACGGCGCCGGCAAGACGACCGTGTTCAACTGCATCTGCGGCCAGGTCCGGCCCGACGCCGGCTCGATCTTCCTCGACGGCCGGCCCCTCGACCGGCTGCCGACCTTCCGCCGGGCCCGCCTGGGCATCGGGCGCACCTACCCGCGGGTGGAGGTGTTCCCCGAGCTCACCGTGCGCGAGCACCTCCTGGTGGCCGAGCGGGTCCGCAGCGGCCGCGGCCACCTGTGGAAGGACCTGCTCAACCTGAGCGCCCCCACCACCGAGGAGAAGCGGCGGGTGGCCGGGGTGCTGTCCGTCGTCGGGCTGGGGCATGTCGCCGACGCCCCCGTGTCCGCTCTGGGGCTCGGGATGTGCCGCCTGGTCGAGCTGGCCCGGGCGCTGGTCGGCGAGCCCCGGCTCCTCCTGGCCGACGAGCCGTCGTCGGGCCTCGACGTCCGGGAGGCCCAGGAGCTGGCGGGCGTCCTCCGCCGGCTCCAGGCCGAACGGGGGATGGCGGTCCTCCTGGTCGAGCACGACCTGGGCATGGTGGGGAGCGTCGTCGACCGGGCCATCGTCATGGATCTCGGCCGGGTGGTGGCCCAGGGGCCGTTCGACGAGGTGATGGCCGACCCCGACGTCCGCCAGGCCTACCTGGGCGCGCCGTGAGCCCGGACGGCGGGGCGGCGGCGCCGGCGCTCGAGGTCGACCAGGTCAGCGCCGCCTACGGGCCGTACCGGGCCCTCTTCGGGGTCAGCTTCTCGGTGCCGGCGGCCGGGGTGGTGGCACTGCTGGGGTCGAACGGGGCCGGCAAGTCGACGGTGGCCCGGGTGGTGTCCGGGCTGCTCCCGGTCTCGGGCGGCACGATCCGGCTCGCCGGGCGGGACGTCACCGGCCAGCCGCCCTACCGGATCGCCCGGGCCGGGTTGTCGCACGTGCCCGAGGGACGGGGGGTGTTCGCCGACCTCTCGATCGAGGAGAACCTGGCCTTGAGTTTCCGCCAGCGGGCCGGGTCGGCGGCCGTTCCGGACGCCCTGGCCCGGGCCTACGACGGCTTCCCGGTGCTGGGTGAGCGCCGCCGGCAGCGGGCCGGGACGCTCTCGGGCGGGGAGCAGCGCCTGCTGTCCCTGGCCAAGGTTCTGGTGGTGCCGCCCGAGCTGCTGGTGGCCGACGAGCTGTCCCTCGGCCTGGCCCCGGTCCTGGTCGACGCCGTCTACGACGGGCTCCGGCGCATCCACCAGGCGGGTGCCGCCCTCCTGGTGGTGGAGCAGCAGGTCGGCCGGGTGCTCGAGCTGGCCGACCGGGCGGTCGTCCTCCAGCGGGGCAGCGTCGACTTCGCGGGCCCGGCCTCCGAGGCGCGCCCGGCCATCGAACGGGTGCTCTCGACCACCCGGGACCGCACCGCGCTCCTGGCCGACGGCGGCCGGCGGAGCCGGCGCCGCCGGGGCGTCCGCCGGCGCTCGGTGCGTCGCCACGAC
>JBOGGE010000056.1:0-26908 GCA_050743865.1 Acidimicrobiales bacterium
CGCCGTCCGAGCTCAGTAGGTCACCGACACCAGGCACAGCCCCTGGGGCGGAGCCGGCCGCGGCGCCCCGGCCCGGCTGCCCGACGCCAGCAGCGCCACCACGGTGGCGGCGTTGGCCCGCCCCCTCCCCGCCTCGACCAGGGCGCCGACGATCGAGCGCACCATCTGGTGACAGAAGGACCCGGCCGACACGTCGAAGCGGAGCACCCGGCCGCCCTCCATGTCGGGGTCGGCCGCCCCTGACCAGCGGGCTTCGGTGACCCGCCGCACGATCAGCTGGGACGCCGCCGTCCCCGGTGCCCGGCGGCAGAAGGACCGGAAGTCGTGCTCGCCGATCAGGACGTCGGCGGCGGCGGCCATCGACCGCAGGTCGAGCGGGGCGGCGACGTGCCAGGTGGCGGCGGCCAGGAGCGGGTGGGGCGACGGCGCGTTCCAGACCAGGTAGCGGTAGTGCCGGGCCCGGGCCGCCCGGCGGGCGTCGAAGCCGGGGGGCGCCGGCTCGGCCGAGCGCACCACCACCGCCGGCGCCAACTGGCGGTTGACGGCGTGGGCCAGGTCGCGGCCGAAGGTGTCGGGGAGGTCGACGTGCACAACCTGGCCGAGGGCGTGGACGCCGGCGTCGGTGCGCCCGGCGCAGACGATGGGCGGTGGACCGTCCAGCCGGGCCGTCCGGGCGATGGCCTCGGCCAGCGCGCCGGCGACGGTGGGGACCGCCGCGCCGACCTGGGCGGCAAACCCTCGGAAGCCGCTCCCGTCGTAGGCCACGACCAGCCTCCAGCGGCGGACCGGCTGGCCGCCGGGCGCGCTGGGCAGGTCGGGCTCGCCCAACCGGCCGGTCAGACCAGCTCGATACGCGCCATCGGCGCGTTGTCGCCCGGGCGTGGGCCGAGCTTGAGGATCCGGGTGTACCCGCCCGGGCGCTCGGCATAGCGGGGGGCGATGTCGGCGAACAGCTTGTGCGCCATGTCCTTGTCCCGGATCAGGGCCACCACCCGGCGGTGCTGGTGGACCCCACCCCTCCGGGCAGCGGTGATGCACTTCTCGGCCACCGGGCGCAGGGCCTTGGCCTTGGTCTCGGTGGTGACCAGCGACTCGGCGGCGATCAGCGACGCCACCAGGTTGCCCAGCATGGCCTTCTGGTGGGCGGCGCTGCCGCCCAGGCGGCGCCCGCGCTTCGGCGTCCCCTGCACGGTCAGTCCCTCGTCCGCAGCGACAGGCCGCGCTCGTCGAGCCGCTGGACGACCTCGTCGAGCGACTTCTGGCCGAAGTTGGTGATGGCCAGCAGGTCGTCGTAGGTCCGCTCGACCAGCTCGCCGATGGTGTTGATCTGGGCCCGATGAAGGCAGTTGCGAGGGCGCTCGGACAGGTCCAGCTCCTCGATGCGCAGGTCCAGGTCGGGCGACCCGCCCGATGCGCTGCCGGTCTCGCCCAGCTCCAGCCCCTGCGGGGCCTCTTCCAGGTCGGCCACCAGCCCGACCAGGGTCCGCAGCGTGTCGCCGGCCGAGGCCACCGCCTCCCGGGGGGTGAGCGAGCCGTCGGTCTCCACGTCGAGGACCAGGCGGTCGAAGTCGGTCGACTGCTCGACCCGCACCGGCTCCACCTGGAAGGTCACCCGCCGCACGGGCGAGAAGATCGAATCGACCGGGATGACGCCGATGGTCGTCGACCGCTTGTTGCGGTCGGCCGAGACGTACCCCCGGCCCCGCTCCACCGTCACGTCGAAGGCCAGGTGCGCCTTGGCATTGAGGGTGGCCAGGTGGAGGTCCGGGTTGAGCACCTCGACCTCGGCCGTCGTCTGCAGGTCGCCGCCCACGGCGTCGCCCGGCCCCCGCTTGTCGAAGCGCACCGTCACCGGCTCGTCGGACTCCACCCGGACCAGGAGGTCCTTCAGGTTCAGGATGATGTCGGTGACGTCCTCCTTCACCCCAGGGATGGTGGCGAACTCGTGGAGGGCCTCGTCGAACCGGACCTGGGTCACCGCCCCGCCGGGGATCGACGACAGCAGGGTCCGGCGCAGCGAGTTGCCCAGGGTGTGGCCGAAGCCGGGCTCGAGCGGCCCGATGGCGAAGCGCTGGCGGTCGCCGCCTTCCTCGTCGAGCACCTCGACGGTCGGTCGCTGGATGATGAGCATGGGGACTGGCTCCTCGATGGGTAGTGGGCTACTTGGAGTAGAACTCGACGATGAGCTGCTCTTGCACCGGCTCGTCGATGTGGTCGCGAAGTGGCGGTCCGAGCACCTCCACGGTGAAGCCGCTGTCGGTGCCCTCCAGCCACGGCGGTCGTTGGCGGTCCAGGGTGTCCATGTTGCGCCGCACCACGAAGATCTCCCGGGACGACGTCTTGAGGGTCACCGTGTCCCCCTGGCGGACCCGGTAGCTCGGGATCGTCACCCGCCGGCCGTTCACCAGGACGTGGCCGTGCCGGACGAACTGACGGGCCTGGGCCCGGCTGGCCCCCCACCCGGCCCGGAAGGCGACGTTGTCCAGGCGCTGCTCGAGCATCCGGAGCAGGTTCTCGCCGGTGATGCCGGGCTGGCGGTCCGCCTCCTGGTAGAGGTTGCGGAACTGCTTCTCGAACACGCCGTAGATCCGGCGGGCCTTCTGCTTCTCCCGGAGCTGGGCCAGGTACTCCGAGCCCTGGCGCATCCGGTCGCGGCCGTGCTCGCCGGGCGGGTAGGCCCGGCTGTGGCGGTCGGTGACCGCTTCGGACACGGGGCACTTGAGCGAGTAGCACCGCTCGCCCTTCAAGAACAGCTTGGTCCGCTCCCGCCGGCACAGCCGGCACACCGGTCCCGTGTAGCGCCCCATCTCGATCCTCCCTCAGACCCGACGCCGCTTCTTGGGGCGGCAGCCATTGTGCGGGATGGGGGTCACGTCCTTGATCCCGACCACTTCGATCCCGGCGGCGGCCAGCGACCGGATGGCCGTCTCCCGGCCCGATCCCGGACCGCGCACCAGCACGTCCACCTTGCGGACGCCGTGCTCCATCGCCCGCCGGGCGCACGCCTCGGCCGCCAGCTGGGCGGCGAACGGGGTCGACTTCCGGGAGCCCTTGAACCCGACGTTACCGGCCGAAGCCCAGGCCAGGACGTTGCCCTCCGGGTCGGCGATGGCGACAATGGTGTTGTTGAACGAGCTCTTGATGTGAGCCACGCCGTGGCTCACGTTCTTGCGCTCGCGGCGGCGGGGCCGGCGGGCCCCCTGCTGCTTGGTCGGCCTCGGCATCTACTTGCGCACCTTCTTCTTCCCGGCAACCGTCTTCTTGGGGCCCTTGCGCGTCCGGGCATTGGTATGGGTGCGCTGGCCGTGCACCGGCAGCCCCTTGCGGTGCCGGACGCCCTGGTAGCAGTTGATCTCCATCTTCCGCTTGATGTCCTGGGCGACGTCCCGCCGCAGGTCGCCCTCGACCCGGAGCCGGGCGTCGATGTCGTTGCGCAGGCGGGTGACCTCTTCGTCGGTCAGGTCCCGTACCCTGGTGCCGACGTCCACCCCGGTCCGCTGGCAGATGTCGCGGGCCTGGGTCGGGCCGACCCCGTAGATGTAGGTCAATGCCACCTCCAACCGCTTCTCCCTCGGCACGTCCACACCGGCGATCCTGGCCATGGCCTGCTTCCTTCCTCGACTTCGTTCCTCGACACCCGCCAGCTCCGACGTCGGCTCGGCGCCGATGGCGCCGCCGGCGTCAACCCTGGCGCTGCTTGTGGCGCGGGTTGGCGCAGATCACGACCACGCGGCCGTGCCGGCGGATGACCTTGCACTTCTCGCAGATCGGCTTCACGCTCGGCCGCACCTTCACGATCCCGTTCCCTTCCCTGCTCTCCTGCCTGCTCTTCTCCGCCGCTGCACGCCGCCAGCGGCGGCCCCGCCTCCCGGCCGACGACCCCGCCGCTCACTTGTACCGGTAGGTGATGCGCCCCCGGTTGAGGTCGTAGGGGGTGATCTCCACCTGCACCTTGTCCCCGGGCAGGATGCGGATCCGGTGCATCCGCATCTTCCCCGAACTGTGGGCCAGCACCTTGTGCCCGTTCTCCAGCTCCACCCGGAACATGGCGTTGGGCAACGGCTCCACCACCGTGCCTTCCAGCACGATGGCGTCCTCCTTGGGCTTGGGCAGGTGACTCTCCTCGACTCGTCCTCGTGACCGGGCCCCGGCGGTGCCAGGCCGAAGGTGACGGGCGACGGGCTCCGGGCCGGCCCCCGCCAGGCTCCCGGCAGCGGACCGACCGGTAAGTTTACCGCACACGGACCGAATTGCCAGCCCGGCCAACCCGGCCAGCCCGGCCACCCCGGCCAGCCCGGCCAGGTCCTCAGGGGACGGTGAACACCTCCGGACCGTCGTCGGTCACGGCGATCGTGTGCTCGAAGTGGGCCGACAGCCGACCATCGGCCGTCACGACGCTCCAGCCGTCGTCCAACAGCAGCGTCTCCGGTCCCCCGGCGTTCACCATGGGCTCGACGGCGAACACCATCCCCGACTTGAGGGTGGCCCCGGGTGAGCCCGGCCAGTAGTTGGGGACCTGGGGCTGCTCGTGCATTGCGGTCCCGATGGCGTGGCCGACGTACTCCCGGACCACCGAATAGCCGGCGGCTTCGGCCACCTGCTGCACGGCCCGGCCCACCTCGTGGAGGCGCCGCCCCGGCCGGAGCTGGTCGATCCCGGCCCACAGGCTCCGCTCGGTCACCTCCATCAGCCGGGCCGCCTCGCCCGTCACCTGGCCCACGGCCATGGTGAAGGCGGCGTCGCCGTGGTAGCCGTCGACCACGGCCCCGCAGTCGATCGAGAGGATGTCGCCCTCCTCCAGCCGGTAGGACCCGGGAATGCCGTGGACGATCATCTCGTTCGGCGACGTGCAGATCACCGCCGGGAAGCCGTGGTACCCGAGGAAGTTCGACGTCGCCCCCCGGCGCTGGAGCACCTCCCGGGCCACGGCGTCGATCTGGCGGGTGGTCGTCCCGGGACGGGCGGCCTCCCGGGTGCGCTCGTGCATCTCGGCTACCACCCGGCCCGCCCGCCGCATCTTGGCCAGCTCGCCGGCGTTCCGTCTCATCGCTCGTCGCCCCCTCCGGCGGTCGCCCGGCGGCGGGCGTCGATGGCCCTCACGCACCGGCGGGTCACCGAGTCCGGGGCGCCCGTGCCGGTGACGGACACGAGCAATCCCTCCTCCTCGTACCACTCCACCAACGGCGCCGTCTGGCGCTCGTAGAGCTCCAGGCGGCGCCGGATGGCCTCCTCCGTGTCGTCCTCCCGCTGGACGACCTCGCCGCCGCAGACGTCACAGGTCCAGTTGACCGACGGCGGGGCGGTGACCGAGTAGTTGGCGCCGCAGTCGGCGCACACCCGACGGGAGGCGAGGCGCTTGAGCACCACCGAGGTCGGCACGGCCAGGTCCAGGACCACGTCCAGCCGGCTCGGCCTCACCACCTCGGCCAGCGTCTTGGCCTGGGAGAGCGTTCGCGGGCAGCCGTCGAGGATGAACCCGCGGGCCCGGCAGTCCGACTCGGTCAGCCGGCGGGCCACCATCTCCATGATCAGGTCGTCGGACACCAGCTCGCCACCGTCCATCAGGGCCTTGACGCGGAGGCCGAACGGCGTGCGCGACTTGACCTCGCCTCGGAGCATGTCGCCCGTCGAGACGTGGGGGACCACGTAGTGGTGGGACAGCCGCATGCACTGGGTCCCTTTCCCGGCTCCCTGCTTGCCGAGCACCACGAGCCTGACGCCGGGTACCACGCCAAGACCTACTTCAGAAATCCCTCGTAGTTGCGCATCATGAGCTGGCTGTCGATCTGACGCATCGTCTCCAGGGCAACACCGACGGCGATCAGCAGGGTGACACCGTAGAACGGGAACTGGTTGAGGTTCCACAGGGCCATCAGGACCGAGGGGATGACGGCCACCGCCGCCAGGAACAAGGCGCCGGGCACGGTGATGCGGTTGAGGATGTGGGAGAAGTACCGCTCGGTGGGCAGGCCGGGCCGGATCCCGGGCACGAACCCACCCTGCTTGCGGATGATGTCCGCCTGCTGGTGGGGGTCGAAGGCGACGTACACGTAGAAGAAGGTGAAGGCCACGGTCAGCACAAAGTACATGGCGATGTAGAAGAGCGACGTCGGCGTGATGTTGTTCCGAACGAAGTTCTGGAACGACCCGGCCGGGATCACGTTGCTGGCCAGCACAGGGATGTACAGCACCGAGCTGGCGAAGATGATCGGGATGACCCCGGACTGGTTCACCTTGAGCGGAATGTAGGTGCTCTGGCCGCCATAGGTCCGCCGGCCCACGACGCGTTTGGCGAAGGTGACCGGGATGCGGCGCTGCCCCTGCTCCATGAACACGATGGCCACCAGCAACACCAGGGAGACCACCACCATCACCCCGAACTTGAACATCCCGCCCTGCTGGTAGATGCCCTTGCCCCCCGACGGGATGGCCGCCACCACGTTGGCGAAGATGAGGATGGACATGCCCTGGCCCACCCCTCGCTGGGTGATCAGCTCGGCCAACCACATGACGAAGGCGGTCCCGGCCGTGAGGCACAGCACCATGAAGGCGGCCAGCTGGATGTTGAACTTGGGGATGAGGTCGACGCTGACGCCGAGGAGGGCGGCGTCGTGACCGTGGAAGGCGTAGACCAACCCGGTCGACTGCATGAGGGCCAGGGCCATCGTCAGGTACCGGGTGGTCTGGGTGATCTTCTTCTGGCCCACCGCTCCCTGGTCCCGCCATTCCTCCAGCTTGGGGATGACGGTCGCCAGTAGCTGGATGATGATCGAGCTGGTGATGTACGGCATGACGCCCAGGCCGAAGACGGCCAGGCGCACCAGCGCTCCCCCGGAGAACAGGTTCAGGAACCCCAGCACCCCGGCCGAGCCGGCCTGGGACTCGAGGGACTGCAGCTTGGCCCAGCTGACCCCGGGTACCGGGACGTTGGCCCCGACCTGGTAGAGGGCGATGACCAGGAGGGTGAAAAGGACCTTGTTACGGAGGTCCGGGACCCGGAAGATGTTGCCAAGCCTGGAAAACATTCGTTCCTCGGCGGGCCCGGCGGCTAGCGGTTGGTGAGGGCGTTGCCGCGGGCCGGCGGCCGGCCGTTGCCGAAGGGCGGGGGCACCCGCTCCACCGAGCCGCCGGCAGCGGTGATGGCCGACTCGGCCGACGACGAGAATGCGTGGGCCGCCACCCGCAGCGGCCGGGAGATCTGTCCCCGGCCCAGCACCTTGACCAGCGCTCCCTTCCGGATGACGCCGGCCGACACCAGCGACGCCGGGCTCACCTCGCCGTCGCCGAGGCGTTCTAAGACGTCGAGGTTGACCGGCGTGTACTCGACCCGGAACGGGTTCTTGAACCCGCGGAGCTTGGGCACCCGCTGCATCAACGGGAGCTGCCCTCCCTCGAACCCGGCCGGCACCGTGTCACGGGCCCCCTGGCCCTTGGTGCCCCGCCCGGCGGTCTTGCCACCCTTGCCGGCGATCCCTCGGCCGACCCGGCGCTTGGCCCGGTTCGATCCCGGAGGGGGCGTGAGCTGATGGAGCTTCATCCGTTCACCTCCTCGACGGTGACGAGGTGGGGCACCCGTGCCAGCATGCCCCGGATCTCGGGACGGTCGGGCAACTCGTTGGTCTTCCCGATCCCCCGCAGACCGAGGGCACGCAGCGTCCCCCGATGCTTGGGCTTGGTGGCGATCGCCGACCTGACCTGGGTGACCCGCAGGCGCACTGGGGCGGCCACGGTCAGCGGACCTCCGCCAGGAGGCCGGTCTCCCGGCGGCGCTCGCGGTAGGCCCGCAGGACCCCGGTCGGGGTGACCTCCTCGGCCGTCTTCCCCCGCAGCGCTGCCACCTGGTCGGGACGCCGCAGCGCCCGCAGCCCGGCGATGGTGGCGTGGGCCACATTGATCCCGTTGGACGACCCGAGGGACTTGGCCAGGATGTCGTGGATGCCGGCCATCTCGAGGATGGCCCGGGCCGCCCCGCCGGCGATGACCCCGGTGCCGGGCGCGGCCGGCTTGAGCAGCACCCGCCCGGCCCCGCTCTCGCCGATCACCGGATGGGTGATGGTCGACCCGGCCAGCGCCACCTCGAAGACGTTCTTGCGTGCCTCCTCGATGCCCTTCTGGACCGCCAGCCCCGCCTCCTTGGCCTTGCCGTACCCGAGGCCGACCCGGCCGTTGCCGTCGCCCACCACCATGAGGGCGGCGAAGGAGAAGCGGCGGCCCCCCTTGACCACCTTGGCCACCCGGTTCACGCGGATGGTCCGCTCTTCGTACTGCACGTCCGTCATGGCGGTCAGAGCTCCAGTCCCTCTTGGCGGGCGGCATCGGCCAGGACGGCGACCCGGCCGTGGTATGCGAAGCCTCCCCGGTCGAACACCACCCGGGTGACCCCGGCCTCCTTGGCCCGGGCGGCCACCAACCGGCCCACGGCTTCAGCCCCGCTCACGTTACCGCCGCCGGTGACCCCCAACCGGTCGCGCAACTGGGCCTCGGCGGTCGATGCCGATACCAGGGTCCGGCCGCTCCGGTCGTCGATGACCTGCGCCGAGATGTGCCGCAGGCTCCGGCTGACCGCCAGGCGCGGCCGCTCGGGGGTCCCTGACACCTTGCGCCGCACCCGGGCGTGGCGACGCTCCCGCAATGCCCGCTGACGATCGGTCCCGGCCATCACTTCGCCGCCTTCCCGGCCTTGCGCAGCACCCGCTCCCCGGCATACCGGACGCCCTTCCCCTTGTAGGGCTCCGGCTTGCGGACCTTGCGGATATCGGCCGCCACCTGGCCGACCAGTTCCTTGTCGATGCCCCGCACCACGACCCGGGTCGGGCTCGGCACGTCGAACGTGACGCCGTCGGGAGCGTCGACCGTGACCGGATGGGAGAACCCCAGCGCCAGCTCGAGGGCCGCCGGTCCCCGGGCGGTGGCCCGGTAGCCGACCCCGACGATCTCGAGCTCCTTGAGGAACCCCTGGGTGACCCCGGTGACCATGTTGGCCACCAGCGAGCGGGTGAGGCCGTGGAGGGCGCGATGGCGGCGCTCGTCGTCGGCCCGGGTCACGTTGAGGACGTCGCCGTCCTGACGGATCGAGATGCCCTCGGGCAGTTGGCGGGCGAGGGTCCCCTGGGGACCGGAGACGGTGACCGAGCCGTCGTCCAGGCCGACGGTGACCCCGGCCGGGACCGGGATGGGCGATCGCCCTACGCGCGACATCTAGCGCCCCCCTTCCCTGACCCCACCCCGGCGGTGGGTGCCCACGGCCCGCTACCACACATGGCAGAGCACCTCCCCGCCCAGGTGCCGCTTTCGGGCCTCGCGATCGGTCATCAGGCCGTGGCTGGTGGACACCACCGCCACCCCCATGCCCCCGAGGACCCGGGGGATCCGGTCCGCCCGGGCGTAGATGCGGAGGCCAGGCTTGGACACCCGCCGGATGCCGCCGATGACCCGCTCCCGCTCCGTCGAGTACTTCATGGTGATCTCAAGGGTCGGACCAGGACGGCCGGCATCCTGGCTCACGGCGTACCCGGCGATGAACCCCTCGCGCTCGAGGATGCCGGCCAGCGCCTCCTTCAGCTTGGAGCCCGGCATGCTGACGGTCTCGCGCTGGGACGTGCTGGCGTTGCGGATGCGGGTCAGCATGTCGGCGATCGGATCGGTCATGGTCATGGCTGCACCCCTACCAACTGGCCTTCGTGACGCCGGGGACCTCCCCGGCGTGGACCATGGTGCGCAGGCAGATCCGGCACAACCCGAACTTGCGGTACACCGCTTTGGGCCGCCCACAACGCCGGCACCGGGTGTAGGCGCGAACCTTGAACTTCGGCGTGCGCTGCTGCTTCTCGATCAATGCCTTCTTCGCCATGATGCCTATCGGGTCTCCTGTCGGAACGGGAAGCCGAACGCCCTGAGGAACGCTCGACCCTCCTCGTCGGTGCGTGCGGTGGTGACGATCGTGATGTCCATGCCGCGGACGGTATCGATCCGGTCGTAGTCAACCTCCGGGAAGATGAGCTGCTCGGTGACCCCGAAGGTGTAATTGCCCTTCCCGTCGAACGACCGAAAGGAAAGGCCGCGGAAGTCGCGGATGCGGGGGATGGCCAGGCTGATGAGCCGGTCGAGGAACTCCCAGGCCCGGTCGCCCCGCAGGGTCACCTTCACGCCGATGGGCATGCCGGCGCGCAGCTTGAACCCGGCGATCGACTTCTTGGCCCTGGTCACGACCGGCCGCTGGCCGGTGATGACCTCGAGGTCCCGCTGTGCCCCCTCGATCAGGGACGCCTGCTGGGTGGCGCGTCCCACACCCATGTTGAGCACGATCTTCTCCAGGCGGGGGACCTCCATGACGTTGCCCAGACCGAGCTGCTCCTGCAGGCGAGGCCGGATCTCGTCCCGGAACCTCCCCTTCAACCGGGGCGGGGTCGCCGGGGCGGCCGGAGCCGCCGGGGCCGGTGTTGCCGGGGTCGCCCGGGCCGGCGCACGGGGCGGGGTCGCCCGGGGTGCCCGGGCCGGTGCCGGGGGCGGGGCGGGGGGCGGGGCGGGGGCGGTCACAGCTCCGCCTCGCACTTGCGGCAGATCCGGACCTTGCGACCCTGCTCGTCGAACCGCATGCCGATCCGGGTGGGCTGGCCGCACGACCGGCACAGCACGGACACGGCCGAGACCGGGATCGGCATGAACTTGTCGATGATCCCTCCCTGCATGGTGGCCCGCGTCGGCTTGGTGTGCCGCTTGGCCACGTTGACGCCGTCGAGGACCACCTTGCCCTCCGCCGGCATGGCCCGGACCACCTCGCTACGGTGGCCGCGGTACTTCCCCGTGCGGACCACCACCCGGTCACCCTTCCGAACTCGCATCAAAGCACCTCCGGGGCCAGGGACACGATCCGCATGAACCTCTTATCCCGCAGCTCCCGGCCGACCGGCCCGAAGATGCGGGTGCCGCGGGGCTGCTGCTGGTCGTTGATGAGGACAGCGGCGTTCTCGTCGAAGCGGATGTAGCTGCCGTCCGGGCGCCGCTTCTCCTTGGTGGTGCGGACGACCACGCAGCGCACGACGTCACCCTTCTTCACCGCCGCACCCGGGATGGCGTCCTTGACGGTGGCTACGAAGATGTCGCCGATGCTGGCGTAGCGCCGGCGCGACCCGCCGAGCACCCGGATGCAGAGCACCTCCTTGGCTCCCGAATTGTCGGCGACCCGAAGCCGCGACTCCTGCTGGATCATCGGGCCCGCTCCACCACCTCGGCCAACCTCCACCGCTTGAGCTTGGACAGCGGCCGGGTCTCGACGACCCGGACGCGGTCTCCGACCTTGGCGGTGCCATCGGTGTCGTGGACGTAGAGGCGCTTGGTCCGCTGGACCGTCTTCCCGTACCGGGGATGGCGCACCCGCTCGACCACGGTGACCACCAAGGTCGATCGCATGGCGTCCGACACGACGGTGCCCTCCCGGACCTTGCGCCGGTTGACCCGGGATGCCACCCCGCCGCCACCGGCCTCGTCGGTACCAGCCATCACGCGCCCTCCTCCGTCTCCCCGGCCGGCCCCGACGCCCCGGCCGCGGTCGGTGCCGGGTCCTCGGCGGTGGGGTCCGGAGCCGCCACGTCCGCCCGCTGTGCCACCGCCGGCTCCTCGTCGGGGACCGGCTCGATCGGGCTCTCAGCCGGGCTCTCAGCCGAGCCCTCGGCCTCGGGCTGGTCCTCGGGCTGGTCCTCGGGCTGGCGATCAGGCACCCGGCGGGTGCGAAGCGTCCGGCGCTCACCGGCAACCCGGGAGACCTCCACCGGCGGGAGCGGCCCCTCGACCCCTTCCAGCTCGTAGCGCCGCAGCAGCGTGAGGATCCTGGCCACCTCCCGGCGCACCTGACCCATACGGGCCGTGTTGTCCAGCTGGCCGGTGGCCAGTTGGAACCGCAGGTTGAACAGCTCGCGGCGTGACTCGGACAACCGTTGCCCCAGCTCGGTCACGTCCATCCCGACCAGCTCCGAGACGGGCATCAGACCTGCACCTCGGCGGAGCCGTGCGTCCCCGGCCGGACGATGAAACGGGCCTTCATCGGCAGCTTCTGGATCGCCCGCTCCATGGCCGACTTGGCCAGGTCACGGTCGACGCCGGCCAGCTCGAAGAGGACCTTGCCCGGCCGCACCACCGCAACCCAGTGTTCCGGGTTGCCCTTTCCCGACCCCATCCGGGTCTCGGCCGGCTTCTGGGTCACCGGCTTGTCCGGGAACACCCGGATCCAGATTTTCCCGCCACGGCGAACGTGGCGGGTCATGGCGATCCGGGCAGCCTCGATCTGGCGGGCGGTGAGCCACCCCGGCTCCATCGCCTGGATGCCGAAGTCCCCGAACGTCACGGTGCTGCCGCCCTTGGTCGCGCCGCTCAGCCGGCCTCGCTGCTGCTTGCGGTGCTTCACCTTGCGGGGCATGAGCATGGTCAGTCGACCTCCCGTCGGAAGTGCGGGGCCTCGTGGTGCTGGTGCCGGCTGCGGCGCTCCATCTCCTCGTCTTCGGCCAGCCTCCGCTCGAGCTCGTCGGGCTCGGGCGGCTGGACGATGAGGTCGGGCAGCGGGGTCACCGGTGCCTCCTCGGCGACCCCGCCGGCAGCTTCGGGTGCCGGCTCACCAGCAGCTTCAGGTGCCACTTCGGAGGCAGCTTCAGGTGCCACTTCGGAGGCAGCTTCAGGTGCCGCTTCGGGTGCTGGCCCGCCGGCCGTTCCGAGGGACGGCTCGGCGACGCTCTCGTCGGCAACCTCGGGAACGCTCCCGGCGACGATCTCGGGCTCGGGAACGCTCCCGGCGACGATCTCGGGCTCGGGAACGCTCCCGGCGACGATCTCGGGCTCGGGAACGCTCTCGGCGACGATCTCGGGCTCGGGAACGCTCCCGGCGACGATCTCGGGCTCGGGAACGCTCCCGGCAGACCCGTCGACCGCTTCACCGCCGGCGCCCCCGTCGCCGTCGGCGGTGGGCAGCACCTCGGGTCCGGGGACCTCGCCGGCGATCTCGTCGGCGACCTCGCCGCCG
Source organism: Acidimicrobiales bacterium (assembly GCA_050743865.1). Lineage (GTDB taxonomy): Bacteria > Actinomycetota > Acidimicrobiia > Acidimicrobiales > RAAP-2 > DAHUZJ01. Next base: position 13,010 of record JBOGGE010000056.1, read on the forward strand.
ATCTCGTCGGCGACCTCGGCCGCAAGCTCGTCGACCGGCTCCAACTCCTCGGACATCGTCTCGGCGTCGTCGCCCCGGTCCCCGGGCCCACCCTGGTCGGCTCGGCGGCGACCCCCGCCCGCCGTGATGAGCCGCCGTGGACGGCCCTGGCCGGAGGTCTCGCCGACGGCCATGGCCGCCTCACGGTTGATCTTGTCGTCCACCGAGACCTTGTACGGCAGGATGTCGCCCTTGTAGATCCAGACCTTGACGCCGACCCGGCCCGAGGTGGTCCGCGCCTCGCGGAATCCGTAGTCGATGTCGGCCCGCAGGGTATGGAGCGGTACCCGGCCCTCGCGGTAGGACTCCTTGCGCGCCATTTCCGAGCCCCCCAGCCGTCCCGAGCACTGGACCCGCACGCCCTGGGCGCCCGCCTTCTGGACGGTCTGGATGGCCCGTTTCATCGCCCGCCGGAACGCCACCCGTCGGGCGAGCTGGTCACAGATGCCCTGCGCGATGAGGGCGGCGTCCAACTCGGGCTGCTTGATCTCTTGGATGTTGAGCTGGATCCGGTTCGGGAGCCGGGTCAGCTCCTCGAGCTTCTTCTTGAGGCGGTCCGCTTCGGCGCCACGTCGACCGATCACGATCCCCGGGCGGGCGGTATGGATGTCGACGCGGAGACGATCGCGGGTGCGCTCGACCTCGATCCGGCTCACCGCCGCCGCTTCGAGCTGCGACATGAGGTAATCGCGGATCTTCCAGTCCTCCACGACGAAGTCGCGGTAGCGCCGCTCCTCGAACCACCGCGACTTCCAGTCGGTGGTCACGCCGAGGCGGAACCCGTACGGGTTTACCTTCTGGCCCATCTACTCGCCCTTCCTTGGTTCACCGTCGTCATCGTCGTTGCCGTCCTCGTCCTGCTCGCCGGCGACCTCGACCCCGCCCTCGGGTGCCGCCGCCTCGGCCGCCTCGGCCGCCTCGGCCGCCGGCGCCTCCTCTTCGACCCGGTCGGTCTCGGCCTCTGCTTCTGTCTCTGCTTCCGCCTCTGCTACTTCCTGGGCCCGGGCTGCCTCTGCCTCTGCCTGAGCCGCCGCCTCAGCCGCCTCGGCCGCCGCCTGCTCGTGCGCGTGCCGGCGGCGCGAGAGCCGCCCGGCCAGGTCAGCGCGGCGGCGGGACTCCGCCACTCGGCGCGACCGCTGGGCCCCGGCCGCCTGGCGCTGCGCCCGGCGGCGGGCCAGCCGCTCCTCGGGAAGCCGGCTGACGATCACCGTGATGTGGCAGGTCCGCTTCCGGATCCTGGTGGCCCGGCCTCGGGCTCGCGGCCGCCACCGCTTCAGGGTGGCGGCCTCGTCGGCGAAACACGCCGAGACGTAGAGATCTTCGGGATCCTGCCCGTCGTTGTGGGCGGCGTTGGCCACTGCTGACGCCAGCACCTTGGCGACGACTCCGGCCGCCTCGCGCGGGGTGGTCCGGAGGATCTCGGCCGCCCGGTCAGCGTCCTCGCCGCGGACGAGGTCGAGCACCTGGCGGGCCTTGGAGGCCGACATCCGGCAGTGCCGGAGCATGGCCTTGGTGCCCGGCCGTTCGTTGGTCTTGGTACCTGGCATCTCAGCGCCTCCCGGCACGCTCTTGGCCGGCGTGGTAACGGAAGGTCCGGGTGGGGGCGAACTCGCCGAGCTTGTGACCGACCATCGACTCGGTCACGTACACCGGCACGTGCCTGCGCCCGTCGTGCACGGCGATGGTGTGGCCGACCATGTCCGGGATCACCGTGGACCGGCGGGACCAGGTCTTGATCACCCGCTTCTCCCCACTGGCGTTGAGGGTATCCACCTTCTTCAGTAGGTGATCATCGACGAAGGGCCCCTTCTTCAGGCTGCGCGGCACGTTCCTAGGTCCCTCCTGCTACCGCCGGGCACCGCGGGTGCGGCGGCGGCGGACGATCAGCTTGTCGGAATCCTTGTGGCGGGCTCGGGTCCGACCCTCCGGCTTGCCCCACGGCGACACCGGATGGCGGCCGCCCGAGGACTTGCCCTCACCGCCTCCCAGCGGGTGGTCGACGGGGTTCATGGCCACGCCCCGGGTCTGCGGCCGGACGCCCTTCCACCGGTTGCGGCCGGCCTTGCCCACCTTCACCAGCTCCGCCTCGGCATTGCCCACCACGCCGAGGGTTCCCCGGCAGTCGATGGAGACCCGGCGCATCTCGGTCGACGGCAGCCGCAGGGTGGCGAACGCCCCCTCCTTGGCCACCAGCTGGATGCTCATCCCCGCCCCGCGGGCCAGCTTGCCGCCGCCGCCGGGACGCAGCTCGACGCAGTGGACCACCGATCCCACCGGGACGTAGCGCAGCGGCAGGGCGTTGCCGGGCCGGATCTCCGCCCCCTGTCCGTTGCCGAGGACGTCCCCCACCTTCACCCCGGCCGGCGCCAGGATGTACCGCTTCTCCCCGTCGGCGTAGTGGAGCAGTGCGATCCGGGCGTTGCGATTGGGGTCGTACTCTATTGACGCGACCTTCGCCGGCACACCGTCCTTCTCACGGCGGAAGTCGACGATGCGGTACTGCCGCTTGTGCCCACCTCCCCGGTGGCGCGACGTCTTGCGGCCGGCGCTGTTGCGCCCGCCCGTTCCCGGCTTGGCGGCGACGAGCGAGCGCTCAGGGCTGCTCCGGGTGATCTCGGCGAAGTCGGCGACGGTCTGGAAGCGCCTCCCGGCACTGGTCGGCTTGCGTGAACGGAGCGGCATTGGTCTCTCAGCTCTCGAAGAGGTCGATCTTGTCGCCGGCGTGGAGGGTGACGAACGCCCGCTTCGTCCCGGGACGCCGACCCTTCACGTTGGTACGTCGGTTGCGGGTGGCCTTCCCCTTGCGGTTGAGGGTGTTGACCTTGTCCACCCGCACGCCGAACGACTCTTCCACCGCGTGGCGGACGTCCACCTTGGTGGCACTCTGGTCGACGACGAACACGTAGACACGCTCGTTCATCAGCGCGTACGACTTCTCGGAGATGACGGGGCGCAGCAGCACGGTGGTGGCGTCCCTCATCGCTCGCCCCCGTCCTCCGGAGCGGCCGGCTCCACGCCGGCGGGCTCGGGCTCGGCGCCGGCGGGCTCGGGCTCGGGCTCGGCGCCGGCTGCCCCTTCCGGCAGCCCGGCCGTAGCCGCCAGGGTGTCGTCGGTGAAGACGACCCAGTCGTTGCGGACCACGTCGCACGCCGAGAGCGAGCCGGTGGCGACGATCTGGACCCGCCCGAGGTTGTTGAAGGACCGTCCGGGCACGGTGTCGCCGGCTCGCAGCACCACCAGGACGCGCCCTGCCGCCCCGAGGGCGTCGAGCGCGGCCACGGCGGCCTTGGTCTTGGGCTGCTCCCACGGCCATCGGTCGACCAGGATCACCCGCTCGGCCGCCGCCCGATCCGAGAGAGCCGAGCACAGCGCCAGCCGCACCATCTTCTTGGGGGTGCGCTGGCGGTAGCTGCGCGGCTTGGGCCCCAGCGCCACCCCACCGCCGGCCCAGCCGGGAGAGCGGTTGGACCCCTGGCGGGCCCGCCCGGTGCCCTTCTGGCGGAACGGCTTGGCCCCGCCGCCCCGGACCTCGGCGCGGGTGCGGGTCGACTGGGTGCCGGCCCGGGCCGCCGCCAGCTGTGCGGTCACCACCTGGTGGAGCACCGCTTGGTTGGGCACGATCCCGAACATCGCGCCGGGAAGCTCCACCGTGCCCAGCGCCTTACCGCCCACGTCGCGGCGGACGACGGCCCGGGCGGCGGGCTCGGCACGCTCCCTCCTCACCGGCGAGCCGATCACGCGCCGCTCCCGTTCCTCGCCGCCGGCGTCTTGACCGAGTCCCGGAGGACCACCACGGTGCCGCGGGCACCGGGAACCGCCCCCTTGACCAGCACCAGTTCCCGCTCGGGATCGCTGGAGACCACCTCGAGGTTGAGGGCCGTCACCTGCCGCCCGCCCATTCGACCGGCCATTCGGGTTCCCTTGAACACCCGTGACGGGGTGGCACAGGCACCGATCGACCCGGGAGCCCGATGGTGCTTGTGGTTGCCGTGCGACGCTCCCTGACCCTTGAAGTTGTGACGCTTCATTCCACCGGCGAATCCCTTGCCCTTGCTCACGGCGATGGCGTCGACCCGCTCGCCAGCGCTCCACAGCTCGGCCGTGAGCTCCTGGCCGACCTGGTAGCCGGCAGCGTCGTCGAGCCGCAGCTCGACCAGGCGACGCCCCGGGTCGACCCCGGCCCGCTGGTAGTGGCCGAGCTCGGGCTTGGTGAGGGTGGAGCTCCGCCGGAAGCCCCAGGTGACCTGGAGGGCGGCGTAGCCCTCACGCTCCGGCGTCTTGACCTGGACCACGCGCACGGGTGCCACGCGCAGCACCGTCACCGGCACGGCGCGGTTCCGGTCGTCCCAGACCTGGGTCATGCCGACCTTCTCGCCGACGATCGCCTTCCTTGCCACGTCTCTCCCTCGGGCACGGGGGTCCCGTGCGCATGCCAACGCTCCGCCCGGAGAATCCCGAGCGGAGCGCCCGTCCTGTGCCGGCCCGAGGTTCCCGACCGACCCCCGGAGGGGCGCGACGGGCACTCGGGCACATCTGCTGGATCGGCACGGCGGTCCCGTGCCACGTACGGGCCGCCCAGGTGTGCGGCCCGGCCGGCAAGGATACCCCACGGTCACAAGTGGCGCCAGGTCGGCCGGCCGTCCCGGCAGACGGGCCGGCCCACCGGTCCGGCGGCGCCGGTCAGGCCGTCTGGATCTTGATCTCGATGTCCACCCCGGCCGGCAGGTCCAGCCGTTGGAGCGAATCGACCGTCTTGGGCGTGTGCTCGACGATGTCGACCAGCCGCTTGTGCACCCGCATCTCGAAGTGCTCCCGGCTGTCCTTGTACTTGTGGGGAGAGCGGATCACCGTGTAGCGATGTCGGTCCGTGGGCAGGGGCACCGGTCCCTGCACCTTGGCCTGGGTACGCAGCACCGTCTGCACGATCTTCTCGGTGGACTGGTCGAGGATCTCGTGGTCGTAGGCCTTCAGCCGGATCCTGATCTTCTGCCGTGGCCCGTCAGCCATCTCGCTCCCCTGCGCCCGTGCTCGTCTTACTTCAGGATCTTGGTGACCCGGCCGGACGCCACGGTCCGCCCACCCTCGCGGATGGCGAAACGCAGCCCCTCGTCCATGGCGATCGGCTTGCCCAGCTCGACGGTGATGTCGGTGTTGTCGCCCGGCATGACCATCTCGGTACCCTCGGGCAGGGCGATGCTCCCGGTGACGTCGGTGGTCCGGAAGTAGAACTGCGGGCGGTAGTTCGTGAAGAACGGCTTGTGGCGACCACCTTCCTCCTTGGTCAGGACGTAGATGGTCGCCTCGAACTCGGCGTGGGGGGTGATGGAGCCCGGCTTGCACAGCACCTGGCCGCGCTCGACCTCCTCCTTCTTGTTCCCCCGCAGGAGGGCACCGATGTTGTCACCGGCGCGGCCTTCGTCGAGCAGCTTGCGGAACATCTCGACCCCGGTCACGGTGGTCTTCTGGGTGTCGCGAAGGCCGACGATCTCCACCTCGTCGCCGACGTGGACGACACCCTGCTCCACCTTGCCGGTCACGACGGTGCCCCGGCCGGTGATGGACATCACGTCCTCGACCGGCATCAGGAAGGGCTTCTCGACATCGCGCTTGGGCTCGGGGATGAAGTCGTCGACCGCCTGCATCAGCTCGAGGACCTTGGGCGTCCAATCGGCGTCGCCCTCCAGGGCCTTGAGGGCGCTGACCCGAACGATCGGGGTGTCGTCGCCGGGGAACTCGTACTCGCTGAGAAGCTCCCGGACCTCCAGCTCCACCAGATCGAGCAGCTCCTCGTCGTCGACCATGTCCGCCTTGTTGAGGGCGACGACGATGTAGGGCACCCCCACCTGGCGGGCCAGGAGGACGTGCTCCCTCGTCTGGGGCATCGGGCCGTCGGCGGCCGAGACGACCAGGATGGCCCCGTCGACCTGGGCGGCGCCGGTGATCATGTTCTTGATGTAGTCGGCGTGACCCGGCATGTCGACGTGGGCGTAGTGCCGGTTGGGCGTCTCGTACTCCACGTGGGCGATCGAGATGGTGATGCCGCGCTGCTTCTCCTCGGGCGCCTTGTCGATCTGGTCGAAGGGGGTGAACGACGTGTTCGGGTTCGTCTCCGACAGGACCTTGGTGATGGCCGCCGTGAGCGTGGTCTTGCCGTGATCGATGTGCCCCATCGTCCCCACGTTGATATGGGGCTTCGAGCGCTCGAACTTCTGCTTGGCCATCTCCTCGAACTACTCCCTGATCTCGGGCGGCGCCCCCTCGGGCCCGCCTCGGCGGTCTCCCGCCCGGTGGTCGTGCTGTGGTGGTGCTGGTCCCGCTCCCGGCCGGCGACCGGCCGAGCCCTGCTGCGGCGAAGGCGCTACTCGCCCCGTGCCCGGGCGATGATCTCCCTGGCGATCGACTCGGGCACCTCGTTGTAGGCGTGGAATTGCATCGTGTACGTGGCCCGACCCTGCGTGCGCGAACGTAGATCGGTAGCGTAGCCGAACATGTCGGCCAGCGGTACCTGTGCCCGCACCACGTGGCTGTTGCCCCGCTGCTCCATCCCCTCAACCCGCCCCCGGCGGGACGACAGGTCGCCGATCACGTCGCCCATGTAGCTCTCGGGGGTCACCACCTCCACCGCCATGACCGGCTCCAGGAGCACCGGGTCGGCCAGGCGTGCCGCCTTCTTCACGGCCATCGACCCGGCGATCTTGAAGGCCATCTCCGACGAGTCGACGTCGTGGTAGGACCCGTAGGTGAGGGCCACCCGGACGTCGACGGTGGGGTAGCCGGCCAGCACCCCCGAGGTGAGGGCCTCCTGGATCCCGGCGTCCACGGCCGGGATGTACTCCTTGGGGATCACCCCGCCGCTGATCTTGTCGATGAACTCGTAGCCCCCGCCGGGCCCGGTCGGCTCCAGCTCGATCACCACGTGGCCGTACTGGCCGCGGCCCCCCGTCTGGCGGATGTAGCGCTCCTCCACCTTGTCCACCGACTTGCGGATCGTCTCCCGGTAGGCCACCTGGGGCTTGCCGACGTTCGCGTCCACGTTGAACTCGCGCAGCATCCGGTCGACCAGGATCTCCAGGTGCAGCTCGCCCATGCCCGAGATGACGGTCTGGCCCGTCTCCTCGTCCGTCCGCACCCGGAAGGTCGGGTCCTCCTCCGAAAGGGCGTAGAGGGCTCGGCCCAGCTTGTCCTGGTCGGCCTTGGTCTTCGGTTCGACGGCGACGTGGATCACCGGCTCGGGGAATTCGAGGGCTTCGAGCAGCACGGGGTGCTTCGGGTCCGAGAGGGTGTCGCCGGTGGTGGTCTGCTTCAGGCCCACGGCGGCGACGATGTCGCCGGCGAAGATGGCGTCCTTGTCCTCCCGGTGGTTGGCGTGCATCTGGAGGAGGCGGCCGATGCGCTCCTTGCGATCCTTGGTGGTGTTGGTGACGGTGCCCCCCTTGCCCAGGGTCCCCGAGTACACCCGCAGGTAGGTGAGCTTGCCGACGAAGGGATCGGTCATGATCTTGAACGCCAGCGCCGAGAACGGGGCGTCGTCGTCAGCCGCCCGCTCCAGCGGCTCGTCCGGATGGCCGGGGCGGGTCCCCTGGGTCGGCGGGAGGTCGAGGGGGCTGGGCAGGAAGTCGACGACGGCGTCGAGCATCGGCTGGACGCCCTTGTTCTTGAATGCCGACCCGCACAGGACCGGTACCACCTCGTTGGCCAGGGTGCCGGTCCGCACGGCCCGGCGCAGGTCGTCGGCCGTGATCTCCTCGTCGGCCAGGAACTTCTCCATGATGGCGTCGTCGTAGTTCGATGCCACGTCGACCAGCTGGTGGCGGGCGGCCTCGGCCTCGGCGACCAGCGCCGGGGGGATGTCGGTCTCCTCCCAGTGCTCCCCCATCCCCTCCTCCCAGATGAGCGCCCGGCGGCCGAGCAGGTCGATGACGCCGCGGAAGTCGGCCTCGACGCCGATGGGGATCTGGACCACCGCCGGTGTGGCCTCGAGACGGTCCCGGATCATCTGGACCGTGCGGCCAAAGTCGGCGCCGACCCGGTCCATCTTGTTCACGAAGCAGATACGTGGGACGTGGTACTTGTTGGCCTGGCGCCACACCGTCTCGGTCTGCGGCTCGACGCCGGCAACCGCGTCGAAGATGGCCACCGCCCCGTCGAGGACGCGCAAGGAGCGCTCGACCTCCACCGTGAAGTCCACGTGGCCGGGGGTGTCGATGATGTTGATCCAGGTGTCCCGCCACCGGCAGGTCGTGGCGGCCGAGGTGATGGTGATGCCGCGCTCTTGCTCCTGGACCATCCAGTCCATGGTGGCGGCACCCTCGTGGACCTCGCCGATCTTGTAGTTGCGGCCGGTGTAATAGAGGATCCGCTCGGTCGTCGTGGTCTTTCCCGCGTCGATGTGCGCCATGATCCCGATGTTGCGGGTCCTGGCCAGCGGGAATTCGCGGGTGGGCAGGGGTTCAGCCATGGTGCTCCACTTCGGGGACTTCGAAGGCCGGCGCCGCTACCAGCGGTAGTGCGCGAAGGCCCGGTTCGACTCGGCCATCTTGTGCAGATCCTCGCGGCGCTTGACCGCCGCCCCCACCCCGTTCGAGGCGTCGAGGATCTCGTTCGCCAGCCGCTCGGCCATCGTCTTCTCACGACGTTGGCGCGAGTAGCCGACGAGCCACCGGATGGCCAGGGTGGTGGCCCGCCGGGGCCGGACCTCGACCGGGACCTGGTAGGTTGCACCGCCGACCCGGCGGCTGCGGACCTCGAGCTCGGGTCGGGTGTTCTCGACGGCACGCTTCAACACCGTCACCGGCTCGGCACCCGAGCGCTCCTGGACGACGCCGAGGGCACCGTAGACCACCCGCTCGGCCAGGGTGCGCTTGCCCCGAGTGAGGACCTTGTTGACCACCTGGGTCACCAGCACCGAGCGGTAGACCGGATCGGGCTGGAGCTCCCGGCGGGCGGCGGGACCGTGGCGGGGCATCTAGGCCTCCCTCTTGGCGCCGTAGCGGCTACGGGCCTGGCTGCGCTCGCGCACCCCCGACGTGTCGAGGGCACCCCGGATGACCTTGTAGCGCACCCCGGGGAGATCCTTCACCCGGCCGCCGCGGACGAGGACGATCGAGTGCTCCTGGAGATTGTGCCCGACGCCGGGGATGTACGCCGTGACCTCCACCCCACTGGTGAGCCGCACCCGGGCCACCTTGCGCAGGGCGGAGTTGGGCTTCTTGGGCGTGGTCGTGTACACCCGGGTGCACACGCCCCGCCGCTGGGGCGCGCCCTTCAGGGCCGGGGTCTTGGTCTTCGATTCCTTGGCCTGCCGTCCCTTACGGACGAGCTGGGCGATCGTGGGCACGCGCTTCCTCTCGGGAGTTGATGCGGTTCGACTGCCGGTGCGCCCGTGACCGGGCGGGCGCGGCACGGCTCACCGTAATGCTACGGCAACGTCGCCGCCTGGGCAAACCCCTCTGGTGGCCGGCGCCCGCCACGCCGCCGGCACCAGTGTAGGCGTTCAGGCGCCGGCTTCGGCCACGCCGTCTCCGGCATCCTCCGGATCGGCACCGTCGCCGGCCCCCACCGGGGCTCCACCGTCGCCGGCATCCGCCGGGCCCGCACCGTCGCCGGCATCCGCCGGGCTCCCACCGTCGACGACCTCCGCCGGGTCGGCGCTGCCGCCCGCGGGGGCGGTCGACCCGCCGAGCCAGCTGACGTCGATGGCCGACCGGTACGAGTCGTCGGGCAACGCGTCGCCGCCCACGTCCCGCAGCCAGGCGGCCAGATCCTCGGTGCTGCGGTCACCGCCCCCGCCCCAGAACGGCAGGGCCTCGGCGTCGGGCATCTCCAGGCGGATGTTCCGGTAGTGCTCCATCCCGGAGCCGGCCGGGATCAGCTTGCCGATGATGATGTTCTCCTTGAGGCCGAAGAGCTGGTCGGAACGGCCCTCGATGGCCGCCTCGGTCAGCACCCGGGTGGTCTCCTGGAAGGACGCCGCCGACAGCCAGCTATCGGTGGCCAGTGACGCCTTGGTGATCCCCATCAGCTCGGGACGGCCCTCGGCCGGGCGCTTCCCGTCCTCCACCAGGCCCCGGTTGACGTCGGCGTACACGCGGCTGTCCACCCGCTCGCCGGGCAGGAAGGGGGCATCGCCGGGATCGGCCACGAGCACCCGCCGGAGCATCTGGCGGACGATCAGCTCGATGTGCTTGTCGTGGATGGAGACCCCCTGGTCGCGGTAGACCTTCTGGACCTCTTCCACCAGGTACTGCTGGGTCTCCCGGATGCCGCGGACGTCCAGCAGCTCCTTGGGGTCCTTCGGGCCCTCGACCAAGGCGTCGCCGGCGGTGACCTCCTGGCCGTCGACCACCTCGAGGTGGGCGCGCAGCGGCACCACTGCCGACTCCTCGGCGCCGTCGTCGGCCACCACGGTGATCCGGCGTCCCGTCTCCTCGTCCTCGATCCGGACCACGCCCGAATGCCGGGCCAGCACCGCCGCCCCCTTCGGGGTCCGGGCCTCGAACAGCTCGACCACCCGGGGAAGTCCGTGGGTGATGTCCTCGCCGACGATGCCGCCGGTGTGGAAGGTCCGCATGGTGAGCTGGGTCCCCGGCTCGCCGATCGACTGGGCGGCGATCACGCCCACCGCTTCGCCCAGCTCGATCATCCGCCCGGTGGCCAGTGACTGCCCGTAGCAGGCGGCACACACCCCGTGGACGGCCTCGCAGGTGAGGACCGATCGGCACCGCACCCGGGTGACCCGGGCATCGTCCCGCAAGGCCGCCACCAGCTCGTCGGTGAGGAGGGTGCCCGCCGGCAGCTCGGTTCCGCCGGGCAGGGTCACGTCCTCGACCAGGAGGCGCCCGTAGGCCCGGGTATCCAGGTAGCTGCGCCGGCCCGGGCTGTCGGGCACGACCTCCTCCACCCAGACGCCCCGCGTGGTGCCGCAGTCCTCCTCGCGGATGATGAGCTCCTGGGCGACGTCGACCAGGCGCCGGGTCAGGTACCCCGAGTCGGCCGTCCGCAGGGCGGTGTCGGCCAGGCCCTTCCTGGCGCCGTGGGTGGAAATGAAGTACTCGAGCACCGAGAGCCCCTCCCGGAAGGAGGACTTGATCGGCCGGGGGATCATCTCGCCCCGGGGGTTGGACACCAGCCCCTTCATGCCGGCGATCTGTCGGATCTGCTGGGCATTGCCCCGGGCTCCGGAGTCCACCATCATGTCGAGGGGGTTGAAGGCGAGGCCGGACAGGGCCACCTCCATCGCCCGCCCGACCTCCGAATTGGCGCTGGTCCAGATCTCGATCTCCTTCTGGCGGCGCTCGTCGTCGGTGATGATGCCCCGCTTGAACTGCGTCTCCGCCTTCTCCGCCTCCTTCTCATAGCGGTCCAGGATGACCTGCTTGTCCTGGGGGGTGCGGACGTCGTCGATGGAGATGGTGAGCCCGGACTGGGCGGCGTAGCGGAACCCCAGGGCCTTCACCCGGTCGAGGCTCTCCGCCACCACGTGCTTGGGGTACTCGGCCGACAGCTGCTCGACGATCCTGCCGATGGGGGTGTTGCGCTTGCCCACCACGTCGTCGACGAAGGGGAACCCGCCGGGCAGCGCCTCGTTGAAGAGCACGCGGCCGGGGGTGGTGACCACCGACAGCCGGCCGTCCCCGTCGGGGTGACCGGCGGCTACCAGGCGCGCCTCGAGGGTCGACCCGGGCAACGGCCGGAGGGCGATCTTGGCGTGCAGCGCCACGTCGCCGCCGTCCAGGGCGGCCTGGATCTCGTAGCTGTGGCGGTACGCCCGCCCCTCACCCTTGGCCCCGTCGACGGCCAACGTCAGGTAGAAGGCACCGAACACCATGTCCTGGGTGGGCACCGTGATGGGGCGGCCGGTGGCCGGCGAGAGGATGTTGTTGGCCGACAGCATGAGGACGCGCGCCTCGGCCTGGGCCTCGGCCGACAGCGGCAGGTGCACCGCCATCTGGTCCCCGTCGAAGTCGGCGTTGAAGGCGGTGCAGACCAGCGGGTGGATCTGGATGGCCTTGCCCTCCACCAGGACCGGCTCGAAGGCCTGGATGCCGAGGCGGTGCAGGGTCGGTGCCCGGTTGAGGAGGATCGGGTGCTCGCGGATGACCCCCTCCAAGACGTCCCACACCTGGGGCCGGCGCCGCTCGACCATGCGCTTGGCCGACTTGATGTTCTGGGCCAGCTCGGCGTCGACCAGCCGCTTCATGACGAACGGCTTGAAGAGCTCGAGGGCCATCAGCTTGGGCAGGCCGCACTGGTGCAGCTGCAGGGTGGGGCCGATCACGATCACCGACCGGCCCGAGTCGTCGACCCGCTTGCCCAGCAGGTTCTGTCGGAACCGGCCCTGCTTGCCCTTCAGCATGTCCGAGAGCGACTTGAGCGGGCGGTTGCCCGGCCCGGTCACCGGCCGCCCGCGGCGGCCGTTGTCGAACAGCGCGTCGACGGCTTCCTGGAGCATGCGCTTCTCGTTGTTGATGATGATCTCGGGCGCGCCCAGGTCGAGGAGCCGCTTCAGCCGGTTGTTCCGATTGATCACCCGGCGGTAGAGGTCGTTCAGGTCGGAGGTGGCGAACCGGCCGCCGTCGAGCTGGACCATCGGGCGCAGGTCCGGGGGAATTACCGGAACGGCTTCCAGGATCATGGCCCGTGGGTCATTGACCCGGCGGCCGTGCTCGTCCCGGCGGTTGAAGGCGGTGACGATCTTGAGCCGCTTGATGACCTTCTGGCGGCGCTGCGCCGACAGCGGCCGGCGCCCGTCGGTGGCGTCGATCATGGCGCGGAGCTTGATCTCCTCGGCGTCGAGGTCGATCCGGTCGATCAGGCGCTGGATGGCCTCCGCCCCCATGCCTCCCTCGTAGTAGTCCTCGTAGCGGAGCTGCAGCTCGCGCCACAGGAGCTCGTCCTCGATGATCTTGCGCGGGTGGAGCCCCTTCAGTTCGTCGAGGGCTCGTCGGGCCAGGTCGATCTCGTCGTCGGACCGCTCCCGCAGCGCCCCGATCTCCTTCTCGGCCGCCCGCTGCCGGGCCTTGACCTCGGCGTCGCGGGCACCCTGGGTCTCGAGCTCCTTGAGCTCCGCCTCGAGTGCCTTGAACCGCCGGTCGATCTCCAGGTCGCGGCGCCGCTCGATCTCGGCGACCTCCTCGGCCAGCTCGGCCTCGAGATTGGGAAGGTCCTCGTGGCGCTTGTCCTCGTCCACCCAGGTGACCAGGTTGGCGGCGAAGTAGATGACCTTCTCGAGCTGCTTGGCCTTCAGCTCCTCACGGGCCTCGGTGCCCATGAGCAGGTAGGCCAGCCAGCTCCTGGTGCCTCGCAGGTACCAGATGTGCACCACCGGGGCCGCCAGCTCGATGTGGCCCATCCGCTCGCGACGGACCTTGGAGCGGGTGACCTCCACGCCGCACCGCTCGCAGATGATGCCCTTGAACCGGACGCGCTTGTACTTGCCGCAGTAGCACTCCCAGTCCTTGGTGGGACCGAAGATCTTCTCGCAGAACAAGCCGTCCTTCTCGGGCTTGAGCGTGCGGTAGTTGATCGTCTCGGGCTTCTTGACCTCGCCGTTCGACCACGTGCGGATCTGGTCGGCGGTCGCGAGCGCGATGGAGAGCTGTGCAGAGTCGTTCACGTCGAGCACTGGTTCCCTCGCCTTTCCTTGTTCGTTCTTGCGTGTCGTGGGTGCGTCAGTAGGCGGGCTGTTGTTCGCGGCGGCGCTCGTCTTCCTCGTCGGTGCCGCGTTCGGGCCTCGACAGGTCGATGCCGAGCGACTCGGTGGTGCGGAACGCGTCTTCGTCGAGCTCTCGGATCTCGACCTCCTGGCCCTCTGCGTTCATCACGCGGACGTTGAGGCAGAGCGCCTGCATCTCCTTGATG
>JBOGGE010000057.1:0-5773 GCA_050743865.1 Acidimicrobiales bacterium
GCCCGCCGGCCCGTTGCGCGTCCACCCCGACGACGTGCGGGAGCCGGTCCGGCGCCAGCCGATGCCCACGCTGGTGGTGGTGGTGGTCGACGCCTCGGGGTCAATGGGGGTCCGCCAGCGCGTGGACGCCGCCCGCTCGGCGGTGCTCTCCCTCCTGGTCGACGCCTACCAGCGCCGGGACCGGGTGGCGCTCGTGACCTTCGGCGGCGACGGTGCCCGGACGCTCCTGCGGCCCACCGGCAGCACCGAGGTGGCGAGGGCCCGGCTCGACGCGGTGGGCACCGGCGGCCGGACCCCGCTGGCCGCCGGCATTGCCGAGGGGCTGGCCGTGGCCACCGCCCGGCGTCACGCCGCCGACCGGGCGCTCCTGGTGCTGGTGTCGGACGGGCGGGCCACCTCGGCGCCGGCGGGCGCCGATCCGGTCGAGGCGGCGCTGGAGGCAGCGGCCGACGTGCGGGCGGCCGGCGTCGACGCCCTGGTGGTCGACTGCGAGGGAGGCGCCGGGCCCCGGCTCGGGCTGGCCGGCGCGTTGGCCGAGGCGATGGGAGCCCGCCACGTGGTCCCGGCGTCGGTCACCGGCGACTCGCTGGCAGCGGCCGTGCGGGCCGCCCGCCGTCCGAGCTGACGCCGCCCGCCTCCCGGTCGGGGCGCCCTCAAGAGCCGACGGCGTGGACCCCGCCGTCGACGTGGAGGACCTCGCCCGTCGTCTTGGGGAGCCAGTCCGAGAGGAGGGCGACGCACGCCCGGGCCACCACGCCGGCGTCGTGCACGTCCCAGCCCAGGGGGGCCCGGTCGCCCCAGGTGTCCTCGAACGCCGAGAATCCCGGTATGGACCGGGCGGCCATGGTCCGCACCGGGCCGGCGGCCACCAGGTTGACCCGCACCCCGGCCGGGCCGAGGTCGCGGGCCAGGTACCTGGTGAGCGACTCCAGTGCGGCCTTGGCCACGCCCATCCAGTCGTAGAGGGGCCAGGCGACGGTGGCATCGAAGTCCAGGCCCACCACCGAGGCGCCGCCCGCCGCACCCGCCGCTTCGAGCAGCGGCCGGAAGGCGCCGGTCAATGCCTTGAGCGAGTACGTCGACACGTGGAGCGCCGTCGACACGTCGGGCCACTCGGCGGCGAACATCCCGTTCCCCAGGCACGACGGTGGGGCGAAGCCGATGGCGTGGAGGAGGCCGTCGAGGCGCTCCCACCTCCGGCCGAGGGCGGCGGCGGCGGCGGAGAGCTGCTCGGGCACGGTGACGTCGATCTCGAGGACCTCGGTCTCGGCCGGCAGCTTGCGGGCGGTGCGCCGGGTGAGGGAAAGGCCGCGCCCCGCCCCCGACAGGACCACGTCGGCACCTTCCTCCTGGGCCAGCCTGGCCACGGCGAAGGCCAGCGAGGCGTCGGTGAGCACCCCGGTCACCAGGATCCGTTTGCCGTCGAGCAGTCCCATGGCCGGCGAGGCTATTGCACCGCCGGGCCCCGCACCCCGCCGGCTTTGGGTCGAGGTCCGGCTCCGCCGCCGGTCGCCCGGTGTGCCACAGTGGCCCGATGGACATCGGCATCCTGGGAGGGACCGGCCCGGCCGGCCGCGGCCTGGCCCTCCGGCTGGCGGCGGGCGGGATGGCGGTCGGGCTGGGATCGCGCGACCCCGACCGGGCCGTCCGCGTCGCCGCCGAGGCGGCCGGGGCCTGGCCGGGACGGCTCACCGGCCGGCTCTCGGGGGTGGCCAACGAGGTCGCCGCCGGCGCCCCGATGGTCGTCGTGGCCACCCCGTGGGACGGGGCGGCGCCCACGGTGGGGGCGTTGGCCGAGCCGCTGGACGGCAAGGTCGTCGTCTCGATGGCCAACGCCCTGGTGAAGCAGGGGCGGGAGATGCTGGCGCTGGTCCCGCCGCGGGGGTCGATCGCCGCCGCCGTCCAGGCGGCGGCGCCCGGAGCGCGGGTAGCGGCCGCCTTCCACCACCTGCCGGCGTCGGAGATGGCGGACTTGGACTCGGGCCTCATGGCCGACGTCCTGGTCTGCTCCGACGACCCCGAGGCCACGGCCGAGACGATGTCGCTGGTCGAGCGGATCGAGGGCCTTCGGCCGCTGGACGCCGGCAGCCTGAACCAGGCGGCCGCCGTCGAGGCGTTCACCGCCGTCTTCATCACCCTCAACATCCGCCACAAGGCCCGCAGCACGCTGAAGCTGGCCGGGATCTGACCTCCGGCGGGCCTTGGGCGGGTGGCGCCGGCCACACCGTGGCCGGCTCGACCGGCCGACCTCAGCAGTCCAGGGTGGCGCCGGCGACCCGGCAGATCTCGTGCTGCCGGGGCCCGAGGCGTCCCAGGCGGCGCACCAACATCGCTTTGGGGAACGGCTGGAGGTTGTCGAAGGCCGCGGCCGAGTCGACGGGCAGCCCTTCGTCCGGCCCCACGGCCAGCTCGCTGGGCAACCCCCGGACCCGGCGGGTGACCGGAGCGACCAGTACCCGCTGCATGACCGCGTTGGCGGCGTCCCGGCTCACGACCAGGAACGGACGTCCTTTCTCGTCGGGCGCCTCGCCCCACCACACCTCACCCCGGCTCACCACGACGGGTCCCATGGTTCGTCGTCAATGGCGGACAGGGCAAGGCGCCGTGCCGCCGCCAGCTCCCTGTCGGTCTCGGGGACGGCGCGAAGCGCCTCGGCGTAGCGAAGGACGAGCCGGTCTTCGCGTCGCGCCCGCAGGACAGTCTCGAGGCCGGCCCGGACCGCCTGCGACCGACTTGCGAACATGCCGTCGGCCACCGCCTCGTCGACCGCACCGAGTAGGGCCTCAGGCACCTTGACCGCTATCTGGGTCATACGCAGAGTATACCTGATCGTCATGCTATGGCCCAGCGATCCAGACGGGCGAGCGAGCGACCCCGCGGTGCAAATCTCCAGACGAGGTCGTGGTTTCGCGCCACCAACCACCGCACCCTGGAGTCGCCCGGACCGTGAGCAGCCATTGGCTACGTCGGCCTGGGTGACGGGGCCGCCCGGTTGCTAACCTTCGCGGTCCGGTGATGCGCCTCTACGACACGGCCCGGCAGGCCGTGGTGCCCTTCGAGCCCGGGCCGGTGGCGACCCTCTACACCTGCGGCATCACGCCCTACGACGCCGCCCACCTCGGCCACGCCGCGGTGTACCTCACCTTCGACGTCCTCGTCCGGCGCCTCCACGACCTGGGCAATGCCACCCGGTGCGTGCGCAACGTCACCGACGTCGACGACGACATCCTCCGAAAGGCGCGTGAGCTCGGCGTGCACTACCTCGACCTGGCGGCCGAGGAGATGGCCCGCTTCGACGCCGACATGTCGGCGCTCGGGCTGCTGCCGGCGGACGCCGAGCCCCGGGCGACCTCGGCCGTCCCCGACATCCTCTCCCTCGTCGGCGCCGCCCTCGACGCCGGCCACGCCTACCGCGCCGGGGGAGCCGTCTACTTCGACGTGACCACCTTTCCGGCCTTCGGCCAGCTCAGCCACCTGGAGCCGAGCGAGATGCTGCGGCTGGCGGCCGAGCGCGGCGGCAACCCCGACGACCCCGACAAGCGCCACCCCCTCGACTTCGTCATGTGGCAGCCGTCCCGGCCGGACGAGCCGGCGTGGGAGTCGCGCTGGGGCCCGGGGCGGCCGGGGTGGCATATCGAGTGCTCCGCCCTGGCCCTGCGCGAGCTGGGCACCACGGTCGACCTGCACGGCGGGGGGCGCGATCTCGTCTTCCCTCACCACGAGTGCGAGGCGGCGCAGTCCGAGGCGGTGACCGGGACGACGTTCGCCCGCCACTGGCTCCATGTCGGGCTGGTCGGGCTCGGCTGCGAGAAGATGTCGAAATCCCTCGGCAACCTGGTCTTCGTGGGCGACCTCGTAAAGGAGTGGGAGCCGCCGGCCGTTCGGCTGGCCCTCCTGGCCCACCACTACCGGGGAGACTGGGAGTGGACGCCGGCGGACCTGCCGCCGGCGGCGGAGCGGCTGGACCTCTGGCGGGGCGCCCCCGCCGGGCCGGTGGCGCGGGAGGGCGACCTGGCGCTCGATGGCGTGCGGCAATGTCTCGACGACGATCTCGACGTCCCGGGAGCCCTGGCCGTGCTGGACGACTGCGCCCGGCGCCGGCGCCCGGTGCGGGCCGGTGCCGCCCTCCTGGGCGTGGCCCTGGACCGCTGACGGCCCGAGCGCCCTCCGGCGCCGGAGCGGGGCGCGCCTACGCTGGCCCTCTCGCCAAGGCCGGTTCGAGCGACGGTCCCAGGAGGCGCCGTGACCGCCGGTGGGAAGAGCCGGCGGCACGATGAAGAACGACACGAGAAGACGAGAAGAGAGGTCGCCGAGCACGATGGCAGCCACGGTGACGGTCCGCCTCCCCGACGGCTCGGCCAGGGAATTGGCGGAAGGGGCGACGGCGTCGGACCTGGCGGCGGCGATCGGTCCCCGCCTGGCCCGGGCGGCGGTGGCGGCGGAGATCGACGGGCGTCTGGCCGACCTGTCCACCGACCTGCGCCAGGGCGACCAGGTGTCCATCGTCACCCCGTCCTCCGACGCCGGCCGGGACGTGCTGCGGCACTCCACCGCCCACGTCCTGGCCCAGGCCGTCCTCCGGCTGTGGCCCGGCGCCCACTACGCCATCGGCCCGGTGATCGCCGACGGCTTCTACTACGACTTCGAGCTGCCCGGGGGCGACCGCTTCAGCGACGGGGACCTCGATCGCATCGAGGCCGAGATGCGGTCGATCGTCGGTGAGGACCAGCCGTTCGTCCGCCACGAGCACTCCGTCGAGGAGGGCCTGGCCATCTTCGCCGACCAGCCCTTCAAGCGGGAGATCATCGAGGCGGTGGTGTCCGCCTACCGCAACACCCCCGGCTTCGTCGACCTCTGCCGGGGACCCCACGTCCCCTCCACCGACCGCCTGGGGTCCTTCGAGCTGATGCGGGTGGCCGGCGCCTACTGGCGGGGCGACGAGCGCCGGCCGCAGCTCCAGCGGATCTACGGCACGGCATGGGAGTCCGAGCAGGCCCTGGCCGGCTACCTCCACCGCCTGGAGGAGGCCGAACGCCGCGATCACCGCCGCCTCGGTGCCGAGCTGGACCTGTTCCACTTCCCGCCGGAGCTCGGCCCGGGCCTCGCCGTGTTCCACCCCCGAGGCGGGATCGTGCGCAAGGCGATGGAGGACTACTCCCGCGCCGAGCACGGGGCCGCCGGCTACGAGTTCGTCTACACGCCTCACCTGGCCAAGGCGGGGCTGTTCGAGACGTCCGGGCACCTGGGCTGGTACGCGGACTCCATGTACCCCCCGATGGAGCTGGAGGGGGCCGCCTACTACCCCAAGCCCATGAACTGCCCCATGCACGTGCTGATCTACGCGTCCCAGGCCCGCTCCTACCGGGAGCTCCCGCTGCGGCTCTTCGAGCTCGGCACCGTCTACCGCTTCGAGCGCTCGGGGGTGCTGCACGGGCTGCTGAGGACCCGTGGGTTCACCCAGGACGACTCCCACATCTTCTGCACCCCCGACCAGCTCGCCGGCGAGCTGGCGAGCCTGCTGGCCTTCGTGCTCCGGCTGCTGCGGACCTTCGGCTTCGAGTCCTTCGAGGCCGACCTCTCGACGCGCCCGGAGCGCTTCGTGGGGGACCCCGGGGAGTGGGACGTCGCAGAGGCCGCCCTGGCGCGAGCCCTCGAGACGGCCGGCCTGGGCTACCACCTGGCCCAGGGCGAGGGCGCCTACTACGCGCCCAAGGTGGACGTGCACGTGCGCGACGCCATCGGGCGGCGCTGGCAGATGTCCACCCTCCAGGTG
>JBOGGE010000058.1:0-19385 GCA_050743865.1 Acidimicrobiales bacterium
CCGCCACAGCGCCCGGCGGACCCGGCCGGCGGGAGCCGAGGCGAGCACCGCGGAGGCGGCGGCCGTGGCCGGGATCGAGCCCTCGCTGGCCTGGCCGTCGCGCCCCACGGGGCAGCGTCCCCCCTGGTGGGCCATCGGCCTGGTGGCGGTGGTGACCGGGGCCGTGGCCGGTGCCATCAGCGCCCCCCTCGTCGGGGCGGCGGCCGCCGCCGCCGTCGCCGCCGCCCTGGCCGTTCCCCAGGCCCGGGCGGTGACCGCCTCCGTCGCCGTCGGGCTCATGGTGGCGGCGGGGGCCAGCGTGGTCGCCGGCCAGGCGCTCCACCCGGTCCCCGAGGGATCGGACTGGCCCTCCGTGTACCAGAGCGCGGCGGTCCTGGCGTGGATGGCCGTCGTCTTCCTCGGGGCCGACGCCGTGGTCGAGCGCGCCCGAGCCCGGGCACGCCGGCGGCGGCGCGGCGGCTGACGGGCGGGGGCCTCAGCGGGCCGGGCGGCGCCCGACCTCGCCGGCCAGCGCCTCGAGGGTGGCCCGGGCCGTGGCGTCCCAGGTGAACGACCGGGACCGCTCGAGGGCCTGGTGGCCCATGACCGCCCGTAGGCCGCGGTCGCCGACCAGCTTGGCGATGGCGGCCGCCACCGAGTCGGCCCCGTCGGCCAGGAACCCGGTGCGGCCGTCGACCACGGCATCGCGATGCCCGGCGATGTCGGTGGCCACCGCCGGGGTCCCGCACGCCGCCGCCTCGGTCAGGGTCATGCCCCACCCCTCGCGCAGCGAGGTCGACGCCACCACCCATGCCCTGCGGTACCAGTCCACCAACTCGTCGTCGGTCACCCGACCCGGGAGGGCCAGCCAACCCTCGGCCCCGAGCGAGCGCCGGAGCGCCTCCAGGCGCGGACGCTCGTAGCCCTCGCCCAGGACCGCCGCCTCCAGGTCGGGATATGTCTCCCTGGCCCGGGCCAAGGCCCGGAAGAGGAGGTCGAACCGCTTCACCGGGACCAGGCGGCCCACGGCCACCACCAGCGGCACCGGGGAGCGGCCGGGCCCCGGCCGGAACCGGCTCCCCACCCCGGGAGAGGCCACCGTGACCCGGTCCGGGCGGAGGCCGAGCATGTCGCAGATCTCCTGGCGCGAGGACTCCGAGAGGGTGACCACCCGGCTCGACCGGTAGAGGGGCGGGGCGACCCGGCGCTCCACCTCCTCCCCGACCCGGGCCAACCAGCCCGGGAGCACCATCCGCCACATCTCGGCGTGGACATGGTGGAGGAAGACCACCCGGGGGCCGCGGTACCACAGCGGGGAGAAGAACGGCATCCCGTTCCACACCTCGACCAGGCCCTCCCCCGGCCCGTGGCGCCGCCGCAGCTCCTCGCGGATGGTGTCGGCGAACACGGCGTACCGCCCCGACCTCCGCACCACCCGGTACCCCTGCCGGACCACCGTCTCCGGGCCGCCGGGGACGGCCGAGGTCCGTACCGCCACGTCGAGCCCGGCCGCCGCCCACAGGGCGGCGATCCGGTGGGCGTGGAGCTCGGACCCGCCGGCCTCGGGGTCGTCCAAGTCCCGCCAGGCCACGACCCGGACGCGCTCGAGACCGACCGATCCGGCGACGTCCCGGAGAGAGGCGCCGGGATCCGAAGCTCCGGCAGCAGCGGCCGGGACGCTCGCCGCCCGCCCGGTCACGGGGACGTGGTGGGCCGGCGCCGGGTCGCCGGCGGGTGGTGCGTGGCCGTCGCGGCGCGGTCCTGCGTCGTCACTTCCGGCGTGGGCCATGCGACCCATGACCCCCGTTCCTCGATGGCGCTGGCCGCCCGGCCCGGCGAGCCGCCCTTCGGGTCTCACGTCGCTCCAGGTCGGCAGCATAGGGACAAAATGTCACCGTACCCGCTGGCGGTGCAGGAGAGCGAAGTCGGCGACCACCACCAGCACGAGCCCGGCCTGCACCAGAAGGTCGGCGTGGGCGATGCCGACCGCCGAGCCGTGGGCGGCCGCCACCGCAACGGTGGCGGCCACCGCCCCGGCCAGGAGCAGCGGGGCCACCCGACGCCGGCCGACGGCGAGGAGGTACATGGTGAGCACCACCGTCGTGCTCAGGCAGGCCATGGCCCCCACCAGCGGGACGAAGGCCCCAGCGGCACTCAGGTACCGGTTCGAGAAGACGACGCCGAGCAGGAGCCGCGGGGCGCCGGCGGCCAGCCCGAAGAGGAGCGCCACCGGCACCGCCAGGAGGGCCAGGGTCACCCCGAGCTGGCGCAGGGCGTGGCCGCCGTGACGCCACCGGATCGCCGCTTCGGGGAGGAGGTAGCCGCCGAGCACGATGGCCCCGAACACCAGTGCCTTGCTGGCCACCGACACGGCGGCGTAGGGCCCGGCCACCGACGGGGCATCCCGGCCGATCACGATGACGTCGACGTTCTGCAGCCAGGCCACCGTGGCCAGGGCCACCAGGGCCACCAGCAGGTCTCCCACCAGGGCCCGGCGCTCCACGGCGCCCGGCGCCGGAGCTCCGGCCGAAGTGGGCATCCCGGCCGAAGTGGGCATCCCGGCCGAAGTGGGCGTTCCGGCCGGCGCCCCCGGGGCCGCCGGCGTAGCCAGCCCGCCCGGTACCATCGATCGCCACCGCCGACGGCGGTGCAACCCGCCCCGGGCGGGAGCCGCCCCGGCCCGCCACAAGCGGTCGGCGACCACCCGGGCGTGGACCGCCGTCACCACCTCGGCGGCCAGGATCCCGCACGCGGCGCCGGCTACCCCGAGGCCGGCACCCACCAGGACGAGCACAGCGACAGCGCGCATCCCGGCCTCGACCAGGAGGTTGGAGGCGAGGGTCCCGTAGCTGCGGTGGGCCTGGAGGAGCCCGCGGTCCAGGCAGAGGAGGATCCACACCGCCCCGGCCACCAGCATGGCGTCCAGCCCCACGGTGTGCGGCTGCCCCAGCACGCCGGCCAGCCAGCGGCCGGCGGCCACCGCCGCCACGGCGAAGGCGACGACGGCGACCGTGCCGTGCCGGTGCAACCGGCGGGCCCAGCCCGCCACCCGGCCCTCCCCGCCGCTCGCCCGCCACCCGGTGATCCGGCGCACCACGGCCACGATCACCGCCGAACCGGGCATCGACACCACCAGGAAGAGCCCGTTGAGCTGGTTGAGGGCGCCGTAGCCGCGGGTGGTCAGGAGCCGGGCCAGGAGGACGGTGACGATGACGTTGGCGACGTTGGTGACGACGCCGGCCACCGCCAGCGGCCCGACCGCCAGCACCGACGTGCGCAGGGGCTCCGACGCCGGCCGGCGCGGGTCCGGGTCGAGAACGAGCTCGCCGCCGAACGCCGGTGCGACGGATCCCGGCGCCAGCGAGACGGCCCCGGGCACACCCTCCACGGCCACCTCGATCGCCCCGGTCCGGCCGGCATGGTGGGATCTCGGACCGTGCCCGTCCCGGACGGCCGGTGGCGTCGGTTCCGGCCGGGGGGCGACGTCTCCCGCCATCGCCAGGTCCAACCGGTCCTCCATCGCCGGCTCGGACCGGTCCCCCATCGCCGGCACCGCCTCCCGCTCCGGCCCGCTCCCCGCCACTACCGGGCGGCGAGAGGCCTGGGCAGCACCGGGGCGTCCCGCCCGGTCCCCGACGTCGCCGCCGGCGAGCCCGGTTCCCCACCTGCCCCGGAGCCGTGGCCGCGTGCCTCGTGGTACTCCTCCTCCACGTTGACGCTCCACACGTCGTGGCAGGCGCCCAGGATGTTCTCGACGGTGAGCATGGCCGTGTACATCGAGTGGTCCTGGTTGTTGTACTTGTGCATGCCGTTGCGCCCGACCGGGTGGACGTTCGCCGCCTCCTTGGCCAGGTACCCGACGATGGTGGCGACGTTGTCCTTGTAGGAGAAGTCGTAGTAGGGGTAGGCCTTCTCGACCCGAACCACATACCCGGTCTCGACCCTCCCCGGACGCACCAGGCCGAGGGTCTCGAGCTCGGACGTGGCCCGCTCGACCAGCGAGGCGTCGCTCGACTCCCACAGCTCGTCACCCTCGAAGACGAAGTACTCCAGCCCGAGACAGGTCCGGCCTTCCTTGACCATGTCGGGCGACCAGGCCCCGAAGTTCTGGATGCGGCCGACCGCCACCTCGGGAGCGTGGACGTAGATCCAATTGTCGGGGAAACCGTCCCCTTCGGGGACGACCAGGGCCACGGTCAGGAAGTCCCGGTAGCAGAGGTCCCGCGCCGCCGAGAGGACGTCGGGGGGCGGGGGCGGGTCGAGTGCTTCGACCAGATGGCGGAGCGGCACCGAGGACACGAGGTGCGAGCACGGCACCTCCTCGGTGGCACCGGTGGGGGTGGTGAGGACGACCGAGGCGGCCAGCCCGCCGCCGGTCCTCACGGTGGACAGCGTGTGCCCGAGCCGGACGGTGCCCCCGCCGGCCTCGACCAGACGGCGGCAGCGCTCCCACATCATCCCGGGACCGAGCCTGGGGTAGCGGAACTCCTCGATCAAGCTCGTGACCTCCGTCTGGTGCCGCCGCGGGGAGAGGGCGTTCAGGACCGCCTTCTTCAGGTCGAGGTTCTTCACCCGCTGGGCCGCCCAATCGGCCGGCATCTCGGCCACCGGCACCCCCCACACCTTCTCCGTGTACGTCTTGAAGAAGGTGCGGTAGAGGCGCCAGCCGAACCGCGCCACCAGCCACCCTTCGTAGTTGGCCTGGTCGGCCGGCGGCTGGAGGCGGGCCCGCACGTACGACAACCCGCACAGGAGGGCCTCTCGAGGCCCGAGGTTCCGCAGCGCGTTGGACGCCCGGAGCGGGTAGTCGTAGTACTTCTGCCGGTAGAAGATCCGGCTCATCCTCGGCCGGGTCAAGAAGTCCTCCTCGGGGAGGATCTCCTCCCAGAGCCGTTCCACGGGGGGGACCTTGGTGAAGAAGCGATGCCCGCCGATGTCGAAACGCCAGCCGTCGCGCTCGACGGTGCGGCTGATGCCGCCGACCACCTGGTCGGCCTCGACCACGAGCGGCCGATGCCCGGCCTTGACGAGCTGGTAGGCGGCCGTGAGCCCGGCCGGACCGGCCCCGGCCACCACCACGGGCGGAGCCTCGTGCGCCGGCCCACCGCCACCGCCGGCCGAGGCGGTGGGCCGGGGGCCGGTGCCGGCCACCGGAGCCGGGGTGGTCTCGGTTCTCGACATCGCCGCCTTTCCGGCCGCCCTGGGTCCGGGGACGGAACGCCGGCCGGGTGTCCCCGGGTTGCCGCGCCCACCCTCCGCCGGGCGCCCGGCTGCCGGGGCCCGGCGCAGCGTCGTGGCCCCCCCCGTCGGCCGGGACGAGGATAGCCGCCGTGCGGATGGTAGCTGCCGGGCCCGGTCAGCCGGCCGGCCGGGCCCGGTCAGGGGACGAGGAGGTTCGAGAACGCCAGGAGGGCATAGGCGCACAGTCCGGCGGTGGCCAGCACCAGGACGGCGCGTTCCACCCACCGGCTGGCGGTGAGCGAGGCGCCGGCGACGACGAGGGGGAAGGCGCTCAGGGCGTACCGCTCGAAGGAGTCGAGGTTGGTCCCGCTCAGGCCGGCCAGCACCACCACGGCGGCGAAGGCGCCATAGGCGGCGGGGAGCCGCCGCCAGCACACCACCACCAGCACCACGGCCAGCACCACCCACGGAACGTGGAGGGCCGTGCCGAAATGGTGGTGAGCCGCCCCGGCGGCGTCGTGGGCGAGGACGCGGAGGGGGTCCGAGAGCGCCCCGTGGTGACCCGACTGGACCTGGACCCGCACCGGGAGGAGCCCGTCGCCGAAGGCCGCCGCCGACCACGCCAGGAAGGAGCCGGCCCCGGCCAGCGGGGCGGCCGTCCCGGCCAGCGCCCCCAGCCGCCCCCGCCACCGCCAGCGTGCGTGCCGCCAGCCCCGGGCCGCCTCCACCGCCACCGGGACCACCAGCAGGACCCCGAGTGGCCGGGTCAGGCCGGCGGCGAACCCGAGGACCACCACCCACGCCCAGCTGGGGCCGGCGGCGCCCCGGGACCCCGGCGCCGCCGCCGGTCCGGCCCATCCGGCGCCCGACCCCCGGCGCAGCGCCAGGAAGCATCCGGCCGTGCACACGAGCAGCAGACCCTCGGCGTACCCCATGACCAGCACGTAGGCCGGGGGGACCAGCGCCAGGAGCCAGACCGACCGGTCGGCCCACCCCCGGTCACCCGTCTCCGCCAGCACGAGCACCCTGACCAGGGCCATCCCGACCAGGGCGCAGGCGTTGGCCAGGACCACGAGGGCGACGCCGTCGGAGATCCCGGGCACGGCACCCAGGAGCCGGCCGGCCAGTGGGAAGAGCGGGAAGAACCGGAGCGACTGGTGGCCGAGGGGCCCGTACCCGGTCCGGGCGATGGCCTCGTACCAGCCGGCGTCCCATCCGAGCAGGCCCTGGTGGAGCCGGGCGACGGCCGCCGGCGACGCCACGTGGGCGTGGTCGGCCACGAAGCGGGCCGTCCCCAGCACGACCAGCACCACGACCCTCGAGGTGGCCCACGCCGGCAGCACCGACCACAGGGCCCGGGCGGCGCGGCCCACCGCCGGGCTCGGCCGGACGGGGGACGCGGGTTCCGGGGTGACGACGCCGGCGCCGGCACCGACGATCGGCGGCTGCGCCGGGAGGCCCGGCTGGTCGAGCAACGGTGCGCCGGCCGGGACCGGGATCCCGCCCTGCGGCGGGTGGTCATCAGAGGCCGGGCGGCCGTCCTGGACCCCGGGGGCGGAGCTCACCGGCCGGCCCCGGCCACGACCGTCAGGCCCCGCCGCCCGGAGCCTGGCCGGCGGGGACGCCGTGCGGCGGGGCGAACTGGGTCAGCCCCATCGGCTCGTAGTAGTGGAGGGGCCGTGTGGCCACCCACTGGTGGGCGCCGTAGCCCGGGGCGCCGGAAAGGTCGGCGGCCAGCACCCCGCACTTGTCGCCGAAGCCCCGGTAGCCCGGCGCCGAGACCAGCCAGACGTCGTGACTGGTGCCGGCAAGACCCTCCAGCCGGCGGGCAAAGGCTGCGGGGTCGGACGACCGGGCCACCCGCTGGTAATCCACCCAGTCGACGAACGCCGGGCCGGTGGCGCGCGGGTAGGTGAGGGCCGTGTAGCGGTCGTGCGGCACCAGTCGGTAGACGGCCGGCCCGAGCTGGTCGGGGCAGAAGGCGACGACGTCGCCGGGCCGGGCGTGGGCGGCAAGGGCGGCGGCCACCGCCGGCGCCTCGGTGCGCTGGGTCCAGACGTTCTCCACCGAGGCGGCCAGCCCGGCCGCCAGGATCACCGCCACCACCACCGCCCGGACGCGGGCGTCGGCCAGCGTCAGGGTCCCGAAGGCCACCAGGAGCAGGAGGGGCACGAACACCACCGACGCGTAGCGCGGCGAGAAGGCGCTGCCCGTCACGATGCCCCCGGTGACGGCGGCGGCCAGGGTGGCGACCACCACGAAGGCTGGCCCGCGACCCCGGCCCCGGGTGCGGATGTCGATGTCGACGTGCCACCGGTCACGGGCCACGCCGAAGAGCGCCAGGCCGGCCAGCACGAAGTACAGGACGGCCAGCAGCCGTCCCTGGTCGGACCCGGCCGTCGACAGCGTGGCCTGGTTGTCGGTGAAGCCGGTGACGGCGTTGATGATGGCGGCGAAGTTGGGGGGCTTGGCCCACGGGGTACCGGTGTGGGCCGTCTGGAAGAGGAAGGTCGGCACCCACGGGGCGAAGGCGGCGCAGCCGGCGACCACCGCCCCCAGCATGAGGCGGGCCGGCCGGCGCCACTGCGATCGGCCGCGCCAGCCCTGGTAGAGCAGCCACAGGCCGGCGGCGCCGACCAGGTAGATGCCCCAGTACTGGGAGTACAGGAGCCCGGCGGTGACGACGGCGAGGGCGCACAGGTTGCCCGGGCGGGGGCGGGCCAGCGCCCGGGTGACGGCCACCAGGCCGCAGGCGGTGAGGAACATCACGAGGGCGTACATGCGGGCCTCGGTGGCGTAGTAGACGGCGAACGGCGCCGAGGCCAGGAGCCCGACGAGCACCCACGCCACCCGGCGGTCGGCGAACCGCCGGCCGGCCACCCAGGCCACCGGCAGGGTGGCCACCGACAGCACGCCCGACAGCGAGCGGACCGCCTCGTCGGAGGTGCCGAAGGCACCCATCCAGAAGTGCAGGAGCACGTAGTAGAGCGGTGGCGCGCCGTCTCGGCGGAGGTACGCCGGCAGGTCGTGCAAGGGCAGGCGGGAGATGTCGACGGTCAGCGCCTCGTCCAGCCACAACGCCGAGTGGGTCCAGAACCGCAGTCCCAACCCGGTCACCACGACCGCCGCCAGCCCGACGATGGCCGCCACCCGCCACGTCCCGCCCAGCCCGCCGGGCAAGACGGTCACGTCCGGGGAGCGGCCCCCGGAGACGGCGTCGTCGTGGGCGCCGGCCGGCTCCGGGTCACCATCTTCGGCAGGCCCGCCCGCCGGCGCGTGGGCCGGGGTACCGCCCGGTCCGGGCGGCGCGGCCGGCAGGGTGAGGTCGTCGACCGTGCCGTCCACGTACCGAATGGTAGGCGAGCCCGATCGACCGCCGACAGCGAGCGGCAGGCCCGGTCAGCCTCCGGCCGGCTCCGTTCCCGGGCTCTCCGAGCCCCCGATCGCCGCTCCGCCGTCGGCCACGGCGCCCTCTTCCGTAGTAGGGCCGGCCTCCGCTGACGCCGGAGCGGGCTCGGCCCCGGCCGCCGGAGCGGGCTCGGCCCCGGCCGGCTCGGGCGTGAAGTCGGCCCACGCCGCCTGGGCCTCGGTCTCGGGAGTGAACTCGCCGCCGTCGGTGTAGTCGAAGGTGCCGATGTAGTTGCCCTCTTCGTCGTAGGCGTGCTCGCCGAAGGCCTCCCGGTACTCCTCCGACACCTCTCCGCCCTCGGCCGCCTGCTTGATCGACAGGCTGATGCGCCGGCGCTGGAGGTCGATGTCGATGATCTTCACCCAGAGCTCCTCGCCCGGGCTCACCACCTGCTCGGGAAGGTCCACGTGGTGGGCGGCCATCTCCGAGATGTGCACGAGGCCCTCGATGCCGTCGCCCACCTGCACGAAGGCGCCGAACGGCACCAGCTTCGTGATGCGGCCGTAGACCAGCTGCGCCACCTGGTGGGAGTCGGCGAACTCCTGCCACGGGTCGGTCTGCGTGGCCTTCAAGGACAGGCTGATCCGCTCCTTGTCCAGGTCGACGTCGAGGACCTCCACCTCGATCTCGTCGCCCACCTGGACCACCGACGACGGGTGCTCGACGTGCTTCCAGCTGAGCTCGGACACGTGCACCAGACCGTCCATCCCGCCCAGGTCCACGAAGGCGCCGAAGTTCACGACCGAGGAGACGGTGCCCCGCCGGCGCTCGCCCGGCTTCAAGTTGGCCAGGAAGTCGCCCCGCTGCTCCTTCTGCGCCTCCTCCAGCCACGCCCGGCGGGAGAGCACCACGTTGTTGCGGTTGCGGTCCAGCTCGATGATCTTGGCCTCGATGACCCGGCCCACGTACGGCTGCAGCTCGCGGACCCGGCGCAGCTCGACCAGGGACGCCGGAAGGAACCCGCGGAGCCCGATGTCGACGATCAGGCCGCCCTTGACCACCTCGATGACCGGGCCCTTCACCACCTGGCCCGCCTCCTGGAGCTTCTCGATGGTCGACCAGGCGCGCTCGTACTGCGCCCGCTTCTTGGACAGGACCAGCCGGCCTTCCTTGTCCTCCTTCTGGAGCACCAGGGCCTCGGTCCGGTCGCCGAGCGACACGATCTCGTGCGGGTCCACGTCGTTGCGGATGGACAGCTCGCGGGCCGGGATCACGCCCTCGGACTTGAAGCCGATGTCGAGCAGCACCTCGTCACGGTCGATCTTGACCACCGTGCCCTCGACCAGGTCGCCGTCGTCGAACTCCACGATGGTGCCGGCCATGACCTCCTCGAGCTCCTCGCCCACCAGGTCGTCTTCGGTGATGGCCCGGGGGGTGTAGTTGCCCTCCTCGTCGAAGGTCCCCATGGCCTCGTCGGAGAGGAGGCCGGCCGGGGGGGCCAGGAGGGCAGTGGATCGCTCGTCGGACATGGGCACCTGCTCGCTTTCCCGGTGCGCCGCCGGCGGCGGGCACCAGGCGGTCGCGCCGGGACCGCCGTCTCTCGTGGCGGAGCTGGCCGCCGGCGCCGGCCAGGCCTTAGAGGTTACCTCACCGCTGCCGATCCGGACCCCGGCCCGGCGGCGTCACGCCCGTCAGCCGGCCTTGGCCTCCGCCCACGAACTGCCCCACGCCATCGAGACGGCCAGCGGGACCTCCAGCGACGCCGCCCCGGTGAGCGCGTCCTTGGTCAGGGAGGTGACCCGGTCCTCCTCGTCGGGGATCGCCTCGACGATGACCTCGTCGTGCACCTGGAGGACCAGCCGGCTGGACCGGGCCTCGGCCTCCAGCGCCCGGTCCAGCCGCACCAGCGCCGTCTTGAAGATGTCGGCCGCCAATCCCTGGATCCCGGCGTTCATGGCCTGGCGCTCGGCCGCCAGCCGTTGCCGGTAGTTGCGGCTGGCCAGGTCGGGTATGGGGCGCCGGCGCCCCAGCTCGGTCCGGGTGTAGCCGCGGGCCCGAGCCTCGGCCACCGTGCCCTCCATGTACGCCCGAACCAGCGGGAAGGCGGCGAAGTAGCGCTCCATGATCTCGTTGGCCTCGTCGACGCCGGTCGCCAGCCGCCGGGCCAGCCCGAATGCCTCCATCCCGTAGGCCAACCCGTACGACACCATCTTGGCCCGCTCCCGCTGGGCGTGGGTGACCTCGCCGGGCGCCACCCCGAACACCCCCGAGGCGATCTGCCGGTGGACGTCCGCCCCCCCGGCGAAGGCTTCGACCAGTCCGGGGTCGCCGGAAAGGTGGGCGATCACCCGCAGCTCGACTTGGTCGTAGTCGGCGACCAGGAACCGCCGGCCGGCGGCCGGCACGAACGCCCGGCGGAAGCGCCGGCCGGCCTCGGTGCGGGTCGGGATGTTGTGCAGGTTGGGCCGCTCGGAGGAGAGCCGGCCGGTCCGGGCCACCGTCTGGCGGAACGACGCGTGGATACGCCCGTCCGGCGCCACCTCGGCCAGGAGCGCCTCGCCGTAGGTCGACCGCAGCTTCTCGATCTCCCGGTAGGCCAAGAGGGCGTCGACAATCGGGTGGGCGCCGCGCAACGTCTCGAGGGTGGCGGCATCGGTCGAGTACCCCGTCTTGGTCTTGCGGCCCGGGGCCAGGCCCAGCTCGTCGTACAGGAGCGCCCGGAGCTGGGGGGTCGAGTTGACGTTGAGCTCCCGGCCGGCGTGCCGCTGGACCTCGTCCACCAGGGCCCGGGCCTGCGCCCCGAGATCGTCGGCGATCGTGCGCAGCTCGGCGGCGTCCACGCTGATGCCGGCGACCTCCATCTTGGCCAGCACCCGCACCAGCGGCCGCTCGATCTCGTCGTGGAGCGAGGCGAGCCCGTCGGCCTCGAGCCGCTGGCGCAACCCGGTCGCTGCCACCGCCGCCGCCACCGCGTCAGCGGTGGCGTCGGCGGCGACGTCGGGGGCGGCATCGTCGGCGGCGGGGGCGTCGAACAGGGCCAGGGTCCCCGGCGGCTCCCCCCCGCCGGCCGGCGGTCGGGGGACGAGGGCGTCGAGCCCGTAGTCGCCGGTCGACGGGTCGAGAAGGTAGGCCGCCACCTCGGTGTCCATCACCAAGCCGGTGCAGTCGACGCCGAGGGGCAGGAGCGACCGGAAGAGCTCCTTCATCGCGTGACCGACCACCGGCGCCCTGGCCAGCAGGTCGCCGAGGGCCGCCCGCACCCGGGCGTCGGCCAGCGCGCCGGCCACGACCCACACGGCGCGGCCGCCTCCGGCCGTGGTCACCAAGGCCACCCCGACGAGGTTCGAGCGGCCGGGGACGCCCTCCCACCGCCCCGCCATCGACAGCTCCCCACCGCCGGGCCCGGCGCTGCCGCCCGCTGCCGGCCGGCCCAGCCGGTCCGGGGCGACCAGCGCCGCCAACCCGGCCACGGCGGCCAGCACGTCACCGGCCCCGTGCGGGCGCTCGACGGCCGGCGTCGCCGGAGGCGGCGGCGGCGAGGCGGCGGCCTCCACTCCGGCCCCGCTCCCGCCGGCAACTGCCTCGTCAGGGGGAGGCGTCCCGGGCACGCCGGCCGGCCCCGTCCGAGCCGGCCCCTCGCCCCCCGCCCCGGCCGGCGGCGAGGCCGATCCGGGCGCCGGCAGGCCGAACCGGCCCTCAGCCAAGAGCGCCGCCGTCCGCCGCCACAACGTGCGCAGCTCGTAGCCCTCGAAGACACCCTTGACGGTGTCGAGGTCCCACCCCCCCAGGGTCAGGTCGTCGGGTCCGACGGCAAGGGGGAGGTCGCGCACCAACGCCATCACCGAGCTGTTGGCCCGCACCCGGTCCTCGTGGTCGGCCAGGCTCTGGCGGAGCTTGGGCGTCAGCTCGTCGAGGTGGCGGTAGATGGTGTCGAGATCTCCGAAGTCGGCCAGCAGGCGGGCGGCCGTCTTCTCCCCCACCCCCGGGACCCCAGGCAGGTTGTCGGACGGGTCGCCGCGCATGGCCGCCAGCAACGGGTACTTGGCGGGCGGCGTCCCGGTGCGCTCGACGATGCCGGCCTCGTCGTAGAGCGCGTAGTCGCTCACCCCCTTGCGGTTGTAGAGCACCCGCACGTGGGGGTCCTCGACCAGCTGGAAGCAGTCGCGGTCGCCGGTGACCACCACCACGTCGCAGGACCGGTCCCGGGCCTCGGTGGCCAGGGTGGCCAGGACGTCGTCGGCCTCGTACCCCGGTGCCTCGACCACCGGGACGTTGAGGGCAGCGAGGACGGTCCGGATCATCTCGAACTGCGGGAGCAGGTCGTCGGGGGTCTCGGCACGCCCGCCCTTGTAGTCCTCCACCATCCCGTGGCGGAAGGTGTCCCCGGGGAGGTCGAACGCCACCGCCAGGGCCGATGGCCGGTGGTCCCGGACCACGTTGACCAGCATGGCGACGAATCCGTGGAGGGCATTGGTCACCGTCCCGGTCGCCGTCGCCAGGTCGGCCGGAAGGGCGAAGTAGGCCCGGAAGGCCAGCGACATGGCGTCCAGGAGGAACAGAGGGCCCGGCCTGCCGGCCCGGTCCGGATCGCTCATCGGGCCGGCAGCATCATCGGCTCAGGGAAGGAGCTGGCCGTCGACGACCTGGCGGGCCACGTCGCGCATCCTGGTTCTGGTCCGCATGGCCGTCTGCTGGACGAAGGCGAACGCCTCGGGCTCGGCCATCCCGTGGCGATCGACCAGGACGGCCTTGGCCTCGTCGACCAGCTGCCGGGTGGCGATCTTGTCCTCGGCCACCTCGGCGTCGGTGCCGGTCCCCCCGCCACCCGGTCGCTCGGCGCCCAGCTGGTCCATCTCGTCGTCGATGGCCCACTCCTGGCGGCAGCGGGCCAGCACGTCGGCCACCGCCGGCAGGAGCTCCTCCCGGCGGAACGGCTTGACCAGGTACGCCGCCACCCCGGCGTCGCGGGCGTCCTCGATCAGGTCCCGCTGGCTGAAGGCGGTGAGGACCATGACCGCCACCTGGTGCCGGGCGGTGATCTCCCGGGCGGCCCGGATCCCGTCCATGCCCGGCATCTTGAGGTCGAGGATGGCCAGATCGGGACGGTGCCGATCGACCAGGGCGACGGCATCGTCGCCCCGGCCGGCCTCGCCCACCACCTGGTAGCCGGCCGACACGAGGATCTCCTTCAGGTCCAGGCGGATGATCGCCTCGTCCTCGGCGATCACCACCCGGGCGCTGCCGGCGGCGGCGGCGTCGGTGGCCGGGCTCACCGGTCGGTCCTCACGCTCATGAGCAGCTCGTCCTGACGGCGCTCGAGCTGGTCCACGGCGTCGCGCAGCGCGTCCCGGGCCCGCGTCATGGCATCGGCCTGCCGGCGCACCTCGGCGTGCTGGTGGGCGGCCAGCGGCGTCTCGGCCACCAGCGAGCGCACCCGGGCCTCCTCCGCCTCTTCCTCCACCACCGCCAGCTGCTCGTCCAGCACCGCCAGCTCCTTCCGGGCGCGGACCAGCCGGTGGTGCACGTCACGGAGACGTCGCTCGACCAGGAACGGCTGCATGGGGTGACGATTCTAGGTTCAGCACCGGCGGAGGGCGCCGGCCCGGGATCGGCGCTACCTGCCGGCCGGCACCACGACGGCGGCGCCGGCCCCGGCCAGCGCTCCGGGTGCCGGCGGCGGGGCGATGCCCGGGCCGCCGTACGGCCGCACCGAGCCGCCGGCGGTCGGCGGGTAGGCGACCGGGTTGGCGTCCAGGTAGCCGTCGGGATGCGAGAGGTCGCCAGGCAGGGTGAAGCCCGGGAGGCCGGCCAGCGCGGCGTGGGCGCTGCGGGCGAAGCCGGTCTCGAAGAACCCGCCGACGAACGCCCCCGCCCCGGCGTCACGGCACGCCTGCTGGGCCCGGCGGGCGGCCAGGAGGCCGCCGAGCCGGCCGGGCTTGAGGCACGCCACCTGGCAGGCGCCGGCGCGCAGGGCGTCGGTCACCCGCCGCAGGGAGGTCAGCGACTCGTCCAGGCAGACCGGGGTGCCGAGCCGGCGGGACAGCCGGGCCAGGGCCGGGAGGTCGGCCGGGGGCAGCGGCTGCTCGATGCAGGCCAGGCCGGCGCCGTCGAGCGCCGAGAGCCGCTCGGCCGCGTCGTCGCCCTCCGACCCCAGGCGGTAGCTGCCGTTGGCATCGGCCTGGAGCAGGAGGTCGGGGTAGGCCGCACGGACGGCACGGACCGGCACCACGTCCCAGCCGGGCTCGATCTTGATCCTCACCCGGACGGCTCCGCCGGACACGGCCGCCGCCACCGCCTCGACCACCGCCTCGGCCCGCCGGTCAGCCGGGATACCGACCATGGCGCCGACCGGCACCCTGCCGCCATCCCCGGCCGGCGGGACGCCCAGCCGTCCGGCCAGCGATGCCGTCGCCCGGCCGGCTCGCAGCTCGGCGTCGAGGACCGCCATCTCGAGGGCCGCCGCCGCCATCCGGCCTGGAGGCGACGCGTCGAACAGCCTCGCCACCTGGGCCGCCGGGGGCACGTGGCCGCCGCGGGCCCGGGCCGACGTCACCAGCCGGCGGGCAGCCGGCCCGGCCAGCTGCTCCCACACCGCGGCCAGCGGCGGGTCGACGGCCGTGCCCCCGGAGAGGGCGGCGCACTCCCCCCACCCGACCGCAGCGTCGGTGACCACCTTCACGAAGGCCACCGGACGCCGCCGGTGCTCTCCGGCCGCCGTGCCGACAGGCCCCTGAAGGGCCAGGTCCAACCGGTAGAGCTCGATCGCCTCCAGCTTCACGGCGGCAGCGTCACGCGGCCCGGGCGGACGGTAGGCTCGGCCGCCCGGCCCGGATGGCGGAACCGGTAGACGCGGAGGCCTCAAAAGCCTCTGCCCGCGAGGGCGTGCGGGTTCGAGTCCCGCTCCGGGCACAGGCGCGGCGGGAGCGGGCGGCCGGTGCCGACCACATCGCCGGCCACCCTATTGGCTCGCCGGCGGCTGCACCGAGCCGGGTGACCGCCGGGTAATGCGACCAGTTCCCCGGTGCCGTGCCACACTGGCGGCCGGAGGCCGGAGGACGGCCACCGCGGGCGACATGCCCGCCGTCGTGGCTGGAGACGGGTCGACGTGCTGGTGTTCACCTTCCCCGGACAGGGGTCGCAACGCTCGGGGATGGGCCGGCCGTGGACCGAGCACCCCTCGTGGGAGGTGGTGACCGAGGCGTCGTCGGCCACCGGGCGCGACATCGAGCGCCTCCTGCTCGACGCCCCGATGGACGAGCTGACCGAGACGGCCAATGCCCAGCTGGCCACCTTCGTCGCCTCCTTGACGGTGCTCGACGCGGTGGAGCGGGTCGGCCTGACCCCGGCCGCCTGTGCCGGGCACAGCCTCGGGGAGTACACCGCGCTCGTGGCCGGGGGGGCGGTGTCCTTCGCCGACGGCGCGCACCTGGTCGTGGCCAGGGGCGACGCCATGGGCCGGGCCGGCGAAGACGCACCGGGCACGATGGCCGCCCTCCTCGGCATCTCCGACGACGACGCCGAGGCGGCCTGCCAGCGCGTCGAGGGGGAGGTGTGGGTGGCCAACTACAACGCACCGGGGCAGGTGGTGGTGGCCGGGACCTCCGACGCCATCGCCAAGGTCGGCCCCGTCGCCAAGGAGCTGGGGGCGCGCAAGATCCTCCCGGTGCCGGTGTCGGGCGCCTTCCACACCCCCCTCATGGGCGGTGCCCGGCCGGCGTTGCGAAAGGCGCTGGGCGACGTCGCCTTCCGGGCACCCGAGGTGCCGGTGGTGGCCAACGTCGACGCCCGGGTCCACGACGATCCGGCCGACTGGCCGGCACTCCTGTCGGCCCAGCTGTG
Organism: Acidimicrobiales bacterium; assembly: GCA_050743865.1. GTDB lineage: Bacteria > Actinomycetota > Acidimicrobiia > Acidimicrobiales > RAAP-2 > DAHUZJ01. The sequence goes on from JBOGGE010000058.1 coordinate 16,349, forward strand.
CGCTCCGGTCCGCTGGCGCCAGACCCTCGAGACGCTCGTCGGCCTGGGAGCGACCACGCTGGTCGAGGTGGGCCCCGGCGGGGTCCTCTCCGGCCTGGCCCGCCGCACCGTGCCCGAGGTGCAGACCCTGTCGGTGGCCAAGCCGGACGACCTTGACGCCCTGCTCGACTCGGTGACGGGCACAACCGCAGACGTCTGGCGCGACGAGCTCGACGTCCTCCAGGGCGAGCACCTCTACATGTCCGAGCGGGTGGTGGTCAGCCCGTGCTCTGGCATCTTCGTCCCCGAGGAGTCGCTGGCGGCACCCGGGACCGGGCTCCTGTCGGGGACCGGCGGCGCCGGCGCCGCCAGCCGGGTCCGTGGGGCCGGTCCGGGAGCGGCGGGCGGCGCAGGGCCCGGGACGGCGCCGGCGGGGGGCGGAGGGCCTGGATCGGCTCCGGGGGCCACGGTCGGCATCGGCGACCTGGTCGGCCGGGTCGGGGTCATCGAGGTTCGGACGCCGTTCGCCGGGCAGGTCGTCCGTTGGCTGTCGGTCTCCGGGGAGCGGGTGCAGGAGGGGCAGCCGCTGGCCTGGCTCCGGACGCCGGCAACCGGTCGGTGAACCCCCCTTCCGGGGTCGGGTCCGGCGGAGCGGGCAGCGAGGGGCCCGCCGGCGGGGACGGGCGGGTCGTCCTCGTGACCGGCGGCTCGCGCGGCATCGGGGCGGCGTGCGCACGGTGGTTCCTGGCCAACGGGGACCGGGTGGCCGTCACCTTCCGGTCGACGGCGCCCGGCGCCCCCGGGGGCGCCGATCCGGACCGCTTCCTGCCGGTCGCCGCCGACGTCACGGACCCGGCCCAGGTGGACGCCGCCTTCCGGGCGGTCGAGGATCGCTGGGGCCCGGCGGAGGTCGTGGTGGCCAACGCCGGCATCACCCGGGACACCCTCCTGCTGCGCATGGGCGAGCAGGAGTGGCACGACGTGATCGACACCAACCTCACCGGCGCCTTCCGGGTGGCCAAGCGGGCCGTCGCCAAGATGCTCCGCCTCCACCGCGGTCGCATCGTGCTCGTGTCCTCCGTCGGCGCCTTCGTCGGCCTGCCCGGCCAGGCCAACTACGCCGCCTCCAAGGCCGGGCTCGTCGGCATGGCCCGGGCGTTGGCCCGCGAGGTGGGCAGCCGCCAGATCACCGTCAACGTGGTGGCGCCCGGGATCGTCGACACCGACATGACCGCCGCTCTCGGCGAGGAGCGGGTGGCCGAGATGACCCGGATGGTCCCCCTCGGCCGGGCGGCGACGGTCGGCGAGGTGGCAGGGGTCGTCGGCTTCTTGGCGTCGGAGGCAGCCGGGTACGTGACCGGCGCCGTGCTGCCGGTCGACGGCGGCCTGGGGATGGGACTGTGACCGCCGGGACAGGGGCTGTGTGACCGCGGGACGGGCTGTGTGACCGCCGGGACGGGGCTGTGTGACCGCCGGGACGGGGCTGTGTGACCGCCGGGACGGGGCGAAGTAGCCTGTAATGTCCTGCACCGAGTACCGGCAGCCGGCGGTGCGTGCCGGCGCCGGGGTGGCGATGGGCCTCCCCGCCGGGGGACGGTCGGCGACGAGCAAGGAGCAGACGAAGTGGACAGCGACGCAGCGTTCGAGAAGTTCCGCGAGTCCGCCGTGGAGGTGTTGCAGGTACCGGCGGACAAGGTCACCAAGGAGGCCCGCTTCGCCGAGGATCTCGACGCCGACAGCCTCGACCTGGTCGAGCTCGTGATGGCCCTCGAAGAGTCGTTCGACGTGACGGTCGAGGAGACCGAGCTCGAGGACATCGAGACGGTCGGCCAGGCGTTCGACCTCATCTCCTCCAAGATCTGATGCTGCTGGCCACCGGCCCGGTCGGGGAGATCCCTGGACGCCGGGTGGCCGTGACCGGGCTTGGCGCGGTGACCTGCTGCGGCCTGGGAGTCGAGGCGCTGTGGGAAGGGCTCGTCCATCCCACCATCAGCGGGGAACGCGTGGTGCCGGGATTCGACCCGGCCGACTACTTCGAGCCCAAGGAGGCACGACGGGTCGACCGATTCGCCCAGTTCAGCGTGGCCGCGGCCACCGAGGCGCTGCACGACGCCGGGGATCTCGACGTCGACCCCGCCCGGGCCGGGGTCGTGATGACGACGGGGGTCGGTGGGTTCCATACGCTGGCCGAACAGGTGAACGTCTTCGCCGAGCGAGGGGCGAGGCGGGTCTCACCGTTCCTCGTGCCGACGATGATGGCCAATGCCGGAGCCGCCCACGTGTCCATGCGGACCGGCTGGCGAGGGCCGTCCGAGACGGTGGTCACGGCGTGCGCGGCGGGGACGCACGCGCTGGCCGCGGCCGCCCGCCTGGTGGCAAGCGGTCGGTGCGATGTCGCCATCGGCGGCGGGGCCGAGGCGGCGATCCACCCGGTTGCCGTCGCCGCCTTCTTCAACATGACGGCCCTCTCCACTTCGGGAACGTCGCGGCCGTTCGACGTGCGCCGCGACGGCTTCGTCATGACCGAGGGCGGCGCCAGCCTGGTACTCGAGGCGTGGGACCGGGCGGTCGAGCGGGGCGCCCACATCTACGCCGAGCTGGCCGGCTCCGGGAGCACCGCCGACGCCCACCACATCACGCAACCGGCCCCCGACGGGGCCGGGGCCGTGGCCTGCATGGAGCAGGCGCTGCTCGACGCCCGCCTGGCGCCCGGCGACATCGCCCAGATCAACGCCCACGGCACCTCGACCCAGCTCAACGACCTGGCCGAGGCGCGGGCGATCACCAAGGTGTTCGGGGAGCCGGGCCCCATGGTCACCTCCACCAAGGGCGTCACCGGCCACGGGTTGGCAGCGGCCGGCGCCATCGAAGCCGTGGCATCGGTGCTCTCCATCGAACGCCGGCTCGTCCCGCCCACCTATGGATGCGAGGAGCTCGACCCCGAGATCCACCTCGACGTGGTGCGCGGTGAGGCCCGGGACTGGGAGCCCGGCCCGGTACTGTCCAACTCCTTCGGTTTCGGGGGCCACAACGGCTGCCTGATCTTCCTGCCCCCGGC
>JBOGGE010000059.1:0-12293 GCA_050743865.1 Acidimicrobiales bacterium
ACCGCTCAGTGGTGCAGGCCGAGCTGGACCGACTTCACGGCCAGGAGGGCCACCGCCAGCACCAGGTACACCCGCAGCCCGTACATGGCGAGGGTGCGGCCCCGGGACCAGGCCGGCCGGGCCAGGCGGTTGAGGGGGGGCATCCGCCAGTGGTCCCGGCGCTCCCGGGGAACGGCCGGCTCGGGCGGCCGCAGCACCAGCGCCCGCCGGTAGAGGGCGCCGGCGACGGCGTAGCTGGCCAGCAGCGCCACCGCCATCCCGAGCGACAGCAGGCGCACGTCGAGGCCGGGGAAGGCGGTCGTGGCCATGAGCAGCAGCGAGATCATGAGGAGCACCGACACGATCACGAAGGCCACCGCGTTCAGCCACGGGCGGTTGACCCACGGGCCGAGCACCTCCCGGTCGTTGCAGAGGAGGAGGAGGAAGACGGTGGCGCTGGGCAGGAGCACCCCGGCCAGGGCCTGGACCCCGGTGGTGATGAGGCCGAGGGGGGCGCTGGGCAGGAGCACGACGGCCGCCGCCAGCGCCACCATCCCGGTGAAGGTGCCGTAGAACGGCTTGGCCTCGCGCCAGCTGCGGTGCAGCGAGTGCCGGGCCCCGAACATGTCCCCGAAGGCGTAGGAGGTGGCCAGGGTGACAGAGGCGGCGCCGATGAGCGAGGCGTTGAGCAGGATGACGGCGAAGAGGGCCCCCGCCGCGTGCCCGACGTGGCGGGCCAGGCCGTGGGCCACCGCCCCGGCGTCGGTGAAGTGGCCGAAGAGGGGGTGGCCGACGAAGGCGGCGGCCACCACGGCCATCACCAGCGAGGCGGCGATCACCGTCACCAGCGAGCCGATCACGGTGTCGGCCCGCTCGTAGCCGATGTGGCGGGGGGTGATCCGCTTGTCGACGATGTTGGACTGCTGGAAGAAGAGCTGCCACGGGGCCACCGTGGTGCCGACGATGGCGATGACGAGCAGCACCGACGACGACCCGAAGCCCCCGTGCACACCGGGCACCCCCAGGCCGTGGAAGAACGGCCCGGCCGCCGGATGGCTGAAGACGGCCAGCGGCACCACAAGGAAGTTGGCGAAGATGAAGACGAACATGAACCGTTCCCACCGCCGGAAGCTGCCCGACGCCGTCATGGCCACCAGGGCCACGGCGGCCACCGGGACCGACGCATAGGGGGTCACCCCGAAGTAGGAGAGGGCCAGGCTGACGCCGATGAACTCGGTGATGATGGTCAAGAAGTTGAGGACGAAGAGGTCCCCCACCGAGAACGCCCCCCAGAATTTCCCGAACCGCTCGTTGATGAGCCGGGCGTGGCCGACGCCGGTCACGGCGCCCAGGCGGACGACCATCTCCTGGTTGACGACGAGGACCGGGATGAGCAGGGGCAGCGTCCACAGCAGGGTGAGCCCGAAGTCCTGCCCGGCCTGGGCGTAGGTGGCGATGCCGCCGGCGTCGTTGTCCCCCACCATGACGATGATCCCCGGCCCGATGATGGCCAGGAGGGTGAGGAGGCGCACCTTCCACGACCGCTGGGCGCCGGTGTCGTCCTGGCGCAGGGTGCCGAAGGCGCCTTCGATGTCCCCCACGTGGGCCGTGTCGAGCACGGCGGACCCGCCCTCGGGGTCGGCCGCCGACCCGCCGGTCCCCAGCGCCTCGCTCATCTCTCACCTCCCTTGGCGATGCCCGCGGTGGCGCCGTCACGCGCCGCCCCCGGTCAGCGCGGGCGGGGGCGAGCCTGCCGGCGCCCCGGGCGGGGCGTGTGCTCGGCCGGTGCCGGGCGAGCCGTATGTGGGGGTTCCGTCGGTCTTCTCGTCACGTTCATTCCTCGGGTGCCGTCGTCCCGAAGTCCCGGCGCCATCCGGTCGGCAGGAGGAGCTCCAAGACGTCGTCCACCGTCACCACGCCGAGGACGTGCCGGTGCTCGGGATCCATCACCGGCGCCGCCATCAGGTTGAAGTCGGACATCTTGCGCACCGTGGCGCCCACGTCCCAGTCCGGGTGGACGTGCGCCGGGATCGGCAGCGCGACCGAGCCGAGCGTAGCCGCCGGGTCGCCGCGCAGCAGGGTCACCACGGAGGCCGAACCGGTGACGGAGCCGTCGTCCCGGCAGCGGTAGACCACGTGGAGCAGCTCCGGCGCGGCGTCGCTCCGGCGGATGGCGTCGAGGGCGTCGGCCACGCTGGCCGACTCCGCCAGGCACAAGAAGTCGGGGCTCATGAGCCCCCCGGCCGTCTCCGGGTTGTAGCTCAAGAGCAGGCGCAGCTTGCGGCGCTGGGGAGCGGGCATGGCCTCTAAGAGGCGGAGGCGCCGGTCCTGCTCCGTCTCCATGATCAGGTCGGCGGCGTCGTCGGGGGCCATCGACGCCAGGAGCCGGGCCGCCTCCTCGTCGGAGCGCGACCGCAGGAACTCGACCTGGTGCTCGGTGTCGAGCTCCTCGAAGACGTCGGCCTGCAGCTCCCGGTCGGCGCCGACGGCCTGGATGATCTCCTCCCCCTCGTCGTGTGACGCCGCCTCGACCAGGTCGGCGATCTGGGCCGGGTGGAGGCGGGCCAGCTTGCGGTAGGGGATCCGGAGCCGGGCCGTCGGCACGTGGGACACGAAGGGCTCGATGCTGGCCCAGTCGACGATGGCCCGCGCCTTGGACGGCGGGCCCGACCCCACGGCATGGAACAGGCGGCGGAGCGGCGGCCGCCCGGTGGGGTCGACCCCCGCCACCTGCCACACGCCGCCCACCTCGGCCAGCTCGATCTCGTTGGCGCGGATGAGCCGGCCACCGACGATGTTGATCAGGTGGCGGGCCAGCAGGTCCCGGGCCAGGAGCAGCTCGCCCGGCCGCCGCTCGAAGCGCCGGAGGTCCACCCGCTCGCCGGTGAAGGTCAGCCGGCGCTCGCCCACCCCGGCGACGTTGCGCACCGGAACGAAGAGGTCCCGGCCGCCGATGCGCACCACGGCCCCCACCACCGGCGGGTGGGGCGCCCCCAGCTTCACCACGAGGTCCTCGACCCGCCCGAGGCGATCGCCCGACCCGTCGACGAGGGGGCGCTTGACCACGCTCGAGAGGTGCACCAGGCGCACGGCCGGCTCGGTGGTCGTCACCGGCCGAACGCTAACGCGCCGAAGCCTCAGGCAGCGGCCTCCGACGTCTCCACCACCGGATCGGCCGGCACCGGACGGCGCCGGCGGGCCGAGGAGAGCGCCAGGGGAACCGCCGCGCACAGGGTGGCCACCGCGCCGGCGGCCAGGGCCACCCGGGGGCTCGAAGCGTCGGCGATCCAGCCCACCAGGGGGGCGCCGATCGGCGTCGACCCCAGGAAGGCGGTGGCGTAGAGGGCCATGACCCGGCCGCGCATCGACGGAACGGACCGGAGCTGCAGGTTGGCGTTGGCGGTGGCGATGAAGGCGATGCTGCACACGCCCATGACGAAGAGCGTGACCAGGGCCACCGTCTCGGTCGGGGCGACGGCCACCCCGAGGAGGGCCACCCCGAACGCCATGCCGATGGCGCTGAGCAGCATCCGGGACGGGCGGTTGTGGTGGGCCACGATCAGGCCCCCGACGATCGCCCCCGAGCCCATGGCCACCGTGAGGGCGCTGTAGGTCCCGGCACCGCCGTGGAACGTGCTCTCGGCCAGCAGGGGGAGCGTGGTGGTGAAATTGAAGGCGAAGATCCCGACCACCGCCATGGCGATGAGCGGGCTGCGCAGGTCGGGTGTCGACCACACGTAGCGCAGCCCCTGGCGGACCTGGCCCTTGGCCCGGGCCACCACCGGGGCCGGGTGGAGATCCGACCGCCGCATCATGGCCAGGGCGGTGATCACCGCCACGTAGGAGACGGCGTTGAACAGGAAGCAGGCGGCGAAGCCGGCGGTGAAGATGAGCACCCCGCCGATGGCCGGCCCGATGACCCGGGCCGCGTTCATCACGACGCTGTTCAGGCTGATGGCGTTGGGCAGGAGCTTGCGCCCGACCATCTCGGAGACGAAGGTCTGGCGGGCCGGGTTGTCGAAGAGGTTGACCACCCCGAACCCGGCGGCCACCAGGTACACCTCCCACATGGACACGGTGCCCATCGCCGTCAGCACCCCGAGCACCAGGGCCAGCCCGCCCAGCGATGCCTGGGTCACGTAGAGGAGCCGTCGCTTGTCGACCCGGTCGACGACCAGCCCGCCCCAGCTCCCGAACAGCAGCATGGGCAGGAACTGGAGGGCGGTGACCACGCCCACGTTGAGGCCGTCGCCGTGCAGCCGGCCGGACAGGACGAGCAGGCCGAGGGCGATGGTGTGCATCCAGGTCCCCGAGGCGGAGATGACCTGCCCGGTGAAGTAGAGGCGGTAGTTCCGCGCCCGCAGGGCGCCGAAGGTCTGGCTGATGGCCTGGCGGAGGGCGGCCGTCACGGGGCGTCCACCAACCGTTCGAGCATCCCGGTCAGCCGCTCGGCCGCCTCCCGCAGGTCCGGGTCGAGCCCACCCAGCCGCCGCGACAGGTAGGCGTTCTTGCGCGTCCGCATCCGCTCGAGCATCCGGCGCCCCTCGGCGGTGAGGCGGACCCGGACCACCCGGCCGTCGTCGGCGTCGGGACGGCGGGCCACCAGGCCGGCCGACTCCATGGACGCCACCAGCCGGGTCATGGTCGGCGGCTGGACCTGCTCCACCACCGCCAGCTCGCCCAGGGTGGGGGTGCCCAGCCGGTTCACCGACCCGAGCGCCGACGCCTTGGCCGGCGACACGCCGGCCAGCGACTCCTGGCGCAGCCGGCGGTTGAGCCGGGTCACCGCCACCCGCAGGCGCGCCGCCAGCTCCTGGTCGGCGGCGCCGTCCGCTCCGGCCCGGGGGGCCACGGGGCGGTGCTCGGCGGTGCGGTGCTCGGCGGTGGGCGTCCTCATGGCGCCCATTCTACTTAGTTTGGCTAACTAATCAAGCCGGTGCCCGGCCACCATCCATACCGAGGCGGCGGCCGAGAGCACCATCCAACCCCCGGCGTAGGCGAAGCCGGCCTCGGGCGAGACGGTGGCGTAGAGCAGACCGACGGTCACCGAGGAGACGAGGTCGCCGGCCGCCTGGACCCCCCCGAGCGCGCCGAAGGCGGTGCCCCGCAGGGTGTCGGGGACGGCCCGGGCCACGAGGGTCGACTCTGCCGGCTCGGCCAGCCCGATCCCCGAGCCGGCCAGGGCGAAGGCGACGAGGAGCAGGGGCCAGCTCCGGGGCCCGGCGGCGAACCCGCCGTAGGAGAGGACGTAGAGCGCGGCCCCGGCGCCGAAGACGAGCCTCGGGCCCGACCGGTCGATCCATCGGCCGCCGGCCAGCGACACCAGGGCGGCGCAGGCGTTGTGGGCGGCGTAGACGAGGACGGCGAGCGACGTGGCGGCGACCAGCGATCGGCCGCCGTGGTGCAGCAGCTGGGTGGCCCGGAGGATGAGCAGGGTGGCGGTCGTGTTCCCGCACTCGAAGAGGAGCACCGGGATCATGGGCCGGGCCAGGCCGGCCCGCCGCAGGGACCCGAGGTCGAGCCGCGACCGCCGCACGGGCGACGACGGCCGGCGGCGGGCGGCCCGGGCGGCGGCGGTGATGGAGATGGCGGCGAAGAGGCCCGGCACCGCCGCGCACCACATCGCCGGGCGGATGCCCACCAGGCTGACCAGGAGCGCCGCCAGGAGGGGCCCGGCCACCGCCCCCAGGTTGTCGCCGGCCCGCTCGAGGCCGAACGCCCGGCCCAGGGCGGCGGGTGGGGCCAGGGAGGCGAGCAGCGAGTCCCGCGCCGGGGAGCGCACGCCCCGGGCCGCCCAGGCCACGGCACGGAGCACGCCGGCCTGCCACACGGCCGCCGCCAGCCCGATGGCGCCGGTGGCCAGGGCCGTGCCCACGTAGCCGCCGGCGGCCAGCCGGCGCCGCCGCGACGGGTCGTCGGCCGGGGGCCCGCCGACCACCTTGGCCACCCCGACCAGCGCGTCACTGACACCTGTGATGATCCCAAGGGCGCCGGCCGAGGCCCGCAGCACCGAGGTGAGGAAGGTCGGCAACAGCGAGGTCGTGATCTCGTGCCCGGCGTCGGAGAAGAAGCTGGCCGCCCCCACGGCGGCGGTCCCGGCGGTCAGCCAGCGCTCGTCTTCTTCCCCCCCTGCCTCCCCGTTCTCCCCGTTCTCCGCGTTCTCCCCGGGCCCGGGCGGATCGCTCACGGCCCGGTCGCCACCCCGGGCGGGCCGGGGACCGCGCCCACGGCGAGCACGGCCCACGCCAGGGCGGGGACGCCGGCGACGAGGATGTTGAAGCAGCCCGGGTCCTGGGCCAGGTCGGCAGCGTCGCCCAGGGACGGGACGGCCGTGACCAACAAGGCCCGGTTGACGGCGTCATGGGCCACCACCGCCGCCACGCCCCCGCCGGCCCGGGCGGCCACGTCGAGGAGGGCGGCCCACGAACGCTCGACCAGCGCCGCCCGCGGTTCGACGCCGGGGGCGGCGTCCACCGTGCCCCACGCCGCCTCGACCGACTCCCGGGGCCGCCCGGCCCATTCCCCGTAGTCGCGGTCGGCCAGGCGGGGGTCCACCTCGACCGGGCAGCCCGCCCGCTGGGCGATGGCCCGGGCCGTCTCCACGGCGCGGCGCAGCGGGCTGGCGACGACGGCGCCGACGGTCGGCTCCCGGCCGGTGATCGCCTCGGCCAGGGCCGCCGCCTGGCGGCGGCCGACCTCGTCCAGGGACGGGTCCAGGCGGCCCCGCAGCACCCCGGCCGCGTTGAGCGGGGTGCGCCCGTGGCGCGCCAGGTAGATCCGAGCCATCCCGAGACGCTTAGCACGGGCGCCATGCGGCGTGCGCCGTCCCACCCGTCCGGTTATGCTCCCCGTCGCCAGATGATGCCCTGGCGGGCCACACGGGCCCGAACTGCCCTCGTGGCTAATGGCCTCTTTGCGGTGCTGCTGCACGGAGGTCGACGACATGGGTACGGGCGTCATCGCCCCGCAGGGCGTCCAGGCGCTCCAGGTGCTGACCGTCCTGTTCGGCGCGCCGCTGGTGAGCGGCGTGACCTCCCACGTCGAGGCCCGGCTGCAGGGCCGGCGGGGGCCCCGCATCCTCCAGCCCTACTACGACCTGGCCAAGCTGTTCCGCAAGGAGACGCTGGCCGACGAGGAGTCGAGCTGGGTCTTCTTCGCCGGGCCGATCGTCGCCTTCGGCTGCTACCTCATCGTGCCGCTCCTCATCCCCGAGCTGACCACCTACGGGCTCCCGCTCGGCTACATGGGCGACATCCTGGGGGGAGGGTTCGTGCTGGCGCTGGCCAGCTTCTCGGTCTCCCTGGCCGGGACCGAGACCGGCGCCCCGTACGCCCAGCTCGGGGCCAGCCGGGCCATGACGTTCGGCGCCCTGATCGAGCCGGCCATCCTCTTCGTCTTCTTCGCCGTGGCCCTGATCACGGCCACCGACCTCCCCTACGCCATGGCCGGCGCCGTCCGGTCCACCCAGGAGATCGTCCGGCCCAGCCACGTCCTGGCCGCCGTGGCCTTCTTCCTGGTGGTGCTGGCCGACACCGGGAGGATCCCGGTCGAGACCCACACGGGGACGCTCGAGCTGGGGATGATCGACGAGGCCCGGACGCTCGAGCACTCCGGGCCGTCGCTGGCCCTCCTCAAGTGGGGCGCGGCCATGAAGCAGCTCATCCTCTACACCATCCTGATCGACGTGCTGGTGGCGCCGTGGGGGCTGGCCGCATCGGGCGACCCCGGCCCGCTGTCCCTGGCTGTCCTGGCCTTCCTGGGCAAGGCGATGGCCCTCGGGGTGATCTTCGCCGTCGTCGACAACCTGTTCTCGAAGCTCCGCCTGTTCAAGATCACCGAGCTCCTGGCAGCGGCCTTCGGGCTGGCCCTGCTCTCGGTGCTGGTCTTCTACGTGGGGGGCGGGTGATGGGGGCCCACGTGCCGTCCACCGCCCAGGGCGTCGACGGCATCGTGGCCGTCCTCGTCCTCCTGACCGAGCTGGCGATGCTCCGGGCCCCGTACCGGCACTCGCAGGTCCGGCTGTACGCCTTCCAGTCGGCGGTGGTGACGGCGCTGACGGTGGTGGTCGCCGCCACCCAGCACGCCGGCGGGCTCTACGCGCTGGCCGGCGAGTCGCTCGTCCTGAAGGTCGTCGTCATCCCGGCCGTGGTGCTCCGCCTCCTGCGCGGCACCGAGCGGGATCTGGCCCGCAGCACGGTGCTCGGGGTTCCCTCCATGATCCTGATCGCCCTCGGCGTCTCGGCGTTCGGCTTCTTCGCCATCGGGTCGCTCCACCTGCGCTCGGCCACCCTGCCCGGGACGGCGCTGGCCGTCGCCGCCGCCGTGGTGCTGGTCGCCTTCGTGCTGATCATCCTCCGGGCCGACGTCGTGTCCCAGGCCATCGGGTTCTTCTCGACGGAGAACGGGATATCGGTGGCCAGCCTGATGCTGGCCGCCGGCATGCCGGCGGTGGCCGAGGTGTCGTTCCTCTTCGACCTCCTGGTGGCGGTGGTGGTGTTCGGGGTCGTCATCCGGGTCCACCACGGGCGGTCCCAGACGATGTCGACCGGCGAGCTGGACCGGCTCCGGGGCTAGGTCGATGCCCGCCGTCCTGATCGCCCTCCTGGCCCTTCCCCTGGCCGCCGCCGTCGCCGGCTACGTGGTGCCGGCGCCGGTGGCCAGGCTGGTCACGGTCGCCGCCGGCACCGTGTCCTTCGCCCTCGCCCTGGTGCTCGTGCCGGCCGTCGTCGACCACGGTCGGGTGGCGGCCGGCTCCCTGCTGCGGGTCGACGCCCTCTCGGCGGTGTTCGTGCTGGCCACGACGTTCCTCTACGGCGCCACCGCCGTCTTCGCCGCCGGCTACCTCCAGCTCGGCCCGGGCCCCGAGGGCCGGCGGTACGGCCGGCGGTTCTCCGCCGGGCTCAACCTCTTCTGCTGGGCGCTGATCGCCGCCCCGCTGGTGAACGGCCTGGCCCTCTTATGGGTGGCGGTGGAGGTCACCACCGTGGTCTCGGTCCTGCTCGTCGCCATCGACGGCACCGACGGGGCCGCCGAGGCCTCGTGGAAGTACCTGCTCGTCGCCTCGCTCGGGCTCGGGATCGCCCTCCTCGCCACCATCTTCGTGTACTACGCCGGCTCGACCGTCTTCGGGTCGGGCTACCAGCCGTCCTTCGCCCGCCTGCTGGCCGGGGCCCACCGGTTCCCCCCCGAGGTGATGCGGCTGGCGTTCGTCCTGTCGGTGCTCGGCTTCGGCACCAAGATGGGGCTCTTCCCCGTCCACACCTGGCTGCCCGACGCCCACTCCGAGGCGCCGACGCCCGTGTCCGCCCTCTTGTCGGGATCGCTCCTGGCCGTCAGCTTCTACGCCATCCTCCGCTACTACCAGATCACCGCCCGGGCCCTGGGGTCCACCTTCCCCCGCAACGTGCTCCTCGTCTTCGGCGTCGCCACCTTGCTCCTGGCGGCACTGGTGCTGCTCCGCCAGCGCGATCTCAAGCGCCTGCTCGCCTACTCCAGCGTCGAGCACATGGGCATCCTGGCCATCGGCATGAGCTTCGGGGCCCCGCTGGCCGTCGTCGGGGTGCTGCTGCACGTCCTCGCCCATGCCGCCGCCAAGGGCACCGCCTTCTTCGGCGCCGGCTCGGTGTTGCGCAAGTTCGGCACCAAGGACATGGCGCGGATCCGGGGCGGCATCGGCGCCCTGCCCTGGAGCGGCTCCATGCTCGTCGCCGCCGTCCTGGCCCTCTCGGCGGCCCCGCCCTTCGGGATCTTCCGCAGCGAGTTCCTCATCGTCGACGGCGGGCTCTCGGACCCCCGCCACGCGGTGGCGGCGGTGCTGGTCGTCCTGGTGACCGTGGCCTTCCTCGGGCTGTCGTGGTCGACCACCCGGACCATGCTGACCCCGGGCCCCGCCGACGGCCCGGGCGCCGCCGCCCTGGCCAAGGGCGAGGTGAGCCCGTGGATCGTGGCCGCCATGGTGGCCGGCCTGGCGGCGCTGGTCCTGCTGGGCGTGCACCTGCCGGCACCGCTCAGCCGGCTCCTCGACCACGCCGCCGCCGAGCTCGGGAGCCTCCGGTGACCGCCCACCCGGTGGTCGCCACCCCTCCCACCGACGACCTGGCCGCCGCCGTCGCCGGCCACACCCGGCGGGGTGCCCGCCTGTGCGGGCTCTTCGCCCTTCCCCGGGGGGAGGACACGGCGCTGGTGGCGGTGGTGTCGGACGGTGGCCGGCTCGTCACCGAGGAGACCACCCTGGCCCCCGGGGAGGGCTACCCGGCGCTGACGCCCGAGGTGCCGGCGGCGGCGTGGTACGAGCGGGAGATCCGTGACCTGTTCGGCATCGAGCCGCTCGGGCACCCCCGGCTCGATCCGCTGGCCTTCCCCCTCCCGGCCGGGTCCGCCGCTCCCCGGCCCGGTGCCGGCCCCGGGCCCGGGCCCGGGCCGCTCGAGCCCGATCTCACGCCCCTGCCGGCCCACGTGCACGGCGAGGGGGTGTTCACCGTCCCCTACGGCCCGGTTCGCTCGGGCGTCTTCGAGTCGATCGAGTACCTGGTCGAGACGTCCGGCGAGGACATCCCCCACCTGCGCACCCGCGTCTTCTACAAGCACCGGGGCATGGCGTCCCGGGGCGCCGGCATGACGGTGGAGGACGGGGTGCTGCTGGCCGAGCGCCACGAGGGGGTGGCCTCGGTGGCCCACGCCCTGGCCTTCTGCGGGGCGGTGGAGGGGCTGGCCGGGGTCGACGTCCCGCTTCAGGCCGAGCTGGTCCGCGTGGTCCACGCCGAGCTCGAGCGGGTGGCCAACCACCTCGACTCGATGGTCCGCCACGCCGAGGCGGCGGGCCAGGCGGTGGCGCTGGCCACGCTGTCACACCACAAGGAGCGGGTGCTCCGGCTGCGTGGCCGGCTGTGCGGCAGCCGGTTCGGGCGGGGGGTGGTGGTGCCCGGCGGGGTGGGTGGCCCGCTCGGCCTCGGCGCCGGCGACCTCCGCTCGGCGCTGCGCCGGATCGAGCACCTGGTGGACGACGACGTGCGGCGGCTGATGGCCACGCCGTCGTTCGTCGACCGCCTGCGGGGAACCGGCGTGCTCTCGGCCGACGACGCCCGCCGGCTGGCCGTCGTGGGACCGGTCGGCCGGGCCTCGGGCCAGCCCGAGGATCTGCGGGCCAACCGCCCGTACTCGGCGTACGGCCGCCTCGGCCACCACGTGGCCGGCGGGCGCCTCGGGGGCGACGCCCTGGCCCGCCAGGACGTCCGCATCGAGGAGATCGGCGGGTCCTTCCACCTGGTCCGCCGGGCGGTCGAGCTGCTCGACCGGCTCGGCCCGCCGCCGTGCTGGCGCGTCCCGCTGTCCCTGGCCGGCGGCCGGGCGATCGGGTGGGCCGAGGCACCCCAGGGCGAGGTGCTGTCCCTGGTGGAGGCCGAGGACGGCAAGCTGGCCCAGCTCCGGCAGCGCTCGGCGTCCTTCCACAACCTGGCCGCCTTCCCCTCCGCCTTCCCGAGGGAGGTCTTCACCGACTTCGCCTTCATCGAGGCCAGCTTCGGGCTGTCGATCGCCGGGGCGGCGGGCTGATGCCGTGGGTACCGCGCGGGCTCCGGGAGGGGATCGTCACCACCCGCTATCCCCGCCGGCCCGACGGGTACGGCACCGGTTTCCGCGGGGCGGTCGTGGTGGCACCGGGGATGAAGGCTCCGGCGCCGATCCTGGCGGCGGCGGCGGAGTGCTGCCCCACGGGAGCGATCGGCGTCGACGGGGAAACCGCCCGGCTCGACCGTGGGCGGTGCATCCTCTGCGGGCGGTGCACCGAGCTGGCGCCCCAGGCGTTCCGGTTCGATCCCACCTTCGAGACGTCCGCCGACCACCGCCAGGGCCTGGTGGTCCCGGCCGCAGGGGAGAACGACGGGATGCTGGCCGCCGCCCGGGCGGAGCTGGCCGGCCGGGTGCGGGCGCTGCGCCGGTCGGTCCACGTGCGCCACGTCGACGCCGGCTCCGACGGCGCCGCCGAATGGGAGGTCGCCGCCCTCACCAACCCGGTCTACGACGTGCAGCGGCTCGGGGTCTTCTTCACCGCCAGCCCCCGCCATGCCGACCTGCTGCTCGTCACCGGCATCGGGACGGCCGGGATGCGCCGGCCGCTGCGCCACACCTACGACGTCATGCCCGAGCCCAAGGTGGTGGTGGCCGCCGGGACCGACGCCGCCAGCGGTGGCCTGGTCGGCCCGACCTACGCCGGCGGCACCGGGGTCGCCGCCATCGTGCCGGTCGACGTCTTCGTCCCTGGCTCGCCCCCGACCCCGTTCGGGCTGCTCCACGGCATCCTCCTGGCCGTGGGCCTG
>JBOGGE010000060.1:0-30502 GCA_050743865.1 Acidimicrobiales bacterium
TCGTCGGGATGGTGGGCGAGCAGCGGATCCCCGGGACCGAAGTTCGCCGCCGGGACCCCACGGGCCCAGAACGAGGCGACGTCGGTCCAGCCGACCTTGCCCCGCGGCGGCACCCCGGAGCCGGTCACCAGAGCCGCCAGCAGCGGATGCTCCAGCGACGGGGGGGCAGCGTCTGCTTCGTCGACCACCTCCCACCGGTCGCCCAACTCGGCGCGGAGGCGCCCGTCGAACAGGCCAGACAGGAAGGCCCGAGCCGAGCGGCCGTCGCGGTCTGGCGCGTAGCGGTAGTTGAGGGTGACGGTGGCGCGGTCGGGCACCACGTTGGCGGCCACGCCCCCCTCCACCGCAACCGCCTGGAGCTGCTCGGCGTACTCGCAGCCATCCACCTCCGCCGTCCGGCCCTCCCAACCCGACACCACGTCGATCACCGCCGCCAACCGGTGGATGGCATTGCAGCCGGTGAACGGGCGGGCCGTGTGGGCCCGGACGCCACCAAGGTGGACCACGACCTGCATGGTCCCCTGGCAGCCGGCCTCGACCACGGCGTCGGTGGGCTCGCAGAGGATGGCAGCGTCGGCCGCCATGAGCTCGGGCCGTTCGGCCCACAGCTGGCCCAGCCCGCTCTCGTCCCGTCGCACCTCCTCCCGGGCGTAGAAGCACCAGGTGACGTCGACCCCGGGCTCGGGGAGCGCACGCGCCAGGTCGAGCATTACGGCGAGACCACCCTTCATGTCGGCGGCGCCGACCCCCCAGAGCGTGTCGCCCTCCATCCGGGGGCCGCCGTCGGCGGCCGGGGGGACCGTGTCGAGGTGCCCGGCCACCACGATCCGGTACGGCCGCCCGACGGAGGTGCGGGCCACGACGTTGTCCCCCACCCGGTCGACCGCCAGCCAGGGGCAGGCCGACAGCACCTCCTCCACCCGGGCCGCCAGCACCGCTTCCTGCCGGCTCACCGACGGGACGCCGACCAGGTCGGCCGCCAGGGCCAACAGGTCGGCTCCGCTCACGTCGAGACGCCGTGCTGGCGGAGCACCTCGTTCAGCTGGGACTTGTCGTGCCGCTGACCCTCCTCCAGCCGCTTGATCACGAGCACGCACGGCAAGAGGAACTCGCCCCCGGGAAACTGGCGCCGCCGGGAAGCCGGCACCGCCACCGTCCATGCCGGCACCACGCCACGGCTCAGCTCCTCACCGGACTCGGCGTCGATGACCGGGATGGACGGATTGAGGATGGCGCCCTCACCGAGGACCGCACCCCGCCCGACCCGCGCGCCCTGGGTCACCATGCACCGGCTGCCCACCAGGGCATCGTCCTCCACGATGACCGGTACGGCATTGGGGGGCTCGAGCACCCCGCCGATCCCGACCCCGCCCGAGAGATGGACCCGGGCCCCGATCTGGGCGCACGAGCCAACCGTCGCCCAGGTGTCGACCATCGTCTTCTCCCCCACCCGCGCCCCGATGTTGACGTAGCTGGGCATGAGGACGACGCCGGGCGCCAGGTAGGCCCCCCAACGGGCCGATCCGCCGGGCACCACCCGAACCCCGGCAGCGGCGTAGCCGCGCTTTAGGGGAAGCTTGTCGGCGAATTCGAAGGGGCCGGCCTCGATCGTCTCGATCGAGCGCAGCCGGAAAAGGAGGAGTATGGCCTTCTTCAGCCACTCGTGGACCACGACGCGGCCGTCGCTGGCGACCTCGGCCACCCGGGCCGCCCCCGTGTCGAGGAGGTCGATGGCCTCGGTGACCGTCGCCACCGCCTCGGCCTCGCCGGCCTGGACGGCATCGCCCGCCGCCCACAGCTCTTCTATGCGTGCCGCCAGATCCGCCACGGCCAAGACTGTAGCCACGGGGTGGGACAGGGTGGGGCGGCGTGGGGCGGGGAGCGGCGTGTGAGCGGGACATCCGGCAACCCGTGGATCGACGGGACGAAGCAGCGCGGCGCCGCCTACGACCGCCGCTTCCAAGAGCTGGCGGACACCGGGGCCGACGTTCACGGTGAGGCCCGTCGGATCGCCGGGTACGGCCCGCGCTCGGTGCTCGACGCCGGGTGCGGGACCGGCCGGGTCGCCATCGAGCTGTCCCGCCGGGGGATCGACGTGGTGGGGGTGGACCTGGACCCGGCGATGCTGGCGGCGGCCCGGGCCAAGGCGCCGCACCTGCGCTGGGTCCACTCCGACCTGGCCACGGTCGACCTGGGCCGCACCTTCGACGTCGTGGTGATGGCCGGGAACGTCGTCGTGTTCCTGGCGCCGGGCACCGAGGCGGCGGTGGTGACCCGGATGGCTGCTCACGTGGCCGGCGGGGGGCTGCTGGTCGCCGGGTTCGCCCTGTCGCCAGGGACGACGGGCCTCGACGCCTACGACCGCCTGGCCGAACGGGCCGGGCTCACCCTGACGGATCGCACCGCCACCTGGGAGGGTGCCGCGTTCGAGCCGGGCGGCGACTACGCCGTCTCTGTCCACCGGCGGGTGTCGCCGGAGCCGGACGGGCCGGGCACGGCGCCCACCGTCGGGCCGTAGGCGGCGACGTCAGGACCAACCGGCCGAGGCCAGGCGCTCGCCGGCCAGGCGGAGCCGGGCCATCGGCTGCACCACGGCCACCCGGAGATGGCCGGCGCCGGCCGGGCCGTACAGGTCCCCCGGACTGGCCAGCAAGCCCGCCGCCTTGGCCAGGTCCTCCGCCATCGCCCAGGCATCCGGCCACCGCCGCGGCACGGCCGACCACAGGTAGAAGCCTCCCGCCGGCGGCACGGTCGGACAACCGGCCTCGCTCATCACGTGGGACAAGTAGGCCAGGCGCTCCCGGTAGCGCTCGCGCTGGGCCTCGACGTGGGCATCGTCGGCCAGGGCCACGGCCGCCGCCGCCTGCACCGGGCCCGGCACCATCATCCCGGCGTGGCGCCGGATCTCCCGGAGGAGCTCGACCAGGCCGGGGTCCCCGGCGTAGAACCCGGCCCGGATACCAGCGAGGTTCGAGCGCTTGGAGACGGAGTGGAGGGCGAGCACGCCCTCGGACCCGGTCTCCAGGATCGACCGTGGCCGCCCCTCCCACGTGTACTCGGCGTAGCACTCGTCCGACAGCACCGGCACCCCGTACCGGCGCCCCCATTCGGCCGCCGCCGCCAGATCGGTGAGGCCTCCGGAGGGGTTGGCCGGCGAGTTGACCCACAGGAGGAGTGCTCGGTCGGCGTCGGAGCGGTCGACGGCAGACAGGTCGAGGCCGGCACCGTCGGCACCGGCCGGCGGCACGGCCACCGCTCGGCACCCGGCCAGGGCGGCGCCCATGGCGTAGGTCGGGTAGGAGACGGCGGGGTACAGCACGGTGTCGCGCCCGCCGTCGCGCAACCGCAGGTAATGGGCCGTCGACGCCACCAGCTCCTTGGTCCCGATGCAGGCGGCGACCGCTCCCGGCTCGATCCGGACCCCGAAACGGCGCCGGAGCCAGTCGGTCGCCGCCCGGCGGAACGCCGGGCTCCCGGCCGACGCCGGGTACCCGCGCTCGGCGCCCGACATCGCCAGCGCCCGGACCACCGCCGGGGGCGGCGCGTCGCAGGGCGTGCCCACCGAGCAGTCCACGACCCCGCCGGGCAGCGCCTCGGCCAGAGACCGGAGGCCGTCCAGGCGATCGTAGGGGTAGGGCGGCGGCCGGAAGCCGCCCGATCCACCGGTCATGCCGAGGCCACCCGGAATTCGGAGAACCGCGCCCGCCCAGCCGGGTCCAGCAGGACGTGGACGGTGGCGCCGTCCTCGCCGGGCTGCTGGTCGACCACCTCGCCCTCCCGGTGGACGGCGGCCAGCACGTCGCCCCGCGACCACGGGATGACCAGCTCGACGGGCCGGTCGTCGACCCGCAGGCGGTCGGCCAGCGCCCGCACCAGCTCGCGCACGCCGTCCCCGGTGGCGGCCGAGATGCAGACCGCCCCGGGCACCTTGGCTGCCAGCACCGCCGCCTCGTCCGAGCGGTCGGCCTTGTTGACTGCCACCAGCAGGGGCACGTCGCCGGCCCCGATCTGGCCGAGCACGTCGTCCACGGCGGACATCTGAGCCTCGGGGTCGGGAGCGCTGCCGTCCACCACGTGGAGCACGAGGTCAGCCAGGCGCACCGAGTCGAGCGTGGCCTTGAACGCCTCGACCAGCTCGTGGGGGAGCCTGCGGACGAAGCCGACGGTATCGGTGACCAGCACCGTCTCGCCCCCCGGCAGGGCGAGCTGGCGGGTGCGGGGGTCGAGGGTCACGAACAGCCGGTCCTCGGCCGGCACTCCGGCGTCGGTCAGGCGGTTGAGCAGGGTGGACTTCCCGGCGTTGGTGTAGCCGACGAGCACGACCTCCCGGTGACGGCCTCGCCGCCGGGCCCGGCGCTGGAGGGCCCGGGTTCGCTCCACCTCCGCCAGGTCCGACTCCAGCCGGTGCATCCGGCGGACGAGGCGACGGCGGTCGACCTCGAGCTGGGTCTCACCCGGACCCCGGGTCCCGATGCCGCCGGCCTGCTGGCTGAGGGTCCTCCCCCGGCCGCGCAGGCGGGGCAGCCGGTACCGCAGGAGGGCCAGCTCCACTTGCGCCCTGCCCTCGGGACTGCGGGCGTTCTGGGCGAAGATGTCGAGGATCACCGCCGTCCGGTCGATGGCCGTGCGCCCGAGGATCTTCTCGAGGTTGCGCTGCTGGGCCGGGGTGAGCTCGTCGTCGAAGACGACGGTGTCGGCGTCCATCGTCTGGCAGAGCTCAGCCAGCTCCAACGCCTTGCCCCGCCCGACGAAGGTGGCCGGATCCGGCCGGGTCCGCCGCTGGACCACCCGGGCCACCACGTCGGCCCCGGCCGACTCGACCAGGAGCCCCAGCTCGTCGACGTTCGCCTCGACCACATCGGGATCGGCGGCGGGGAGAACGACGCCGACGAGCACGATCCGCTCGCGGAACTCCCGGGTGATGAGGGTGCCGGGGAGCGCAGTGGTCATCGCCGGGCCACGGCCTCCAGGGCGGCCGCGTCCACCAGCACTTCGGCCACCCGGCGGACGGGTCCGGCCAGGACGGCCGGGGCGCCGTCGCCGGCCCCGAGCCGGACGTCCAACGTCCCACCGGGGTTGGCCACCAGCACCCGGTCCCCGACCATGCCCCAGCTCCGGGCGGCGGCGGCGGCGGCACAGCTGCCCGTCCCGCAGGCGAGGGTCTCGCCCACGCCGCGCTCCCACACCCGCATCACCAGCTGGCCAGGTCCGGGTCCGGGGGCCACGAGCTCCACGTTGACCCCGCCGGGACAACGGGCGGCGACGCCGGCTGCCATCCCGGCCAGGTCGGCCCCGGCCGGATCGCCGTCGCTGAGGACCACCAGATGGGGATTGCCGACGTCCACGGCACGGGACCGCCGGCCCGGCCCGCCTTCCGACCGCTCGGTCCCCAGCCGGACGGGACCCATGTCGACGCTGGCCACGGCATTCTGCCCGTCGTCGGAGGTGAGCTCGACGGCCCGCACGCCGGCCCCGGTGGCAACGGTGAACCGCGGCGGCGTCACCAGCCCGGCCGCCACCGCCGCCTGGGCCAGGCACCTCATCCCGTTCCCGCTCATCTCGGCCTGGCTGCCGTCGGCGTTCCACAGCACCATCGTGAGATCGGCCCCGACCCCGTCCCGCCCGACCACGATGAGGCCGTCGGCGCCGACGCCCCGGTGGCGGTCGCACAGCGCCCGGGCGTGGTCCGGGCCGAGGTCCAGCTTCCCGGCCGGGTCCAGCGCGACGAGGAAGTCGTTCCCGGCACCCTCGTGCTTCCAGAAGGTCAGGCGGCGGCGACCACCGACCGCCGCCGTACCAGATGACGGCCGGTCGGCCGGGCGCTCATCGGTCCGGGTCATGGCACAGTCTCGCACCCGTCACCCCCGCTGACTACCATCGGGCCCGTCCACCAGGCGCCTCCCCGGGGTTCCAATGCCTCGGCGAGCACCCCGCCGGCGTCGTCGGCCGGCCCGAGCCAGCGGATGCGGGGATCGCGGCGGAACCAGGACCACTGGCGACGGGCGAAGGCACGGGTCCGGCGGACCGCCTCCGCCACACATTCGTCGATCGGAATGCCGCGCTCGACGTGGGCCAGGAGCTCCCGGTAGCCGAGCGCCTGCCCGGCGGTCCGGGAGATCCCTCCCGGCCGGGAGGCCAGCGCCCGCACCTCGTCCAGAAGGCCCCCGGCCAGCCAGCGGCGGAACCGCTCCTCGATCCGCCGGTCGACGATCTCGGGGTCGTACGCCACGCCGAACAGCCGGTACCGGCTGGGCGGGTAGGCGGTCAACCCCGGGCCGTACGACGAGAACGGCCGCCCCGAGCCGATGGACACCTCGAGGGCCCGTACCACCCGGCGCCGGTTGGTCGGGGTGGTGCGCGACGCCGCCACCGGGTCCACCCCGGCCAGCCGGGCGTGGAGCGCGGCCACGCCGCCCGGACGTCCGGCCTCTGCCTCGAGCTCCGCCGCCACCGCCGGGTACCGCCCGGGGAGACGGAGGTCGTCGACCACCGCTCGCAGGTAGAGGCCGGTGCCCCCGACCAGCAGCGGCCGGCGGCGGCGGCGCACGATGTCGTCGACCGCCCGGGCGGCCGCCGACTGGAACTCCGACACCGTGAACTCGCCGGACGGGTCCACCAGGTCGAGCAGATGATGGGGCACCGCCGCCCGGGCCGCCGGCGACGGTTTGGCCGTCCCGATGTCCATCCCCCGGTACACGGTCATCGAGTCGACGCAGACGATCTCGACGTCGCCGCGCCGGCGGGCGACGGCCAGGGCCAGCTCCGACTTCCCCGAGGCCGTGGTGCCGACGATGGCGACCGGGCTCAACCGGCGGCGACCGGGATCCGGGTCCGGTGCCGAGGCGCCCGCGTGACCGCCAGCAGCCGCCCGGCGAGGTGGTGGGGGGCGGCGCTGGTCACCAGCACCTCGGCGAAGGCCCCCGGGGCCGGAACCGCCGCCGGCGCCGACCGGGCCCGGGGAGCGAAGTGCACCGGCTTCCCCTGGCGGGTCCGCCCGGTCAGCATCGCCGGGTCCCGGCGGCTCTCCCCCTCGACCAGGACTTCCTCGATCCGGCCGACGCGGGCCCGGTTGCGCAGCAGCGCCGAGCGCTCGACCACGGCTCGGAGGCGCTCGAAGCGATCGGCCACGACCTCGTCGGGGACGAAGCGGTCGACCATACCGGCCGCCCTCGTCCCCGGCCGGGGGGAGAAGACGAAGGTGAAGGCGCTGTCGAAGCCCGCCTCGGCCACGACGGCCAGCGTCTCGTCGAACTCGGCCTCCGTCTCCCCGGGGAACCCGACGATGAGGTCCGTGGTGACGGCCAGGTCGGCGATGGCGGATCGGGCGGCGCCCAGCCGGGCCAGGTACCGCTCGGCGGTGTAGCCCCGGCGCATCGCCGCCAGCACGCGGTCGCTCCCCGACTGCAGCGGAAGGTGGAGCTGCTCGCACACGGCGCCCACGTCCGCCATGGCGGCGACGGTCTCGGGCCGGAGATCCTTGGGATGGGGGCTCGTGAACCGGACCCGGCGTATCCCGTCCACCTCGCCCACGGCACGCAGCAACCGGTCGAACAGCGGCCGCCGCCGGGTCAGGTCCCGCCCGTAGGAGTTGACGTTCTGGCCGAGCAGCGTCACCTCGGACACGCCCCGCCCGGCCAGCGAGCGGACCTCGCCGACGATCTCGGCGACCGGGCGGCTCACCTCGCGGCCCCGCACCGACGGCACGATGCAGAAGGCGCACGAGTTGTCGCACCCGGTCTGGATGGTGACCCAGGCCGCGTAGGGGAGCTCGCGCACCGCCGCCAGCGCCGAACCATGGCCGGCGTCGGCTGTCGGGCTGTCGGGGGCGTCGAGCACCTCGACGACCGGGCCGTCGATCGCCGCTCGCCGCAGGAGATCCGGGGCGTGGGCCAGGTTGTGGGTGCCGAAGACCACGTCGACGTGCGGCGCCCGCCGGCGCACCAGCTCCCTGTCCTTCTGGGCCAGGCAGCCGCCGACGGCGATCTGGAGCCCGGGCCGGGCATCCCGCAGCCGCTTCAGGTGACCGAGGTGACCGTAGAGCTTGTTGTCGGCGTTCTCCCGGATGCAGCAGGTGTTCAGGACGACGACGTCGGCCTCGTCCACGTCGTCGGTCGGCTCCATTCCGTCGGCCACCAGCAACCCGGCCAGCCGCTCGGAGTCGTGCTCGTTCATCTGGCACCCGAAGGTACGGATGGCGAACTTGCGGGCCACCGCCGGTACCCTAGCCGCGCTCCCCCACGACCAGGCCGCCGAGGTCGGGGTGCAGCACCAGCACCCGTCCGGGCACCCCGGCCTCGCCCATCGCCGAGCGCGCCGCCGTGACCACGCTGGGAGCGTCGGCTTCCCGGCAGATGCCGAGCAGCGTCGGGCCGGCACCGGACCAGCAGGCGGCCAGGGCGCCTCCGGCGACGAGGGCGGCCAGGAGCTTCGGGGCCTCGGGGAACAGGGGGCTCCGGTAGTCCTGGTGCAGCCGGTCCTCGGCGGCCTCCCGGACGAGGAGCCGGTGGTCGCCAAGACCGGCCAGCAGCAGTCCCATGCGCCCCAGGTTGAACGCGGCGTCCTCCCGCCCGACCTGGGCCGGCAGGGCCTGGCGGGACCTGGCCGTCGGCAGCGGCCGGTCAGGCACCGCGGCCACGAGGGCCAGCACGGGGTCGAGGGGGAGGCGGACCACCCGGACGGCCCCCCGGACCAGGGTGGCCACGACCAGCCCCCCGACCACGCTGGCGGCGGCGTTCTCCGGATGGCCGTCGACCAGTGCGGCGACAGCGAGGGGGTCTGCGGCTCCGGCGGCGGCGGCGGCGGCGGCGGCCAGGGCGGCGGAGGAGCCGAGCCCCCGGGCGACCGGGACCTCCGACCGCACGGTGACGGCCAGCCGGTCGTGACCGGCCACGTCCATCGCCACCCGAGCAGCGAGGTGCCCGGCGTCGTCGGTCAGGCCGGCGCCCTCACCCTCGCTCCGGACGGATAGCTTGGTCGCCGGCTCCACCTCGACCTCGATGTAGCGGTCGACGGCCAGGGCCAGGACGTCGAACCCCGGCCCCAGGTTGGCCGCCGATGCCGGGGCCCGGGCGCGCATCGGTTCACCATAGGCGGTCCAGCAGCGACGGGGCCGGGAGCGCTCCCGCCGTGCGAACGGGCACCCGGGCCCGCTGGCGGCCGACGGCGTACGACACCCAGCCGACCGGGGTCCCCGCCGGGGAGCCCCCGAGCGGCGGCCGGACCGCCACCGCCTGGTGGACCGCCTGCCCGGGCACCATCAGCAGCGACGCCGGCCGGGCGGCGACCACCGGCACCCGCGTCCCTCCCACCACGGCGCTCCCCACCCGCTGGCCCACGGACACCACCCGCTCCGAGGTGACCTTTCCGGCCACGGCCTGGGCCAGGGCCAGCGCCGAGCGTCCGGCCGACTCGAGCACACCCGGCCCCTCCTGCGACGTCACGGCGGCCAGGGTGGTCACCGGCCGGCCGTCGACGGTGGTGGCGTAGGCCAGAACGTCCCCGCCGCCGGCGGCGGAGGTGAAGCCCGACTTGACGCCGACGACGCCGGCCGTGCCCAGCAGCGGGGTATAGCTGGCAACCGTCCCGGCCAGGGGAAGGGAGACCGACGGCATCCTCACGATCCGGGTGAAGGCCCGGTCGTCCATGCACCTTGCCGCCACCTTCAGCAGATCGGCCGCCGTCGACACCGAGGCCGGGTCGAAGCCGCTGGCGTCGACGAAGTGGGTCTGGCGCATGCCGAGGGCGACAGCGGCGGCGTTCATCTTGCCCACGAAGGCCGGGACGGACCCCGAGTCCCAGCCGGCCAAGGCGAAGGCCAGGTCGTTGGCCGAGTGCACGAGCAGGCCCTCCAGCATCTGGCGCTCGGTGAGCGTCTCGCCCGCGCTGAGCTCCACGTTCGCCTGGTCGCTCACGGTGTCCTCGCCGAACTGGTAGGCGTCGCCGGCGGTCACGGTGATCGGCGGCCCGCCCCACCGGGGCCGCAGGGGGTGGTCGCGCAGGACGACGTAAGCGGTCATGATCTTGGCCAGGCTGGCCACGGGCACCGGGGTCTCGGGGCCAGAGGCGGCGGTGTACCCGAGGGCCGGCACGGCCACCGCCGCCTCGCCGGTTGCCGGCCACGGCGGGACCGCTGCCCCGGACGGGTCCTCCCCGATCACGGCCGACGGCGACAGCGACGACCGCACGGTCGCCCGGGGAGGTGGATCGCCCAGATTGGCCAGGACCAGCCCGCCGGCGACCAGCACGATCACCACCGACGCCACCACGGCGGCGGCCACCCGCCGCCGGCGCCGCAGTACCCGCCGGCGGCGGGCCAGGCCGGCCGGCGACCGATCGAGGGTCACCGTGCCCGGGCGTCCAGCTCCTCGGCAGTCATGAGGACCGCCCGCGCCTTGGACCCCTCCGACGGACCGACCACCCCCCGGCGCTCGAGGAGGTCCATCAGGCGACCGGCCCGGGCGAAGCCGACCCGCAGCTTTCGCTGGAGCATCGAGGTCGACCCCAGCTGGGACCGGACCACAAGCTCCATGGCCTGGCGCAGGAGGTCGTCGTCGTCCCCGTCGTCCCCGGCCAGGCCATCGCCCGTCCCCGGATCGACGCCCTCGATCCCTACCACCGGCTCGACCGTCCCGCCCTGCCGGCGCCAGTGACCCACCACGGCGCGCACCTCGGCCTCCGAGACCCATGGGCCCTGGAGGCGCCGCGGGATGGACGTAGAGGCGGTGAGCAGGAGCAGGTCGCCCTTGCCGACCAGGCGCTCCGCCCCCGGCTGGTCGAGGATGACCCGGCTGTCGGCCAGCGAGGACACCGAGAACGCCAGCCGGCTCGGGATGTTGGCCTTGATGACGCCGGTGATCACGTCGACCGACGGGCGCTGGGTGGCGAGGACCAGGTGGATGCCGACCGCTCGGGCCATCTGGGCGATCCGGCACACCGACTCCTCGACATCCCGGGCCGCCACCATCATCAGGTCGTTCAGCTCATCCACCACCACCAGCACGAAGGGGAGGCGCTCGGCCCCTCCTGTCGCCTCGTCGCCGCCGTGCTCGAGGTGGCCCGGTCCCGGATCCAGCTCGCCTCGATCGAAGGCTTCGGTGTACCCGGCGATGTCCCGCATCCCGTGCTCGGCGAGGAGGTCGTACCGTCGCTCCATCTCCTTGACCGCCCAGGCCAGGGCGTTGGCCGCCTTCTTCGGGTCGACCACCACCGGAGCCAGCAGGTGGGGCAGTCCGTTGTACTGCCCGAGCTCCACCCGCTTGGGGTCGACCAGGATCATCCGCACCTGGTCGGGAGTCGACCGCATGAGGACGGAGGTGATGAGCGAGTTGATGCAGGACGACTTGCCGGCACCGGTCGCCCCGGAGATGAGGACGTGCGGCATCTCGGCCAGGTTCACCATGACCGGCCGTCCGGCGATGTCCCGCCCGAGGGCCACCTCGAGGGGATGGGCGGCCCGGGCCGCTTCGTCCGAGCTCAGGATGTCGCCCAGCGACACCAGCTGGCGCTGGCGATTCGGCACCTCGACCCCGATGGCCGACTTGCCGGGGATCGGGGCCAGGATGCGCACGTCGGGCGAGGCCATGGCGTAGGCGATGTCCCTGGACAGGCTGGTGACCCGGGCCACCTTCACGCCCGGACCGAGCTCGAGCTCGAAGCGGGTCACCGTCGGGCCGACGGTACGACCCACCAGGCGGGTCTCGACCCCGTGGGCGCCGAGCGCCGCCACGAGAGACTCCCCGGCCCTGTCCAGCTGCCGCAGGTCGAGGCGCTGCTCGGCCGAGCGGGCGAGGAGGTGGGCCGGTGGCAGCCGCCACTCCCCGACCTCGGGCCCCGACCCGGCTCCGCCGGAGGCGCGCCCGGGTGCCGGCAACCGGGCCGGCACGCTCCCGCCGGGCCCCTCGACGAGCCCGCCGACCGGCGGGTCGGAGACCGGTCCGTCCGCCGGCAGGTCGGAGACCGGTCCGTCGGGGAAGGGTGGCTGCTCCAGGGCGGGCGCCCGGTCTCCCGCCCCCAGGCGACCGGCGGCCGTGTCCCCGGCGGCCGTTTCGCCGGGCGTCGTGCCACCTCCCTGCGGCCGGGCGCCACTGCCCACCGGCCGGCCGCCGTCCGTGGCCAGCGATCGCAGTCGACGACCGACCACGGCGCCGGCGCCGGCGAGGCCCCGGCCCGCCCCGCCAAGGGTGACCCCGGTCGCCAGGATCGATCCGACGACCACCGCCGCCACCAGGATCACCACGGCCCCCGCCGTCCCCAGCCCCGAGGCCATGGGCCGGCCGACCAGCGCCCCGATCCATCCGCCCGCCGCTGCCAGTTGGCCGTGCCCGGCGCTCAGGGGAGGCGAGCTGCCCGACAGCTCGGCCAGGCCGCACACCGCCACCAGCGCCAGCGCGGCACCGGACCCGGCCCGGAGCGGCTCGGGTTCTCGCCGGCCGGCCAGCACCACCACGGCGGCGACCAGGCAGGCGGGCGGGGCCAGGAACCGGGCCCAGCCGACGACCGCCCCGAGCGCCACGTCGGCACCGTGGGCCAGCCAGCCAGATGACCCGCCATAGACGGCGAGCCCGAGGACGGCACCCGCCGCCACGAGCCCGACCGCCCACAGGTCGGCGGCGTGATCGTGCAGGAAGCCGGGGGGCTGGACCGTCCCTCCCGTTCGGGCCCGAGCGCCCCTCCCTGATGCCGGCCGGGCGCGGGCACGAGTCCCGGCCGGGCGGCGCTTGGTCGTCACCACAGTGCGAACGAGGCTACCGTCCCCACCCGCCACGGCGGGTGGACGCCGGACCGCCGGGCCGGCGGGCCGCGTCAGACGGCCATCACGACGGGCACGATCATCGGCCGACGATGGGTGCGCTCGCTGACCAGCCGGCCCAGCGCCCGGCGGGCGTGGCGGGTGAGGACCTCGACATCATGGGCCCCCTCGCGCATGGCCGCCACCAGGGCGTCGGCCACCACCTGGCCGGCCTCGTCCAACAGATCCTCCGACTCCTGGGCATGGACCCAACCCTTGGTGGCGATCTGGGGATGGCCGTACAGCGTCTTGCGCTGGAGGTCGACGGTGGCCACGACCATCACGACCCCTTCTTCGGCCAGGACCCGCCGGTCGCGCAGCACCCCGTGGCCCACGTCGCCGACGGTACCGTCGACGTAGAGGTAGCCGGCCGGCACGGTGCCGTCCCGGCGGAGGGCCCCGCCCCCCAGGGTCACGGCGTCGCCGTCCTCGCACAGGAGCACCTGGTCCGCCGGCACCCCCATCGACCTGGCCAGCGCGGCGTGGTGCACCAGGTGGCGGTACTCGCCGTGGACCGGGATGAACGACGCCGGCCGGGCCACCGACAAGAGGGTGGCCAGCTCCCCCTGCCGGGCGTGCCCGCTCACGTGCACCGCCTCGACCTCGGAGTGGACGACCTGGGCGCCGCGCCGGTGGAGCTCGTCGATCACCCGTCCGACCGACCACTCGTTGCCGGGGATGGGATGGGCGCTGACCACCACCACGTCGCCCTCGGAGAGGCGCAGCCACTTGTTGTCGCCGGTGGCCATCAGCGAGAGGGCCGACATCGGCTCGCCCTGGGAGCCGGTCGACACCACGCACACCTGCCCGTCGGGCAGCTCGTCGATGTCGCCCACGTCGACCAGGACTCCGTCGGGGATCGAGAGCAGGCCCAGGCGGCGGGCGAGCTCGACGTTCTTGGCCATCGAGCGACCGAGGGTGGCCACCCGGCGACCGCTGGCCACGGCGGCGTCAACGATCTGCTGGATCCGATGGAGGTGGCTGGCGAAGCACGCCACCACCACCCGGCGTCCGGCGCTGGCCGCCATCACCCGGCGCATGGTGGCCCCCACCGTGCTCTCCGACTCGGTGAACCCGGGCTCCTCGGCGTTGGTGGAGTCGGCCAGCAGCAGGCGGATGCCCGGCCCCGACGCCAGGGCGCCGATCCGGGCCAGGTCGGTGCGCCGGCCGTCGACCGGATGAAGGTCGATCTTGAAATCGCCCGAGTGGAGCACCACACCCTGGGGGGTGTGGAAGGCGACGGCGAAGCCGTGGGGCACCGAATGGGTCACCGGGATGAACTCCACGTCGCACGGGCCGATCCGGCGCCGCTCGCCGTCGGTGACGGCGACGTACTCGGCGCGCCCCGAGAGCCCCGCCTCGTCGATCCGGTTGCGAGCCAGGCCGAGCGACAGCTCCGAGCCGTAGATGGGCAGCCGGAGATCCCGGAGGAGGTAGGCCAGGCCACCGGTATGGTCCTCGTGGCCATGGGTGAGGACGACGCCGTCGACCCGCTCCGCGTTGTCCCGCAGGTAGGAGAAGTCGGGCAGGACGAGGTCGACTCCGGGCATATCGGGGTTGGGGAACATGACCCCGCAGTCGAGGACGAGGATCCGGCCGTCGACCTCGACGCAGGCGCAGTTGCGCCCGATCTCCCCGAGGCCCCCGAGGAAGACGAGCCGGACGGCGTCAGGCAACCAGCCCACCCGCCCCTGCCGGGCTGCCGAGCCGGGAGATCAGCCGGGCAGCCTCGCCGTCGAGCTCGGGCGGGGCGGCGCCCATCGGCGGCCGGCACTGCCCCACCGGCAGGCCGAGCGCCCGGCAGGCCGCCTTGGCCGGCAACGGGTTGGGAAAGGCGTCGGTGGACTCGAAGTCGTAGGAATCGACGAGTCGGGCATTGGCGGCCCGGGCGGCGTCGGGATCGGGCTTGCGGAAGGCCGCCAGCATCTCGGCCATCTCGGTGCCGGCCCAGTGCGAGGCCACGCTGACCACGCCGGCGGCCCCGACGGCCAGGAGCGGGAGGGTGAGCGAGTCGTCCCCGCTGTACAGCTCGAACCCCTCGGGCGCCTGGGCCAGGAGCCGGGCGGCCCCGGCCGGGTCACCGGCGGCGTCCTTGACCGCCACGACGTTGGAGGTCGCCTCCAGCAGGCGGTGCACGGTGGCCGGCGCGATCCTCCGGCCGGTGCGGACCGGAATGTCGTACAGCATGACCGGAAGCGACGTGGACCGGGCCACGGCGACGAAGTGCTCGAGCAGGCCGTCCTGAGAGGGTCGGTTGTAGTACGGGGTCACGACGAGGACGGCGTCCACCCCGGTCGGTCCGGCCGCCTGGGTGAGCTCGACCGAATGGCGGGTGTCGTTGGTGCCGGTGCTGGCGATGACCGGGACGCTGACCGCCGCCGCCACCGCCCGCCAGAGGTCCAGCCGCTCGGCGTCGGTCAGGACCGGCCCCTCGCCGGTGGTCCCGGCCAGCAGCAGGCCGTCGCTCCCGTGGTCCACCAGCCAGCGGGCCAGGGTCACGGCGCCGTCGAGGTCGAGCCTCCCGGACTCGTCGAACGGCGTGACCATGGCCGTCACCACCGCACCGAAACGGGGAGCACCCACCGGCTCAGGGTACCAGCCGGGTCCGCCGGCCCCGCTGGGCAGGTGGGCCGGCGAGGAGCCGGTCAGGCCACCTGGCGTTCGGCGGGGGAGCCGTCGGCGAAGGCGTCGGCCTCTTCCGTCGAGTCGGACAGATCCTCGAAGGCGATGGCACCCATCTCGGTGAACTTGCCTCGCAGCCACCCGTCGGCGGCGTCGAGGAGGCCGAGCTTCTTCAGGTTGGGCACGATCTTTGAGAACAGCAGGACCTGGAACTCGTCGCGCTGCGGCGCCTGGGACATCACCTTGACCACGTCGTCGAACGGAACCCCAAGGCGCTCCCAGACCTCCTGCATGAGCATGCGGTCCTTCATCCGCACCGCCGCCTCGAAGGCGAACTCCTGGCGGTCCCGCAGCTCGGCGGCGGTCAGCTCCTGGTAGTAGTCCTGCAGGCTGATGACCCCGAAGGCGACGTGACGCGCCTCGTCGGCCATCACGTACCGGAGCAGCTGCTTCAAGAGCGGCTCGGTGGTCAGCGCGTGCAAGAACCCGAAGGCGGCGAGGGCGAGCCCCTCCACCATGATCTGCATCCCCAGATAGGTCATGTCCCAGCGGGAGTCGGAGACGATGTCGTCGAGCAGCAACCCGAGATGGGCGTTGACCGGATAGTGCCCGGAAAGCTTCTCGTCGAGGTACTTGGAGAACACCTCGACGTGGCGGGCCTCGTCCATCACCTGGGTGGCGGCGTAGTACTTGGCGTCCATCCACGGGACGGTCTCGACGATCTTGGCCGTGCAGAGCAGCGCACCCTGCTCTCCGTGCATGAACTGGGAGAGCATCCAGTTCTGGTTCTCGACGGCCAGGCGGAGCCACTCGGCGTCGCCCCAGCTCGCCAGCGCGGTGCCGACCAGGGCCGACTCAGGCCACCGCTGGTTGTTCGGATTGGCCTCGCTGTTGGCGATGGCAACCCGCTCTTGGTCCACCTCGATGTGCCAGGGGAGGTCGGTCTGGGCGTTCCACTGCGCCCGCTTGGCCTTCTCGTAGAGCCGGTCCAGCCTGGCCTTCGCCCCCTTCTCGTACCGCCAGGTGAACTCGGCCGGACAGTTGTCCGGCACCACATGGCGGCCGTCGGGCTCCTCGCGCCCGACCTTGGCCATCACGGCGGCGAAGTCGTTGACGTCGTCGCGGCCGATGATGTCGGTGTTGTTGCGCATCACGCCTCCCTTCCTCGCTTCACCACGTACGACCGTCGGCGGCGACCAGCGGCGGCCGGCGGTGACCGGCGGCGGCCGGCGGCTTCGCCGTCGGCGGCAACGGGCCGGTCCCTGCCATCCGGAGCGCCTGGATGCCGGGGATCACGAAGGTGCCCACCAGGTGCCGGGCCTGGGCGGGGTCGGTCAGATCCGAGCCTTCCGCCGGGCACGTCAGGTACGACATGACGATCCGGACCGCCCATTCCGCCGCTCTCACCGCCTGCTCGGGCTCGAGCCAGCGCCCGAAGAACGGCGCCGTCAGCTCGGCGGCGGCGGCGAGGAGGCGGTCCATCTCGGCGAAGGCCAGGTGAGGCAGCACCGTTCCCGGCTCGTGCTCGAGCAGGTAGCCGAGGGCGGGGTGGGAGGACAGGCGGCGGGCCGCCTCGACCATCCCGGCCACCAGGACATCCTCGAGGTCGCTGGCCTCGCCCATGGCGACCGCCACCGCAGAGAAGAGCCGGGCGGCCTCGGTCTCCACCACCGCTCCCAAGACGGCGTCCTTGCCGCCGGGGAACGTCCGGTAGAGCGTGGCGCGGGAGACCCGCGCCTCGTGGGCGATCTCGTCCACCGTGGTCCGCTGGGCTCCGTGCCGGGCGAGGCAGCGCAGAGCGGCGTCGACGACCCGTACCCGAGTGGAGGAACGGTCGTCGGTGCCCAGGTGATGGACGACCCGGGCCGCCCGGCCATCCCGGTCGGTGCCCGGACGGCGGGCAGCGGCCCGCGGGGTGGTAGCCATCGATGAAACAATACGCCGAGATTTGTATCATCGTCAACCGCCCGGCCGCACGATCCCGGCCAGGAGCTCGGCCCGGACGAGCCGGGCCACCTGGTCCGGGTCGTCGAGGTCCCAGCGACCGGGTGAGGCGATGTACGACAGCGCCATCCGAGCCAGGAAGTCGGCTGCCTCCACCAGCTCCACTCCCGCCGCCAGGCGCTCCCGGACCAGGTACGGCACCAGGAAGGCGGCGACGGCCCGCTGCGTGGCCGCGGCCTCGGTGGTCAGCCGGGGGAGGAGGAGCTCCGGCTCGGTCTCCAAGACGCGCTGGAGGACCTCGTGCTCCCGGATGGCGCGGTGGGCGAAGCGCAGGCCCCGCTCCATCACCTCTTCCAGCGACCCGGCCGCGCCCAGCTGCTGGTAGAGGCGGGCGTAGAACCGCCGGTGCTCCCACGACACGACGGCACCGACCAGCTCGTCGCGCCCCCCGGGGAAGTACCGGTAGACCGTGGCCCGGGACACCCCGGCCCGCCGGGCAGCGTCGTCCACGGTCGTCTTGGCCAGGCCCCAGCGGGCGACGCACTCGTACGTCGCCCGGAGCACCCGTTCACGGACCTCCGCCGCCGGCACGTCAGAGGCCGAGCAGCGGCTCGAGGCCCACGGTCAGCCCCGGCCTCGCCCGGACCGACCGGACAGCCAGGAGCACGCCCGGCATGAAGGAGGTGCGGTCGTAGGAGTCGTGCCGGATCGTCAGCGACTGGCCGGCAGCGCCGAAGACGACCTCCTCGTGCGCCACCAGGCCCGGAAGTCGGACGGCGTGGACCCGGACCCCCCCGGGCGCCAACCCCCCGCGGGCGCCGGCCACCACCTCGTCGGTCGTCGGGTCGGGTGGGAGGGGGCCGCAGCCGGCTGCGGCGCGAGCTTCGGCGATCCGTTGCGCCGTGCGCACCGCCGTCCCCGACGGGGCGTCGACCTTGCGGTCGTGATGGAGCTCGATCACCTCCACCCCCTCCATGAGCGGGGCGGCCAGCTCGCACAGCCGGACGAGGAGGACCGCTCCGAGAGCGAAGTTCGGCGCCACCACCGCGTTGGCCCGGCGGCCGTCGAACCACCGCGCCAGGTCCGCCATGTCGGTCGGCCCGAGCCCCGTGGTCCCGACCACGGCGTGAACGCCGTGCTCGGCACACCATCGGAGGTTGTGGCGGGCCGCCCGGGCGTCAGTGAAGTCCACCGCCACCTGGGCACCGCTGTCGGCGAGGGTGACCACGTCCGGCCCGGCCGCCACGTGGCTCCCCCAGGCCTGGTCGCCGCCCGGAGGGCTCGGGTCGACCACGGCGACCAGCTCGAGGTCGTCGGCCGCCGCCACGGCCCGGCAGACCTCCCGGCCCATCCGGCCACCGGCCCCGAGCACGCCGACCCGGACCCCGCCCGCCGCCCCTCCTCCGGTCGCCGCCACGGGCGACACGCTACTCAGCCGGCCGCCGTCGCCGGCCCGGCGTCCGGCCGCCGTCGCCGGCGGCGGGTGGCGGCGACGGCAGCCGCTGCCACCATGGCGGCCAGACCGGCCCCCGACCCGGCCAGCCCCAGGGTCAGGTGGGGAGCCCGGTAGCGGAAGGTGAGCGTCCAGCGCCCGGCCGGGATCCGCACCGACTGCACCAGGCCGTGCCGGACCACGACCAGGTCACGCGCCGTCCCGCCGCCGGCCGGGACCGCCTCGGCGCGCCAGCCGGCCAGGTCGGCCTCGCTGCGCACGACCGTCACCGGTCTGGCCGCGTCCACCCGGTCCACCTCGGTCCCCCAGGGGGTGGCGCGGACCCGGGTGACCCGCGACCCCGAGGGCGCGCCGGCAAGCCATACCGGCGGGCCGACGGCATGCCGGAAGACGGCGTAGGACTGCCAGTTCCCGGCGTAGCGCCAGCCGCCCCCGTCGAGGGCGCCCTGCATCACCCCGTCGAACCCCCACGTGCCGCGAGGGCGTGGGACGGCCGGGCCCTCCCCCGGTGCCGGCGCTGGGGTCCCGGTGACGGTCGAGGTGTCCATCACCGCGCTGGCCCGGCCCTCGATGACCAGCCCGGTGGCGAGCGCGGGCCGGGCGAAGCGGACCGCCCAACCACCCGCCACCCGGGTCACCGACGCTCCCGGCCATCGGGTCCCGCCGCCGGGCCCGACGACCCCGACGCGGGGGGAGGAAGTCACCCGGTAGCCCGGGGCGGCGACCAGGTCGGCGGCCGTGATCTCCAGCGACCGCCCGACGTAGAGGACCTGGTGGCCCGGGGCATGCCGGCGCGCCGGTCCGGGGCAGGCGACGGGGGGCGGCGGCGGCCCCGCCGGCCCGGCGCCGGGGGCCAGGAATTTCGGCAGGACCAGCACCGTGGCCAGGCGCAGCGGCACGAACGCGCCGGCGGCCAGGGCACACGGGTCGAGGGTGTCGAGCGCGTGGGTGCCGGTGGCGGCCCCGTAGGTGGCCGACAGGATCGAGCCGTACCCCTGCACGCTCGGCAGCCGGGTGAAGGCGTTCAGGTCCGGTTGGCCGACGGCGCTGAGCGTGTCGATGTTGGCGGCGGTGGTGTCGTAGATGGCGAACCGGCCGGCGTGCCCGAGGACCGCTGCCGCCCGGGCGGGGGTCGGTTCGATTGTCGCCGTCCCGGCCGAGAGACCGGTCGACGCCGCCAGGGCGAAGAGGATGACATCGGCCGCCACCAGGGCGCACAGTCCCCACCGGCGGGGGACCGGCGGCAGCCGCCGCCAACCGAGCACCAGTGCCACGGCGGCGGCGGCGATCGCCAGCTGGGCGGCCAGCCACGGCGCCAGCTCCCTGGCCAGCCGGCCGCCGGCGGCGGCGTTGGCACCGAACCACGCCTCGACGGGGCCCGGGGCGGCCAGGACGGCCACGCACAGCCCGCCGGAGACCAGTGCCGGGACGCTCGTGACCCAGCGGCGCCACCCGGCCAGGCCGGCGTCGGCCGTGCGCCCGGCCAGTGCCCGGTCGGCCCAGAAGGCGAGCAGCACAGCCAGGGCCAGGTCGACGATCCCCAAGCTGCGGCTCTGCAACCTCGTCCGCCCGAACAGGGGGATGGCCGCCCACACGTGCCCGAGCGGGGTGAACGACCCCCATGCCAGGAACAGCCCGAGCACCAGCAGTCCCAGCCACATCCCCCAGTCGGCGGATCCCGGGTCCCTCCGGCGACCGAACGATCGGCTGCACAGCACCAGGGCGGCGCCGAGCGGGAGCAGTCCGA
The DNA here is from genome assembly GCA_050743865.1 of Acidimicrobiales bacterium. Taxonomy (GTDB): domain Bacteria; phylum Actinomycetota; class Acidimicrobiia; order Acidimicrobiales; family RAAP-2; genus DAHUZJ01. The sequence continues at coordinate 20,554 of JBOGGE010000060.1, forward strand.
CGTAGCCCGTCACCTCGGCCAGGTTGTAGTGGTTGAAGTACGTGGGCTGGCCGAACAGGCCGTCGCCGCCGAACAGGTCGGGCACGAAGAGCAGCGAGCTCCACTTGACCGGCAGGGAGCCGGACCCGAAGAAGGCGTAGCTCCCCACCGCCCGTTGGGAGGCCCGGATGAAGGCCCAGCCCGGCGCCAGCTCGGCGGCGGCCAGCGCCACTCCCCACCCGGCGCCCACGACCGACAGCGCCACGTAGGCCGCCCGGCGGCGCAGGCCGGCCGGCGGCCGGTAGGGCCGAAGCACCAGCCACAGGGCCACAGCGGCGGCGACCACCTCGGTCTCGGCCATTGACCGGGGCTCGCCGGTCAGGGCCTCCAGGCCCACGACGGCGGCGAGGAGGATGACCCACCGCCACGGGGACGTGCGCCGGTCACCGGTGCCGAGCACCAGCCAGGCCAGGCGGATCTGGGCCAGGACCAGGAGTGGCACCCATCCCATTCCCTGCACGACGGGGAGGTGCACGAGCTGCCCCGACATGGCCCCGGCGTAGCTGTAGGTGACGGCGCCGAGCACGCAGGCCAGCGGGCGCAGCCGGTACTGGCGTCCCAGGGCATAGAGGCCCAGACCGGCGGCCCACCAGGTGCCGAGCAGATTGGCCACCCACGCCGCCACCGGCGGCAGGACCACGAAGAGGAAGGTGAGCGGGTAGAAGGAGCCGGCGTTGAGGCCACCCAGCAACGGGCTCCCGGACCAGATGTAGGGGTTCCACAGCGGCAGGTGCCCGTGCCGCATGAGATCGCCCGACAACGCCCGCAGGGGAAAGTTCTGGATGGTGTTGTCGCTGGCGATGGCCGGGTGCCCGAGCGCCGCCGGGACGGCGAAGACCAGCACCGGGAGGACGCAGAGGACGGCGACGGCCGCTCCGTCGGGCGTCCGGAGCCATCTGGTCAGCTTCGCCGGCGGGGACGGCGCGGACGGGCGGCGCCCGTCGGCGGCGGCCGGGCTGGTCACGCGTCAGACGGCGTGGGCGGTGAGCCCGAGAGCCGACCCGTCGAAGTGACGGGCATCGAACGGCCCGACGGCGGCCAGCGTCCGCGGCGCCCCGGCCAGGTCGACCGCCACCCGCTGCACGTCCTCGCCGGTGACTGCGTCGACGTGGGCGAGCACCTCCTCAACCGGCCACACCCGCCCGTGGAGGAGCACCGAGGCACCGAGGCGGCTCATGCGGGCGCCCGAGTCCTCGCACGACAAGAGGGTGTCCGAGCGCAGGTTGCCCTTGGCTACCGTCAGCTCCCGGTCGGCGATGCCGTCCGCCGCCAGTCGCTCGATCTCCCCGGCGACGATGCGGAGCACCTCGTCGACGTGCTCGGGAGCCGTCCCCGCAGCCACCGTCAGCGAGCCTGCGTCGTCGTAGCCGGCCCGTTCCGACCAGATGGAGTAGGCGAGCCCCCGCTCCTCGCGGACCTTCTGGAACAGGCGGCTCGACAGCCCGCCACCGAGGACCAGATTGAGCACCGAGAGCGCCCAGCGGTCCGGATGGTGCCGGGACACCGACCGCATGCCGAGGACGAGGTGGGCCTGCTCGGTCGGGCGCCGGACGACGACGAGCGGCTCGACCTCCGCCGCCGGGGCCGTGCGCGCCGGTGCCTCCCCACCGGGGCGGCCGGCGAACCGCTCCCCGAGCACGTCGGCCACCACCTGGTGGTCGCAGTCGCCGGCCACGGACACCACCACGTTCCCCGGCCGGTAGTGGTGGTCGAAGAACCGCCGCACGTCGGCGGCGGTGGTCGACCGGATGCTCTCCGCCGTCCCCAGGGTGTCGCGCCCGAGGGCGTGGTCGGGGAACAAGGCACCCATGCCCCGCTCGGCCACCAGGTCGGCAGGTTCGTCGGCGTGCATCAGGATCTCGTCGAGGATCACCGACCGCTCGGCGCCGACATCGGCGTCGCGGAGCGCCGGCTCCTCCATGATGTCGGCCAGGATGCCGAGGCCCAGGGGGAGATGCTCGGCCAGGAGCCGCACGTAGAAGCTGGTGTACTCCTTGGAGGTGAAGGCGTTGCAGTCACCGCCGACCTCGTCGAGCGCCTCGGCGATGGCGGCCGCCGACCGGGCCGCCGTCCCTTTGAACAGAAGGTGCTCCAAGAAGTGTGACGCCCCGGCCCGTTCCGGTGGCTCGTCCCTCGACCCGGTGCCCACCCAGAAGCCGATGGCCACCGACCGGACGTCGGGCATGACCTCCGTCGCCAGGCGGATCCCGCTGGGCAGGACGCCAGTGCGGATCCCCGGGCTCAACGCCGGCGGGAGCGCTTCCGTCGGCGGTCGCCGCCGTCGTCACCGCCCCGGGCCGCCGGTCCCACCGGGCTCGCCGGCCCCAGGTCGCCGAGGTCAGCCTGCAGCTCGGCCTCGAAGGCGTCCTCGAATGAGGCGGCGCGCCCCCCACTGCCCGGGTCGGCCGCCGGCGCCCTACTGCCCGGGACGGCCGCCGGCGCCCCGTTGCCCGAGGAGCGGCTGCGGTCTCCCTGGCCGCCGGGGCCAGGACCGGCGCCCACCAAGGAGAGCGAGACCTTCCCCTGGCGGTCGATGTCGTCGACTCGCACCTCGACCGACTGGCCCAGGGTGAGCACGTCCTCGACCTGGTCGACCCGCTTTCCACCGGAGAGCGACGACAGCTTCGAGATGTGCAGAAGGCCGTCACGCCCGGGCAGCACGTTGACGAACGCCCCGAACTTGGTGATGTTCACCACCCTCCCGGCGTAGTTCGCCCCCACCTCGGCCAACGGCGGGTCGAGGATGAGGGCGATCCGGCGCCGGGCCTCCTCGACCGCGTTCCCGTCCTTGGCCCCGATGGTCACGGTGCCCACCATCCCGTCGTCGTCCACCGCGATGTCGGCCCCGGTCTCCTGCTGGAGGGTGTTGATCACCTTGCCCTTGGGCCCGATGACCTCGCCGATCTTGTCGATCGGGATCTCCATGGAGACGATCTTGGGGGCGCTGGCCGCCACCTCGGTCCTGGGCTCGGCGATGGCCGCCCGCATCACCTCCAGGATCTTCAGCCGTGCGTCCTTGGCCTGGAGGAGGGCTTGCGCCAACACGTCGGCCGGAAGCCCGGCGATCTTGGTGTCGAGCTGGAGCGCGGTCACCGCGTCGGCCGTCCCGGCGACCTTGAAGTCCATGTCGCCAAAGGCATCCTCGGCCCCGAGGATGTCGGTGAGGGTGACGTAGCGGTCGTCCTCGTGGACCAGGCCCATGGCGATGCCGGCCACCGGTGCCTTGATCGGCACCCCGGCCGCCATCAACGAGAGGGACGAGCCGCAGACCGAGGCCATCGACGTCGAGCCGTTCGACGACAGGACGTCGGACACCAGCCGCAGCGCGTAGGGAAACTCCTCCTTGCTGGGCACCACCGGGAGGAGCGCCCGCTCCGCCAGCAGGCCGTGGCCGATCTCCCGGCGCTTGGGGCCACGCATGAACCCCGTCTCTCCCGTGGAGAAGGGCGGGAAGTTGTAGTGGTGCATGTAGCGCTTCGAGACGTCCGGGTAGATGGTGTCGAGGAGCTGGTCCATCCTGGGCATGCCCAGGGTGGTGACGTTGAGGACCTGGGTCTCCCCGCGCTGGAAGAGCGCGGAGCCGTGGGCGGTCGGGAGCAGGTCGATCTCGGCCGAGAGCGGCCGGATGTCCGCGGTGCCGCGCCCGTCGATGCGCAGGCCCTCCTCGACAATGCGACGGCGCACCAGTTGCTTGTTCAGGGACTTGACGGCGGCGGAGATCTCCCGCTCCCGCTCGGGCAGCTCGCCGGCCAGCTCGGCCACCACCGCCGCCGTGACCTCGGCGGTGGCGGCGTTGCGCTCTGCCTTGTCGACGATCGCCACCACCTTGGTCACCCGGTCCGTCGCCGTGGCGCGGACCCGCTCCCACACGTCGTCGCCGTAGTCGGTGAGGGCCTGGAAGGGGACGGCGCCGATCGGGCCCCGGGCCGCCTCGAACGACGCCACCAGGCGCCGCTGGAGGTTGATGGACTCGCGGATCCACGTCTTGGCCGACTCGAGCCCCTCGGCCAGCACCTCCTCGGTCACCTTGGGGGCGCCGGACTCGTAGTACTCCCACGACCGCTCGGTCCCGCCCGCTTCGACCATCATGATGGCGATCCCGGCGTCGGAGCTGTCCGAGAGCGCACGTCCGGCGACCACCAGCTCGAAGGTCGAGTCGTCACCTTCCTGGAAGGTCGGGTGGGGCAGCCAGACCCCCTCGGTCGACCACGCCACCCGCACGGCGCCGATCGGGCCGTCGAAGGGGATGCCGGAGATCATGAGCGCCGCCGACGCGGCGTTGATGGCCAGGACGTCGTGCGGGTTCTCCTGGTCGGCCCCGAAGACGGTCCCGACCACGTGGACCTCGTTGCGGAAGCCCTTTGGGAACGACGGACGCAGCGGTCGGTCGATCAGCCGGCACGTCAGGATGGCCTGGTCGGAGGCCTTCCCCTCCCGGCGGAAGAACGACCCCGGGATCTTGCCGGCCGCATAGGCGCGTTCCTCGATGTCCACCGTGAGCGGGAAGAAGTCGATCCCCTCCCGGACCGACCGGGCAGCGGTGGCCGCGGCCAGGACGACGGTGTCGCCGATGCGGCCGACCACGGCGCCGTCGGCCTGCTGGGCGAGCTTGCCCGCCTCGAAGGAAAGTGAACGGTCGGTGCCGGTGATCGGCGCCGATACGGAAATGGCCTCAGCCATGGTGCTCCTTGTGCCAGGGGCATGCCACGGCCGGTTCCCAGTGGTCGGCCACCCCGCACGGGCCAGGTGACCGGCAACTGGCAGCCGACGTACCGGCGTGCCCGCCTCTCTCTCAACTGTACGGTGCCGATCGGGCACCGTGGTGGTAACTGGTGGCGCCCGCCGGGGGCACCGATGTGCCGACGCCCGGCCCTGGGGCCGGGCGTCGATGGTGCTAGCGACGGATCCCGAGACGGCCGATGATGGTCCGGTACCGCTCGACGTTGTTGTCCCGGACATAGTCCAAGAGACGCCTGCGGCGACCGATGAGCTTCATCAGCCCCCGCCGGGTGTGATGGTCACCCTTGTGGATCTTGAGGTGCTCCGTGAGGTGGGCGATCCGGCCGGTCAACAACGCGATCTGGACCTCGGGCGAGCCGGTGTCCGAGCCGTGCAATCGGTGCTCGGCGATGATGACCTGCTTCTCGGGCATATACGGAGGAACCTCAGGTAGGGCTTGGCGCGCGACACCCGCCGCCAACAAGCACGACGATAGCAGGTCACCGGCGCGCCCGGGCCGCCCGACGGCCCTACATCAGCGAATGCGCCGGACCCGGTCGACGTCGTGGCGCATCTGGGCGACGAGGTCCTCGACCCGCTCGAACCGCTGTTCGTCGCGCAGCTTCTCGTCGAACGACACCCGGCCCTCCTCGCCGTACAGATCCTCGCCGAAGTCGAGGACGAACGCCTCGACCAGGGGCGGACGGCGATCGTCGTCGTAGAACGTGGGCCGCCGTCCCACCGACACGGCCGCCGCGTACCGGGTGCCGTCGGGGCGCCCGTAGCCGCCGGCGTAGATCCCGGTGCCGGGAACGGCAATGCCGGGAGGGACGGCAACGTTCGCCGTCGGGAAGCCGAGCCCCGCTCCCCGCCCGTCGCCCCGGACCACCGTGCCCCGGACCTGGTGCGGCCGCCCGAGGAGGGACGCCGCCGCCGCCACGTCGCCCCTGGCCAGCAGGCCGCGGATCCTGGTGGACGACACGGGCTCGCCGCCGTCCCGAGACAGCTGCACCCCGTCGACCTCGAACCCGTCCACCCGACCGAGCTCCTCCAAGAGGGCCACGTTGCCCTTCCGGCCGTGGCCGAAGTGGAAGTCCGCTCCCACCACCACCCGCCGCGTCCGGAGGGCCCCGACCAGGACCTCGTCCACGAAGTCTTCGGCCGACTCGTCGGCCCGGGCCCGGTCGAAGGGCACCACCACGGTCAGGTCGATCCCGCAGGAGGCCAGGAGCTCGAGCTTCTGGTCGAGATCGGTGAGGAGCAGCGGTGCCGACTCGGGCCGGATGACCGTCGCCGGATGGCGGTCAAAGGTCACGACGGCCGCCGGCACATCCAGCTCGGCGGCGTACCGCCGCAGGAGCTCCAGGAGCCTCCGGTGCCCCAGGTGGACCCCGTCGAACGCGCCGATGGTCACGGCGGCGCCGCCGCGCACCGACGCCTCGCCCGGGCCGACGACCTCCATCGCCGGGAGATTATCGGTCAGGACGACGCCACCACGACGGCCGGCCGGAGCTGACCGGCTCCGGCCGGCTGGTACACGGCGAGCAGGCGCCCGGTGCCGTCCACCAAGGTCCATGGACCGTCACCGGCCGCTCCCACTGCGGCACGCTCGAGCGGACGGCCACCGGCCACCAGGCGTGCAGCCTCGGCGTCGACCACGACCCGATCGAGGTGCGCCAGCGCCTCGGCCGGGGGGAGGACGTGCTCCGGGCCGACGGCCGCGACCGGCCGTGCCGCGGCCAGCCCGAACGAGCCGATACGGGTCCGGCGGAGCGCCCGCAGGTGCGCCCCGCCCCCGAGGGCCGTCCCCAGGTCGGCGGCCAGCGCCCGGACGTAGGTGCCCGAGGAGCAGCGCACGGTGGCCCGCAGCACCGCCGGATCCCCGGTCGCCTCGACGGCGAAGCGGTGGACGGTCACCGGCCGAGGCTGGCGTTCCACCTCGACCCCTTGGCGGGCCAGAGCGTGGAGCCGGCGGCCGCCGACCTTGACTGCCGACACCATCGGCGGAACCTGCTCGATCGGGCCGGTGAGCGCCGCCGCCGCTTGCCGGACGCGGTCGATGCCGACGCCGGACATGTCCCACTCGCCAACCACCTGGCCGGAGGCGTCGAGGGTGGAGGTGGCGACCCCGAGCACGATCTCGGCGGTGTACTCCTTGTCGAGGACGGTAAGGAACCGCAGCAGCCGGGTCGCCCGGCCGAGCCCGACCAGCAGCACGCCGGTGGCGTCGGGATCGAGGGTGCCGGCATGCCCGGCCCGCCGCTGGCCGAGCAGCCGGCGCACCCGGGCCACCACGTCGTGCGACGTCCACCCCGCCTCCTTGTCGATCACCAGTAGACCGGTCGGCTCGGGGACCGACCTGCCCGGCTCGGGGGCGCCCCGGTCGACGGTCACCCCCGCTCCCGGCGCAGCCGGATGAGGATCTCCTCCACCCTCCGGCCGGCCATGGTCGCCGGGTCGGCGGCGAACTGCAGCCGGGGGGTGCGCTTCATCCGGATCTGGCCGGCGACCGCCCGCTGCACCTGCGTCCGACGCTCCTCTAACGCCTCGGCGGCGTTCTCGTCCAGGGTGCCGAGGTACACGACTGCCGTGCGCAGGTCGCTCCGGGTGTCCACCGAGGTCACCGTCACCAGCCGCAGCCGTTCATCGGCGTCGGCCAGCCGCTCCAGCTCCTCGGCCACGACCTGCCGGAGGACCTCGTTCACCCGCAGGGCGCGTGGGTAGTCGCGGCTCGACGGCATCGCCGGCGCCTCAGGTCCTCGGGATCTCTCGCTCCTCGAAGGTCTCGATGATGTCGCCCCCCCTGAGGTCCTGGTAGTCCGAGAGGCCGATGCCGCACTCGTAGCCAGCCTGGACTTCCCGGGCGTCCTCCTTGAAGCGCCGCAGTGAGGTGATCGTGCCCCGCCAGATGACGACGCCGTCCCGGAGGAACCGGACCTTGGTGCCGCGGGTCACGGTGCCCTCCCGGACATAGCAACCGGCGACCGCGCCCACACGAGGAATGCGGAAGACCTGGCGGACCTCGGCCTCGCCCGTGACCACCTCCTCCTTCTCGGGAGCGAGCATCCCGAGCATCGCCGCCTCGATGTCCTCGAGCAGCTTGTAGATGATCTCGTAGGTGCGGACCTCGACGTCGGAGGCCACGGCCAGGTCCCGTGCCCGGCGGTCCGGCCGGACGTTGAACCCGATGATGGTGGCGTTCGACGCCCGCGCCAGCTGGACGTCGTTCTCGGTGATGCCCCCCACGCCGCGATGCACGAAGCTGAGCTTGACGTCGTCCCGCTCCAGCTTGCGCAGGCTCTCGGTCACCGCCTCCAGCGAGCCCTGCACGTCGGCCTTGAGCACGAGATTGAGGGTGGCGGTCTCGCCCCGCTGTATCTGCTCGAACAGATCCTCGAGCCTGGCTCCGGCGGTGGCCGACGCCGCCGGGAGATGTCCCGACAGCCGGAACCGCTGGGCGCGGGCTTCGCCGAGGGTCCTGGCGGTGGCCAGGTCCTTCGCCGCCCGAAGCTCGTCACCTGCCCGCGGGGGCTCAGAGAAGCCGAGCACCACCACCGGCATCGAGGGAAGGGCCTCCTTCACCTGGTCGCCGTGGTCGTCCACCAGCGCCTTGACCCGGCCCCACGCCGCGCCGGCCACCACCGCGTCGCCCACCCGGAGGGTGCCGCGCTCGACGATGGCGGTCGCCACCGGGCCCCGGCCGGCCTCCAGGTTCGCTTCGAGGACGGTCCCGCGGGCGAGGCCCTCCGGGCTGGCCCGGAGCTCTGTCACCTCAGCGACCAGGGTGATCTGCTCCAACAGCTCGTCGACGCCGGTGCCCTCGAGCGCGGACACCTGGACCATGATGGTGTCACCGCCCCAGGCCTCGGGGACCAGCCCCCGCTCGGCCAGCTGCTGGAGCACCCGGTCGGGGTTGGCGTCGGGCCGGTCCATCTTGTTGATGGCGACGACGATCGGGACGTCGGCCGCCCGGGCGTGGTCGATGGCTTCCACCGTCTGGGGCATGACGCCATCGTCGGCCGCAACCACCAGCACGACGATGTCGGTGACCTCGGCGCCCCGGGCGCGCATGGCGGTGAAGGCCTCGTGGCCCGGGGTGTCGATGAAGGTGATCAGGTTCTGGCGCCATGTGACCTGGTAGGCGCCGATGTGCTGCGTAATGCCGCCAGCCTCACCGGCCACCACGTTGGCCGACCGGATCCGGTCGAGCAGCAGGGTCTTGCCGTGGTCCACGTGCCCCATCACCGTGACGACCGGTGGGCGCGGGCGCAGGTCCTCCTCCTGCTCCTCCTCCTCGTCGTCGTCCTCGAAGTACTTGGCGAGGAGCTCGGCCTCCTTCTCCTCACCAGGATCGACCAACCGCACCTGGGCGCCCAGCTCGGCCGCGAACAGGTCGATCATGTCGTCCGTGAGCGACTGCGTGGCCGTGACCATCTCTCCCTGGAGGAGCAGGAACCGTACGACGTCGCCGGCCGACCGGTTGACCTTGGGGCCCAGATCCCGGGCGGTGGAACCGCGCTCGACGATGATCTCCCCGTCGGGGACCGGAGCGGTCGACGGAGTGTAGGTGGTGAGCTGGGTCGGCTCCAGCTCCTCAAGGTTGCGACGGCGGCGGCGCGACCGCCGCTGGGGAGGCCGGCGACCGGGCAGGCCACCGCGGCCAGCCGGAGGGCCGCCGCCGGTCGGCGCGCCGAGGCGGCTCCCGCCGAACCCACCGCCGGGGCCCCGCCCGCCGAACCCTCCGCCCGCCGGTCGGCCGCTCGAACCCGACGACGGCCGGCCTCCGGTCCGCTGCGGGTACCCGGGCCGGCCCGACGCCGGCGGCGGCGGCCGCCGGCCACCCATCCCGGGCGGCGGGGGGATCGGTCGACCACTGGGCCCGAGGGGCGGGCGCACCGCCGGCGGCGGAACGGGCTTGCCGGACGGGCTCGCCGTGGGGCGGGAAGGGCGCGCCGGAGCGGTCCGTGTCGGTGCCGAGCGCGGCGGGGCCGGTGCGTCAGGGACCGCCGCCGCCGGCGGCGTGGGGCGGGTCGGACCCGGCCGGGTGGGTGCCCCGAGGCCGGCAGCCGGCGCCGGAGCGCGGGTCACCGAGCCGGTCGGTGGTGCGGTGGCCGCCGGGCGCGCCGGTGCAGGGACCGCCGGGCGGGCCGGTGCAGGGACCGCCGGGCGCGCCGGTGCAGCGGCCGCCGGG
>JBOGGE010000061.1:0-12463 GCA_050743865.1 Acidimicrobiales bacterium
GAAGGTGACGCCGGTGGTGTCGATGGGCAGCTTCATGGTGCTTCTCCTCTCTCCATGGGCACACGGTTGCGTGCCTCAGGAGCAGTGGTACGCGGTGTGGGCAGGACGGCATAACTGCGCGAGCCAGACCTCTGCGAACGTCCCGTTCCGTCCATAGCGGTAGAAGGACGACCTGCTCGGTTCGGATCGGGCAGAATCGCAAGCGATGGGAACGGCTCGATCCGCCCGAAACGAGGCACTCTGCGCAGCCATGGACAAGGCAGGCTTCAGCATCGAGTCCCTGGCAGAGGCGATCGGCACCACCCCCAAATCCGTGTGGCGGTGGCGGAACGGCGTCGTTCCCAGGAGAGTGGACCTCAGGTCGAATGTGCTACGGGTGCTCGGGATGGACGCGGCCGAGCTCTGGCCCGCCGGTGAGGATTCAGCCGAGGTGGGGCGACCCGATGCCGGTGAGGAGATCGTCGCCGCGTGGGCACACCGCTCCGACGCGCCCCGCGACACCTGGTGGCTGGTGCTCCACCGGGCCGAGCACGAGATCGACCTCCTGGGCTACGCGCTCCAGTTCCTGCCCGAGGACAGCCCCAGCTTCGACCGCCTCCTCGTGGCACGTGCCCGGGAGGGTTACAGCGTCCGCATCGCCTTGGCCGATCCGGACAGCCGGCTGGTGGCCGAGCGAGACCACGAGGAGCGTCTCGGCGGCACCCTGCCGGCACGCATCCGTACCACCGTCGACCACTTCAAGCCGCTCTTCGGGGTGGGCGGCATCGAGCTTCGCTACCATCGCACGCCGATGTACAACTCGGTGGTGCGGGCCGACGAACAGATGCTCGTGATGACGCACCTGTTCGGCCTGAAGGGCTACAAGGCGCCGATGCTCCACCTGCGAAGCCTCCACGACGACGGCCTGTTCGACAACTACGTGGCGCATTTCGAGCGAGTGTGGTCCACCGCAGTGCCCATGCCTCCGCCATGAGCCGCATCGACCACTACGACGACCCCGACGCTCCCCCGGCCAACTCCCTCGTCCCGGCTGCATCGGCCGTCGTTGCCGACGACCGCGGGCGCATCCTTCTGGCCCGCCGGCGTGACAATGATCTCTGGACGATCCCCGGCGGCGGGATGGAACCGGGGGAGACCATCGTCGAGACGGCACTGCGAGAGGTGGAGGAGGAGACCGGGCTGCGGGTCGAGGTGATCCGCCTGGTCGGGATCTACTCGAGTCCGCGCCACGTCGTCGAGTACACAGACGGTGAGGTCCGTCAGCAGTTCTCGGTCTGCTTCGCGGCTCGACCCGTGGCGGGGATCCTGAGGCCCAGCGAAGAGACGAGCGAGGTGCGCTACGTCGATCCGGTGGAGCTCGACGGCCTCGACGTCCATCCCTCGATCCGCCTGCGCATCCGGCACTTCACGGAGAACCGGGCCGAGCCCTACCTCGGCTGACCGGCCGCCACCAGCAGCTCCTCGGTCTCGGATAGCTCCTCCATCAACCGGGGCCACGCCAGCCTCAGACCCCTGGTGACGACGTGTTCGGGCCCGTAGCGATTCTGCACGTCGGCCAGCCGCTCATCTGGACTCATGTCTTCCCCATTCGGTCCGATGGTGAGGTCGCAGTAGTCGAGCAGTCGGGCCACGTGGCTCTCCTCCCGATGGAACTCCGCCATGGCGTCAGCGAGCTGGCGCAGGGCTGCCTCCTCAGCCGATCCGCCGTGCTGGGCGGCAAGGACCGCGAGGCGGTCCTCGCCGAGCTGACGAAGATGGCGTCCGCCATCCAAGGGATGGAATCCGGTCAGGGCGACTGCCGGGGCGTACCCGACGTCGTGGAGGTAGGCGGCGGCGACCAGGACGTCGCCGTCCGGCAGCCGCAGGCGGTCGGCAAGCTCGGCAGCCTTGCTGGCTACCGCCTTGGAGTGCAGCCAGCGGTGCCCATCGTCCGCCAGAAGATCCTCGGCGTACCGCGCCGCCCACTCGATCGACCTCACAGCCCGAGCCTACGGTTGAGTTGCGACAACGCGGCCCCGGTACCGTTGTCGCTGGCCCCTGGCTGGCTGGAGCGCCGGCGTTCGGCTTCGCCGGGCCGGCTCGCCCTGCGGGCGCCCGGCCAGACGCGAGGGCATCGTGCTTGTCCGACCGAAGCGCTCTGACCTCCCTGGCGGGACTGGCTACAACCTTCCTTACAGGGATCAAGGTCGGCTCCCGACGCCTCATCCCGCGCTCGGCCATCGAGGCGTTCATCGCGTCCGGGCTGGACGGAGCGGACGCGATGTCTCACCGGACGAGTTAGGCGAACAGGAGCACCCATGGCGGGCCGTTCCCGAGCCTCCAATGGCCGGTCGTCGATCCACGAGAGCAGCGACGGCTGGCACGGGTGGGTGTCGATGGGCGAGGGGCCCGACGGTCGGCCGCAGCGCCGGCATGTACGGGGGCAGACCCGGGCCGCAGTCACCAAGCGCGTCCGCGCCCTGGAGAAGATCCGCGACGAGGGGCCGGGAGCGACCCTGACCCCCCGCGTCACCCTCTCCGCCTACCTCGACGAGTGGGTGGCCACCAAGGCCCGCCTCGGGGTCGTGCGGCCCAAGACGATCGAGGGCTACCGCACCGACCTACTCCGGATCGGCCCAGCAATCGGCCACGTCCAGCTGCGCAAGCTCACCGCCCGCAACGTCGAGTACCTGTGGGCGGCGATGGTGGCCGACGGGGTGCTCGCCTCGGTCCAGCACTGCCGGCGGACGCTCAAGGCGGCGATCAGCGACGCCGTGTCGACCGGCCTGCTCCAGGCGGCCGACGGCGGGGTGCTCTACGTCGACGAGGTCAACCTGCTGGCCGACCACCTGGTCGACCTGCTGCTCGACGCGGCGGCGACCGGCGTGGTGCGGGTCGAGCGCGACGCGGTGTCCGAGCTGCGGTCGGCTCGTTTCGTGCTCGTGGGGTCGATGAACCCCGAGGAGGGCGAGCTGCGGCCCCAACTGCTCGACCGGTTCGGGCTGTCGGCGCTGGTGCGCGCCCCGGCGGACCCGGCGCAGAGAGCGGAAGCGGTACGCAGGCGCGTGGCCTTCGACCGGGACCCGGCGGGGGAGGCGGCCCGGTGGGCGGGCGCCGAGGCGGAGCTGCTACAGCGGCTGGCCGCCGCCCACCCGGCGCCGGTGCCCGATGGCCTGGCCGAGCAGGTGTCGGTGCTGTGCGCCGGAGCCGGGGCCGAGGGCCTGCGGGCGGACCTCGTCATCTGCCGGGCGGCGGCCGCCCTGGCCGGGTGGGAGGGACGGGCGGAGGCATCGGCCGACGACGTGCGACGGGTGGCCCCCCTGGCCCTGGCCCACCGGCGGTCCAGCCCGTGGGACGGCGCCGGGCCCGGGGCTGGCGGCGAGGCCGGGGCCGGCGGTGGCGGCGGCGAAGACCTCGACGACCTGCTCGACGAGGTCCTGGGTGGCGAGGGAGCTGGCGGGCCCGGGGCCGAGGCCCCCGACGAGGTGGACGGCGGCCCCGCAGGCGGTGCCCGGACGGGCGACCCGGAGCGCGGGGGAGAAGGCACGTTTCCGCGGGAACGTGGGCAGGCCGAGGCCACCGAGCCACGGCCGCCACCCCCTCCGCCACCCCCTCCGCCGGCACCGGCGGACGTCCCCTCGCCCGTGCTCCGAGATGAGCTGGCCCAGCTGGCCCGCCGGCGTCGGAGCCCGGCCGGAGCGTCCGCCGGGGTGGCTCGCCGGTCCCCCGACCGGTCGGCGTCGGGCCGGGGCCGGCTGGTCGGGAGCCGGGCGCCTGCGCCCGGGGAGGCGCCGAACGGCGTGCACCCGGCGGCCGCCCTACTGGCCGCCGTCGAGCGCCGGGCGCCGGGCGGAGCCGTCGGCCCCCTCCGGGTCCACCCCGCCGACGTGCGGGAGCCCGTCCGCCGCCAGCCGACGCCCACGCTGGTGGTGGTGGACGCGTCGGGGTCGATGGGCGTGGCCGAGCGGGTGGCGGCGGCCCGCTCCGCCGTCCTGGCCCTCCTGGTCGACGCCTACCAGCGGCGGGACCGGGTCGCCCTGGTGACCTTCCGGGGCGAGGCGGCAGAGGCCGTGCTCCGCCCCACCGGGAGCACCGAGGTGGCCAGGGCGCGCCTGGACGCCATCGCCACCGGTGGCCGGACGCCGCTGGCGGCCGGGCTGGCCGAGGGGCTCCGGGTGGCGACGGCCCGGCGCCACGCCGCCGACCGTGCCCTCCTCGTGCTGGTGACCGACGGGCGGGCGACGGCCGGCCCGGTCGGTGAGGACCCGGTCGGGGCGGCGATGGAGGCGGCCCGGGCCGTGCGCCACGCCGGGATCGACGCCCTGGTGGTGGACTGCGAGGCGGGTGCCGGCCCCCGGCTCGGCCTGGCGGCCCAGCTGGCGGCGGCCATGGGAGCTCGCCACGTGGCCGCCGAAGGGGTGACCGGCGACGGCCTGGCGGCGGCGGTGGGGGACATGCTGACGAGGAGCGGCTCTCCGGCGTAGCCGGTCGTCAGCCCACCGCCATCCCCACCACGGGAGCGTTGAGGTGCTGACCGCCGTCCGAACCGAAGAAGGGCACCCCGAAGGCGAAGACCCCCCCGTCACCGGCCACCAGCCAGTAGCCCTTGCCTGTGGAGGCGGCCACCATCCCCACCATGGGAGCGTCGAGCGGCTTGCCGCCCATCGAACCGGAGAACCGGGCCGAGCCGAAGGTGAACACTCCGCCGTCGGCCGCCACCAGCCAGTAGCCCTTGCCTGTGGGGGTCGGAGCCATCCCCACGATGGGGGCGTCGAGCGGCTTGCCGCCTTCGGAGCCGTAGAACTGGGCGTTGCCGAGGGTGAACACCCCGCCGTCGGCCGCCACCAGCCAGTAGCCCTTGCCTGTAGGGGCGGCCGCCATCCCCACGATCGGAGCGTTCAACGGCTTCCCGCCTTCTGCGCCGAAGAAGGGCACCCCGAAGGTGAACACCCCGCCGTCCGCGGCCACCATCCAGGCACCCTTGCCTGTGGGCGCGCCCGCCATCCCCACCAGGGGGGCGTTCAGGTGCTCGCCGACCTCGGAGCCCGAGAACCCGCCGCCGCCGAAGCTGAAGATGCCGCCGTCGGCGGCACCGAGCCAGTAGCCCGGGCTACTGGCCACGGCGGTGACCGAGAGGGTGACGGTGACCGGTGTCGAGGCGGGGCCTGTCCCCTGGCCGTTGTGGGCGGTGACGGTGAAGGCGTAAGGAGCTCCGTACTGCAAGCCGGTCACCGTGCAAGTGAGCGGGCCCGACGACCAGGTGCAGGACCTCCCTGTCGCCGAGGCCACCACGTAGGAGGTGATCGGTGTGCCCCCTGTTGTCGGAGCCGTCCAGGTGATGGTGGCCTGCCCTCTGCCGGGCGTGGCCGCCGGGGCGGTGGGCTTGGTGGGCGCGCCGATCACCGTGAGGATGTAGGACCACCCTCCGGTGTCGCCATAGGCGTCACCGTCGGTGCCCGAGACGGTGTAGGTCCCGGCCGCCAGCGTGCCCTTGGTCGTGACCGCGCCGCTGGAGGAGACCACCACGTCGGTCGAGTCCGCCGAATGGGTCTCGGTGTAGGTGACGGCCCCGACGTTGCCCGAGGTGGCCAACTGGTCGGTGAAGGCGCCCGAGCCCGCCGTCGTCGTGGTACCGGCGGTGGGGGCGCCCTGGGTGATCGGCACGGCGGTGACGGTGAGGGTGAAGGTCTGAGTGGCAGCCGAGCCGAACCCGTTTGTCGCTTTGAGTGTGATCGTGTAGGTGCCGGCGGTGCCCTTGGCCGGGGTGCCTTTGAGCAGTCCGTCCCCTGTCGGTGCCAGGGTCACTCCTGTGGGGAGATTGCCGGTCTCAGTGACTGCCGGCGCCGGCGTCCCGGTGGTCTTCACCTGGAAGGAGCCTGGACGGCCCAGGAAGAAGGTGGTGGTGTCCGCCGAGGTGAAGGCCGGGGCCTGGTCGACGGTGTGGTACGTGGCGTGGAGCGTGATCGTCTTGGGTCCGGCCCCCACCCCAGAGAGATTGGGCAGGTCGGTTGTACCGGTGACGGGCGTCGTGCCGTCGTACCAGCCTGTGAAGGTGTTACCGGCCGGCAGGCTGAGGGTGGGCAGGGTCTGGTCGGAGCCGCCAACCGTGGTGGCGAAGACGGCCATGGGGCCCGGGGCTGCCGGGTTGCCGGGTACGCCGGTCGTCGAGAAGTCCAGGACGTAGCTGTCGTCCTTCACCAGCAGCGCCGTGCCGGCCGGGCCGGCCCCGTTGCCCGAAACGGTGCCGGCCGGCGCGGCGGCGTCGACGATCGTCCCGGTGTTGGTGATCGTCCCCGTCCCGGTGATGCTGCCGTGGTCGTCGATGGTTCCCGAATTGGTGGCGCTCGCCCCCTTCGGGACCGTCAGGTCGGCACCCTGCGGGAGGGTGAGGGTCCCGGCGTTGGAGAGGGATCCAAATGTGGGGCCCGATGTCCCGGTCCCGATGGCGCTGCTCAGGAAGCTCCCGTCTTTCGCCGTCACGGTGGCGCCGCTTCCGATCGTCACCGTGGCCCCGGACCCCTTGTCGCCCCCACCGATGCCGGCGCCCGCTATCCCATCGGTGGCGGTGACCGTGCCGCCGTCGATGGTGACCGTGCCGCCGTTGGTCGGGACGACGCCCCCGTGCTCTGTGCCGTTCCCACCGCCGATGCCCGCGCCCGCCGCACCACCGGTGGCGGTGACAGTTCCGCCGTCGATGGCCACCGTGCCGCCGGAGTCATGCATGCCCCCGCCGATGCCAGCGCCGTTTGTCCCGCCGGTGGCGGTGACCGTGCCGCCGTCGATGGTGACCGTGGCGACGGAGCCAGTCCCTGTACTTCCGCCTCCGATACCGGCACCGCCGCCGCCGGCGCTGGTGCCCCCGGTGGCGGTGACAGTTCCGCCGGCGATGGTGATCGTGCCGCCTGAACCATTTGTCGGGTACGTTGTCGAATCGAAGAGCCCGCTCTGGCCGATGCCGGCACCGGCACCCGTGCCGTCGGCACCACCGGTGGCGTGGACGGTGCCGCCGTTGATGGTGATCGTGCCGGCTGACCCTCCGTAGCCTGCCCCGTGGTAGCCCGCGCCGATGCCGGCGCCCACTCCGGCGCCGGTGGCGGTGACGGTGCCGCCGTTGATGGTGATCGAGCCGGCGGATCCTGCGTAGTTGGCCTGGCCGATGCCGGCGGATCCCCAGAGGGTGGTTGTCCCGCCGGTGGCGATGACGGTGCCGCCGTCGATGGTGATCGAGCCGACGCCCCCGTATCTGTCGCCGCCGATGCCGGCGGCGAAGATGCTGCCGCCGGTGGCCGTGAGGGTGCCCTGGCCAACCACCGAGTCCTTGATGGTGAGGGATGCGCCGGCCGGTACATAGATCCCGGCTGTGCCGTTGCCAGGATTGGTGACGGTGAGGTCATGGCCTGCGAGGTCGAGGGTGACCGACTTGCCTGCTCCGATTTTGAGCTCTGTGCCGGTCGGGGCCGTGATTGTTGCGCCGAGCTTGTAGGTGCCACCTGTGGCGAAGTCTGCGGAGAGCTGTGCGAACGTCGTCGGCGGTGTCACCGTGGTCGCGCCGGCTACCCCCGCCGGCACCACGACCACCCCAGCGGTTAGGGCGGCCGCTGCGACCGGGACCACCAGCCGAGGCCACCGCCTCCGAGATGGCCGAGATGGTCGAGCCGTTCCCGAGGCGGTGCCGCGAGGTGCATGTGGCACGACGTGGCGCAAGGACGTCAGAGCACCACCGAGGGCCATACCCACGTGCGCCGCCGCCTTCGCCCAGCGGCGGGCGCGCCAGATCTTGATCACGACTGATCGCCTCCGCGTTGGCCCCAGCGGTGTTCTACTCCGCAACCGCGGAAGCTGGTGTTGTCGTGCACGAGCAAGATCCGCGCCTCGCGCTCACCGACCACTCGGAACGTGTGCGGCACGCCGCGGGGCATGGAGACCCAATGCCCAGCTCCGACCACCTGCTGCTCGTCGCCACACCGCACGACCATCTGGCCGTCGAGGATGTACCAGGTGTCGTCGAGGTCGTCGTGGACGTGGAGCGGGGGCGCCGAGCCGACCGGCAAGGTCATCTCGAGCACGACGGTCTTCATTTCGGGTGCGCCCCGGTGCTCGACGACCAAGGTGTCGAGGAACCACCACGCCTGCGCTCGTTCGTTCTCGGGGGAGTCGACAACTGCGGTCGCCACTTCGGCCACCTCCTGGGCAAGAAACCGTGCCGGGATCAAGTAGTCAGGTTCTCGTACGACTGCATCGTACGGTAGCCTTACGATCATGTCAAGCGATCCCTTCGACGCCCCCAGCGTCGAGCACGGTCCGTACGTCGGCGCCATGCTGCGCGTCGTGTGGCAGTGGGTCCGTGATGAGCTGTACGCGGGGGTGGTCGGCGCCGGGTACGACGATCTGAGCGCCGCCCACGTCGCGCTCTGGCGCTATCCGGGAATCGACGGGCTCCGTCCGAGCGAGCTTGCGGCCCGCTCGGGGATCACCAAGCAGTCGGTCAACGACTTGCTCGGGCACCTGGAGCGATGTGGGTACGTGGTGCGAGTGCCGGATCCGGCCGACGGTCGGGCTCGGGTGATCCGGCTCACTCCCAGGGGACGACAGCTCGGGCGGAGGATCTACGCCGAAGCCGGAGCAGCCCAGCAGCGGATCGCAGAGATCCTGGGCCCCCGGTGCTTCTCCCAGCTGCACCGGTCCTTGGAGCTGCTGAGCGAGCAGCTGGCAGGTTCGCCGACCGTCAGCCTCGGTCAGTACACCAGCTCCCGGCGGCCGTCGAGGAGCTCCTCGGTTCGCCGGTCGAGCTCGTCGGAGCGGACGAGGCCCCGCTCGACCGCGAGTGCCTCGAGGGCGGCCAGCCAGCGTTCGTAGTACGGATCGTCCTGCGCCGCTGCGATCGCCTCGATCAACCGGCTCTGGAAGGCCGACCACTCGTACCGCTCCTGGCCATGGAGGACCAGCACCATCCCGAAGGCGCGGCTCTCGGACGGGGTGGTGAACACGAGCTCGCCGTTGAATCGGGGAAGCGTCGGGTCGGCACGGACGGCGTCCGACACGCTCGCCGCCGACGGATTGCCGGCCACGCTCATCCGGCCGCGCTCACCCCGGAGCGCGCACCCGGGCGACCCCGATCATCGAGTCGCGGCTCACGAGCGCCGCCAGCTGGTCCTCGGTCATGTCCTCGGTTCCTCCCGGGCGCTCGGGGACGACCATGTACCTCGTCTCGGCCGACGAGTCCCACACGTCGACCCTGATGGCATCGTCGAGGTCGAGGCCGAGCTCGCGCAGCACCTCCCGCGGCTCGATCACCACCCGGGACCGGTAGGCCGGCGACTTGTACCACGAGGGCGGCAGGCCCAGGACCGCCCACGGGTAGCACGAGCACAGCGTGCAGACGATGACGTTGTGGACACCGGGCCTGTTCTCCACGGCAACGAGGTGCTCGCCTCGCAGCCCGCTCAGTCCGAGCTCGCGGATGGCCGATGCGGCGTCGGCCAGCAGACGCTGCTTGAATGCCGGGTCGACCCAGGCGCGGGCGACCACGCGAGCCCCGTTCATCGGGCCGACGTCGTTCTGGTAGGTCTCGACGACCCGGTCCACCGCTTCTCGGGTGAGGATCCCCTTCTCGACGAGGAGCGACTCCAGCGCTGCCACCCGCGCCGCGAACGGGGTCGGGGTCTCGGGGCGGTGGGCGTGCCCGTGGACGTGCTCGTCGTCGCTCGCGTGCGCCAACGGCGGTGCTTCTGCCTTCTCGGTCAACTCCGTCATGACGAGTCCTCTTCCAGATAGCTCTCCCAGGCATCGACGCGGACGGTGTCGCCCGGGTGGCCCTGTGCGCCCCACAGCTCGGTGGCGTCGAAGATCACCGTGTAGAGCAGTTCGACCACCCGGCGGCCCTCCGAGCTGGCGTCGGGCAGCTCGAAGCAGGCGTGCCCGAGGTCGATCGTGCCCCGTTTGCCTCGGGCGTAGCGGGGAAGGCGCGTGTGGCCCGTGGGGTGGAAGTTTCTCGTCCGCGCCGTGTCGCCCCGGTGAAAGCGCGGTGCCGGCCCCGGACGTGTGGTCGGCATGCCGGCGAGCACCGTGCGCACCAGCCGCTCATGTGCCGTTGGCAATCAACGATGAGGAGATCATCAGCAGGGCGCTGTACCTCACGGGCCGACGCGGTGGCCCCGTGACGCTGATCAGTGGGGACTACCGGCTCGTCCTGTCCGCACAGGCTGAGGGCCTGGATGCTCGGCTCACCCCGGCCGAGCTGAAGGAACCTGCTGTTGCGCTCCGCGCCGGCCTCTCCCAACCGACCCAACAGCCACCCAACAATCGTGGCTCAGCGTGACGCACGCCGTCGCATGCTGTCCCAGGGACGTTCCGGGACAGCCATTCTGAGCAGCCAGGATGCGACGCCGGGCGCCCGTCAGCAACGCTGCAGGACGTTCGAGAACGGACTACGGATCAGAAGGTTGGGGGTTCGAATCCCTCCGAGCGCGCCATCGAATTACAGTAGGAGTGCAGTAAGCAGCACAGCGTCGCACCCAGGCGGCGCGCCTCACTCCCCGGTGCTCCCGTCGATGAGCTCGCGGACTGCGTCGGCGTGACCGGCGTGGCGGGCGGTCTCGTTGATGAGGTGGAGCAGCACCCAGCGAAGGGTCGTGCCTTCCTCGAGCCGGCAGGGCGCGTCGAGCGGCAGTGACCGAACCACCGCATCGGTCGCCTCGGCACGTTCCCGGTACGCGGCCAGGGCCGCCTCAACCGATAGCTCCGGGCCCGGGAAGAATTCCTCTTGGCTGCGAGAGACACCCGCGCCCAACATGCCGCCATCGATCCAACGCCACTCGAGGCGGGTGAGGTGGTTGACGATGCCGAGGAGGGGGATCAGGCGGCCGCCAGGCTGGGTCCGGGCATCTTCGTCGGCGAGACCTTGGAGGTTGCGCACGACTGCGCCCCGCAGGTAACCGACCCAGATCAGGAGGAGCTCCTTCTCATCGGCGTGGTCACGTGGGAACTGGAAGTCCGTTGCCTTCGGCATCGCCAGAACTGTAGGCGTCGACTGCTTCGCGGCCTGCTTCGCGGCCGGCTTCGCGGCCGTCCTCGGCGACGCAGACGGTCGGCGCCCGCGGCCGGCTGCGGCGGCCCACGGTCAGCGCGACAGCCGCGGCGAGCAGCAACAGCCCGAGCGAGACGAGCGAGCCCACCTCGCCGTCCAGGAGACCCGGGGCGTCGTAGCGCCAGGTGAGCACGCCGCTCCCGGCCGGCACTTGGACTGACTGCGCCACGCCGAGTCTCGTGACCTGCAGCACCTCGGACCGCCCCCGGGCTGGGCGCCAGGTCGCCGTCCAGCCCCGGATCGCAGTGACGGCACGCACCACGACGACGCCGTGTCTCGACGAAACGCTGGCGGACGTCGGTTCGACCAACGGCCCCGACAGTCGCCGGACCGCCACGCCGCCGAGCGCGCGTCCCGGCAACGGTCGCAAGGTGAGCGGCCGGTGCGCCCAGAGGTCGTCGTAGATCGCGAATGGGCCATCACGCCCGGCGTAGCGCCAGTGCGGCGGGACGAGCGCGGCGGCGAGCGGTCGGTCTCTCTTTAGGTACGGGGACGCGACGAGAAGGACAGCGGTGTCCAGTTCGTCGAGCACTTGGCCGCGCACCGCCGGCACCGAGAGGGAGTCCTGGCCTGTGCCGGTCGCCTTGTGGGCGCCGGTTGCCGCCGCGTAACGGCCGTCGACGATCGAGCCGTACCCCTGGACGGAGAGGACACCGGAGACGACGTTGCTGTCGGGGGCGCCGAGCTTCGAGAGTTGCGATGGGAAGAGGAGTGTCGGGTCGTAGACCGCGAACCGGCCATGCAAACCGAGGGCGGAGATGGGCTGCGTCGATGCCGCACCCGCCGGCGCCGCACCCGCCGGCGCCGCCGCACCGCCCGCTCCCGTCGCCGAGGCCGCACCGGCGCCCCCGCTCACTTCCAATCCCGCCGCAGTGCCGCCACCCGCGCCTCCGCCAACCTCGACGACCGACGACACCGCGAAGGTCGTCAGGTCGACCACCACGAACAAGGCCAGCGCTGCCGCACGCCACTTCCGGCCGAGGCGCCGTCCAACCCAGAGGAGAAGGAGAGCCCCGACTCCGAGCCCGAGGAACGGCAGCAGCCACGCCCGCAGCCCCCCGACCACCCCGGCCGCGCCCACCCGGTGCGACGACACGCCGAGCCAGGTGAGGATGCCCACGGGCCAGGCGAGGGCCGCCACCACCAGGCCGACGATCCCGAGCGCCGGCACCGACGCGAAGGCCCTCGCCCCCCGGCCCGCATTACCGTCGCGTCGCCCAAATCCGAGTCCCATCGACGGGCCACCGGCGCGCAGCCAACCGTCGGCCCACCAGGCGAGGAGCACGGCGAGCGCCAGGTCGGTCACCAGCAGGCTGCGACTCTGGAGACGCTGACCGCCGAACAGCGGCAACCTGATCAGCACGTGCCACAGCGGCGTGTGGGTTCCCAGCGCCAGCA
>JBOGGE010000062.1:0-2201 GCA_050743865.1 Acidimicrobiales bacterium
CCGTGGCCGAGGCCCGGCCCAGCGCCGCCGCCCCGCCGGTTGCGTACAGCTTTAGGTAGCCGTCGCCGCTCGCCGTGCCCGAGAGCGCCACCACCGGTAGGTCATACCCGGCGCCCGCGCCAACCAGCCAGTACCCCTTGCCGTCTCGGGTCGGGGTGATGCCGACGATCGCCCCGGAGGGCCGAACGCCGATCTGTGGCAGCGAACCGAAGAACCGCGCCTTGCCGGACGAGAAGGCGCCGCCATCCTCGCCCACCAGCCAGTAGCCGTTCCCGCCCGGCGCCCGGCATGACGCAGGGGGTGGTGGCAACCTGGCGACCTGCCGGCGACCCGCCAAGCGGCATGGTACGCGCTCTCTTTCGCGGCAGGGGGCGAACCCGGGAAAAGCAGCGTCCGCGTGCGGCGGATCCCCCGAGGGGCGCCAGGACGCCGGGAGGCCCGTCCCTCAAGCTGTACATCGGGTCGGCCGACCTGATGGAGCGCAACCTCGACCGCCGCGTCGAGGTGCTCGTTCCCGTGCGGGACCCCGCTGGCGACCCGGCTGTTCGAGATCCTCGACCTGGCGTTCGCCGACGACGGGAGGTCGACCCCGGCGCCCCGACCTCCACCCGGCCGCCGGCGCCGACTGACGGCGCGTCTTCGTTGCGGCCCCTGGGATCTCACCGGCAGGTTCAACCCGGAGTTGCTAGGTTGGGCGCCCCTGCGGCAGCGCCCAGGGCAGTCGGCGAAGGAGGGGATCCCATGTCGAGTGTGGTCGAAGGAGGGCCGGCGCGGAGCTGGCGGCGGCTGTTCCTCGTGGGTGCGGGCGGGCTCGCCGTGGCCGCCGCCACCGTACTGCCCGCCGCGGCGGGCGGTCTCGGGGCGACCGCCGCCGGGGCGGCCGTGGCCGAGCCGGTGATGTACGTCGGCAACCCAGGGAGCTCGTCGATCCTCGGGTTCCACCTGCCGGCGACCGGCGACGTGGCGCCGGCCGTCACCGTGTCGTCTCCGGGGGACCTCGCTCCTTCGCAACTTGCCTTCTCGGCCGGCGGCGACCTGTGGTCGGCCAACGGAGTCCAAGGGACGAACAAGACGCTGACCGCCTTCACGCCCGCCCAGCTCGCCGCCGGCGGCACCGCCACGCCGGCGGTCACGATCACGACGCCCGGTGCGCCCTATGGCCTCGCCTTCGACGGGCAGGGCGACCTGTGGGCCACCGAGCAGACAGCACACGAGCTGGTCGAGTACGCCCCGGGACAGCTCACGGCATCGGGTGCCCCGGCGCCGGTCCTGGTCATCTCCAACGACGCCTCCACAAGCCTCAAAGATCCGCGGGCCCTGGCCTTCGACGCCGGGGGCGACCTGTGGGTGACGACCACAAATGGCGGCCCCGGCCACGTGGTGGAGTACACCCCGGCCCAGCTGGCCGCCGGCGGGGCGCCGACCCCGGCGGTGACCCTCACCTCCCTCGGCGACAATCCTGGTGGCCTCGCCTTCGACACCGCCGGGGACCTCTGGGTGACCGTGTTCACAGGGGTCCCAGGGCCAACAGTCCTCGGGTTCGCCCCGGCACAGCTCGCGGCCAGCGGGAGCCCGGTGCCGGAGAAGAAGTTCACCACACACACATCGTGGGGCCTCGCCTTCGACCCGTCGGGGAACCTGTGGGTGGTCGAGCCGACAACGAAGAAGGTGGACGAGTACAGCTCCGCCCAGCTGGCCGCCGGGTCGCCCGGCACGCCGGCCGCCACGCTGGGTGGTGCGACGACCACGCTGGATCAGCCATTCGGCGTCGCCGTCGCCGCTCCGCCGACGCTCACCTCGGTCACCCCCGACCCGGCCAAGCCGGGGTCGACCGTCACCCTGCACGGCACCGGGTTCACCTCGGCCACCACGGTGAGCTTCTCGGGGGTGCCCGGGACCACAGTCGTCGACGTGAGCCCCTTCACCCTCACCGCCGTGGTCCCCCCGGGGACGGGGTCGGCCACCCTCGGCGTCTCGACCTGGGCGGGGACCTCCAACGCGGTCTCCTTCAGCTTCGCCACACCGGGGCTGGGCTACTACGAGGTGGCCAAAGACGGCGGGCTCTTCGCCTACACAGCACCCTTCAAGGGATCGATGGGCGCCAAGCACCTGAACGCCCCCGTGGTGGGCATGGTCGGGGCCGCCGGCTGAGCCTTCCGGCATGCCTGGGGGGCGCCGCTGGGCGTCGGGTGGGCCGTCGA
>JBOGGE010000063.1:0-2615 GCA_050743865.1 Acidimicrobiales bacterium
CTCGGAGCGGGCAAGACGGACGCGCAAACCGGCCGGCCATTGGCGGGAGCGGTCTTCGCCTTCCGCTTCGACAGTGCCAACAACGGCGCCTACGACGGCGACCTCGGCGAATGCACCACCGGACCGACCGGCATCTGCCAACCGCCGGTGCGCAACACGAGCGGGGGCTGGCTGCCAGGCTGGTACCAGGTCACCGAGGTCCAGGCGCCCCCGGGCTACTGGCTCGATCCGACCACGTCCGTCCAGCACGTCTTCCTGCGGCCGGGAGCCGACGTGGCAGCCAGCGTGAGCTTCGCCGACGACCTCCTCGGGAGCCTCCAGCTGGAGAAGACGGGCAACGACGCGAAGTACTGGCCGGTCTCCGGGGCCGTCTTTTCGGTCGCCGGCCCGGCCCCGTCCCAGGCGACTGTCGGGACGCTCGACGTCGGGAACGGCGGCACCACCAATACGATCACCGGCCTCGTGCCGGGCACGTACCACGTTGCCGAGACAACCGCACCGCCAGGGTACGGGCCCGTCCCGCCATTCTCCGTGATGGTGCCGGCCGGACATGCCACGACCGAGGCATCGGTGACCGACCCGATTCGCACCGGCTCCATCACCGTCACGAAGACGGACGCAGCGACCGGTGCCCCGCTGGCCGGAGCGACCTTCGACACGTGGTTCGACAGCCAAGACGACGGCAGCTTCGACGTCGACCTGGGCACCTGCACCACGGACGGTTCCGGAACCTGCGCCCCGCGCCCGAACGACGGGACCAGCTACCTCCCGGGCCGCTATCGCGTCACCGAGGTCAGCGCCCCGGCCGGCTACGCGCTGCCCGTTCCCCCACCGAGCCAGACCGTCGTTGTGGATCCTTCGGGATCGGCCGACTTCACCTTCACCGACCACCGGCTGGTTCCCGCAGCGTTCACCAAGGTCGCCACCGGGAACTTCAATCCCACAGAGCTCGTCCTGTCCGGCGCGGTCCTCGACATCACCACCGGTTCCACCTACGGAGGCCCGGTGGTGGCCACGTGCACCACCAGCACGTCGGGCCGCTGCACCACGGCGGCGACGCTGGTCTCCGGCGGCGCCTACTGCTGGCTGGAGACGGTCGCGCCACCGGGCCTGAACTCCGGGGCGAGCGGCTGCTTCACCGCCTCCAACACACAGCGGACACAACCGTTGACGGTCACCGACCCAGGCACGTTCGTCGCTGTCGCCGCCCGGAAGGTCGACTCGGCGAACCCCTCGACCTCGCTCCCAGGAGCGGTGCTCGACCTCTACCGGGTCGACGGCGGTCACGACGCGTCTCCCCCAACCCCGCCGGCCGGGGCGGCCGACGAGCCGGGTCAGACGTGGGTCAGCCGAGCCAGCACCGAGAGCGACGGGGTGGCGCAGTTCCCGCTGCAGCTCCCCGGCTACGCCTACTGCGTCGTCGAGGAGCAGGCTCCCGCCGACTACGTCGCCGACTCCGCTGAGCACTGCACTCCCGTCCTCACCGGGTCGCCCCACGTGCCGCCTCCAGTCGTGACCCTCACGGTGCCCGACACCGAGGCGCGGGTGACCGTCTCCGCCCACAAGTACAACTCGGCCACTCCGGGGACCGGCATCCCGGGAGCGGTCTACGACCTGTACGTCGAGGGCCAGGGGCCGCCATCGGGCCCGCCGTCAGCTCCTCCCCAAGGGGCCGTCGTCGTCCCCGGAGACCGGTGGTGGACGAGGGGCACCACCAACGCCGACGGACGGCTCGACTTCTCCGTCCCGGCCGGCGCCTCGTGGTGCCTGAAGGAGGTGAGCGCCCCGGTCGACTACACGCTCGACTCCGGGTTGCACTGCACCGAGCGAGTCGTGACCACATCGCCGGCAGCCGCGCTTCGTATCGCCCTTCCCGAGACGACCGCCCTGGTGACCATCTACACGCACAAGTTCAACTCGGCCAGGCCGGCGACGACCATTCCCGGTGCCGCCTACGAGCTGGTCGGCATGGGGAGCCCGCCGGCCGGCTGGTCGCGGCCGGCCAATCCCTCGGACTACCCGGTCCCCCCCGGGGACTGGTACGTGGGGACGGCGACGACCGGACGCTCCGGCGTCGCCAGCTGGTCGGTGCCGGCCGGACGCTCGTGGTGCCTGCACGAGGTGCACGCGCCCCCGGGCTATCGGGTGGACTTTGCTTGGCACTGCACCGGAATTGTCACCACCATCAGCACCCCACGTGACGAGACCGTTGCCCTCCCCGAGCTCCCCCTGCCGGCGGTCCCGGTGCCCGGCCCGAGGACGAGAGCCGCCTCGGCCCTCCTTCCCACCCTTCCGTTCACGGGCGGGCCGGGGATCGGACAGGTCGTCGGTGGCGTCGTGCTGGCACTCGCCGGCGGATTGCTGCTGCTGGGCACCCGGCGTCGGGTCGGAGGTTCGCGGGCCGGCGAGGCGACAGGGACCGTCCCGGGTCCGACACCGCACGGAAGCTGAAGGGGGATCATGGTGCAGCGGAAGATCAAGCGCGGCGCGGGGGTACTGGTCGTCGCCCTGGCCTCGCTGGCGATCGAAGCGAGCGGCCTCAGCCTGTGGCCGACGGCCGGAGCCACCCGCGTGGCGGCAAGGAGGAAGGCGGAGCCAGCCGACATCACGGTGGC
>JBOGGE010000064.1:0-3763 GCA_050743865.1 Acidimicrobiales bacterium
TGACGGTGAGCCGGCCTGTAGGCGGGGTTCTGTCCAGCCTCTAGGAGGCCTGGGTGGCCATCCATCTACGCGGCCTACCTGGGGACTGCTCCCTCCGAGGAGGGAGCGGACGGGCCGCCCGTGTCCCGCGCTTGGCCTTGCTCCGGGTGGGGTTTACCGAGCCGGTCCGGTCGCCCGGGCCGCTGGTGCGCTCTTGCCGCACCGTTTCACCCTTGCCTGTGCGGGCCGGAGCCCGCCATCGGCGGTCTGCTCTCTGTGGCACTTTCCTGCGGGTCGCCCCGACTGGCCGTTAGCCAGCACCCTGCCCTGCGGAGCCCCGACCTTCCTCGACCCGGTCCCGTGCCGGCTGAGCGACACGGCCCGAGCCGCGGCCACCCGGCCGGCTCACCGTCGGCTCAAGTGTGCCAGGTCCCGGCGGCCCCGTCGGACGGAATCCGCTGGTGCCGACCGGCGTCGGCTGGCGGTGCCGGGGGTGGACCACCGCCACGGGTCCTTCCTTTAGCGCCACAGCCCCTGGATAGGGTGGGCACCATGGTGCTCGGGCCTGCGGAGCTGACGGTAGAAGGGCATCCCGACGCCCTCTCCATCGCCGACCTCTACGACGAGGTGGAGGTCGCCATCGCCCGGTCCTTTCCCCGCAGCCGCCAGCTCTGGGTGCGCGGCGAGATCCAGCACGTCGCCGACCAACACGGGCGCACCGGCCACTGCTACCTGGACCTGGTCGACCCGGACACCGCCCGGGAGCGCCAGGCGCCCGTGCTGAGGGTCAAGTGCTGGCGGTCGACCTGGGGCTCGCTCCGGGCCACCCTTGCCCGGGAGGGCGTGGAGCTGCAGCCCGGAATGGTCGTCTTCATCCGGGGGACGCTCGATTTCTACCGGGCGAAGGCCGAGGTGGGATTCATCCTGGCCGAGCTGGACGTCACCGCATTGCTCGGCCGGCTGGCCGCGGCACGAGCCGCCCTCCTCCGGACCCTTGCCCAGGAGGGCCTCCTCGAACGGAACCGGGCCCTTACGGTCCCGCCGGTGCCGCTGCGCGTCGGGCTCGTCGCCAGCCCGGGCACCGAAGGCTGCCGGGACTTCCTGGGCCAGCTCACCGGCTCGGGCTTCTCGTTCGCCGTGACCGTGGCGCCGACGACCGTCCAGGGCCACGAGGCGCCGGCGGCGGTGGCCGCCGCCCTGCGGGTGCTGGGTCATGCGGTGCCGCCGTTCGACCTGCTGGTGATCGTGCGCGGCGGGGGGTCCAAGGCCGACCTGGCCGCGTTCGACTCCGAGCCGGTAGCCCGAGCGGTGGCTGCATCGCCGGTCCCGGTGTGGACCGGCATCGGGCACACGGGGGACGAGTCGGTGGCCGACCTGGTGGCCAACCGGTCGTGCATCACGCCCACCGAGTGCGGCCGCGAGGTCGCGCTCCGGGTGGCGGCGTGGTGGGACGGATCGGTGGCGGCGACGGCTGCCCTGGTGGTACGCCGGGCCGAAGAGGTGCTGGGCCGGGCGGAGCACGGTCACCGCACCACCCGCAGCCGGCTGACCGGGACCGCCCGCCACCTGGTCGACCGCCAGTTCGAGCACCTCGCCGAGCGGTCGGGCTTCGTGGCCCGCTGCGCGCCGAGAGCAGTCGACGATGCCCGGTCGGCGGTGACCCTTCGGGCGGTCCGCCTCGGGCCACTGGCGGAGGGACGAGTATACCGCGAATCCGACCGGCTCGACGCCTGGCGCCGCTTGCTGGCCGCCTACGACGTCGAGCGCCAGCTGGAGCGGGGGTACACGCTCACGACGGACGGCGGTGGCCGCACCGTCCGCAGCGCCGCCCTTCCGCCGGGCACGCCGATCGTCACCCGCTTCGCCGACGGGTCGGCCCGGTCGGTGGTCGACTCGTTCGAGCTGGTCCCGACCGGGGCCGCGCAGCCGGAGAAGGGCGCGGGAGGCCGGCCGGGGAAGAGCGCAGGAGCCCGGCCGGGAAAGAGCGCAGGAAAAGGGGGACGATGACGGAGCCGGGGACCGAGAGGGAGGGGCCGGCCGGTGCCGGCAGACCGGTCGGCGACCTCACCTATGCCGAGGCCAGCCAGGA
Source organism: Acidimicrobiales bacterium (assembly GCA_050743865.1). Classification (GTDB taxonomy): domain Bacteria; phylum Actinomycetota; class Acidimicrobiia; order Acidimicrobiales; family RAAP-2; genus DAHUZJ01. The sequence goes on from JBOGGE010000064.1 coordinate 2,069, forward strand.
GCTCGACGGCATCGTGGCCTACTTCGAGCAGCGCGAGGTCGACGTCGACCACCTTGTGGCCAGGCTGGAGCGGGCGACGGCCATCGTCGGCGAGCTCGACCAACGGCTGCGGAAGACCCGCGTCCAGGTGGAGCAGCTGGTGCCCAAGCTGGCCGCGGTCCTGTCCGACGACGGGGCTGGTGCCGGCGGCACGGATGGCACCTCGGCCGGCGGCACGGCCGTGGACGGCGACGCCACAGACGACCAGGTCACGACGGACGGCACCCCGGCGGAAGACGACGCCATCGCGGCCGGCGAGGACGATCAGGGTGATCCCGGCGGCGACGAGCCTCCCGGGCTGTTCTGATGGACGGCGACCCCGTCTACTTCCGGCAGCTCCTGGCCGGGCGCGACTTCGCCGCCGGCGACCAGGTGGCACGCCAGATGGTCAACTTCGCCTACGCGGTCGGCGACCGCCGGTCGGGTGAGGCCCTTCTCGTCGATCCCGCCTACGCCGTCGGCGACCTGCTCGACATCCTGGCCGCTGACGGGATGCGCTGCGTGGGGGTGCTCGCCAGTCACTACCACCCGGACCATGTCGGCGGGGAGCTCATGGGATGGTCGATCGAGGGTGTGGCGTCGCTGCTGGACCGGGCGCAGGTCCCCGTGCACGTCCAACGCGACGAGCTGCCGTGGGTGACGCGGGCCACCGGCGTGTCACCCGAGCACTTTGTCGTCCATGACAGCGGCGACCGGGTCACGGTAGGCGGCGTCGAGGTGGTCCTGGTCCACACGCCCGGGCACACGCCGGGGAGCCAGTGCTTCCTGGTCGACGGCCGGCTCTTGTCCGGCGACACCCTGTTCCTCCAGGGGTGCGGGCGGACCGACCTCCCGGGGAGCGATCCCCTGGCCATGTACGAGTCGCTGACGACCCGGCTGTCGGAAGTGCCGGACGACACCACCCTGTATCCCGGTCACCGTTACTCGGCCGAGGCGTCGGCGTCGATGGGAACGACGCGCCAGGCCAACGTGGTGTTCGGAGCCCGCACCGCCGGCGAGTGGCTGGCCAGCTTCGGCGGATGAGCGCCGCCAAGAGGTCCGGCGCCGGCCCCAGCGGCCGGGAGGGCGTGCCCACCGATGGGACGGTAGTGGTGGTTGGCGCTGCGCTCGCCGGCTTCCGGGCGGCCCAAGGGCTCCGGGCCGGCGGCTTCACCGGTCGCCTGGTGCTGGTCGGAGAGGAGCTTCACCCGCCGTACGACCGGCCGCCGCTCTCCAAGCAGATCCTGGCCGGGACCTGGGGCCCCGAACGCGCCGCGCTGGCCGACGGGGAGGCTCTGGGCAAGCTCGGGATCGAGCTCCTCCTCGGACGCCGTGCCCGGTCGCTCGACGCCGAGGCCCGCCGTGTCGTGCTTTCGGACGGCACCACCCTCGAGGCCGACGCCGTCGTGGTGGCGACCGGCGCCAAGCCCAGGGACCTTCCCGGGACGAGCGACAATCCGGCCGTCGTCGTCCTTCGCACCCTTGACGACTGCCTCTCCCTGCGACGCCAGGTGGGTGAAGCGGGGGAGGGCTGCCGGGTCGTGGTGGTTGGCGCCGGGTTCATCGGATCGGAGGTGGCGGCGACGTGCGCCGGCCTCGGGTGCCGGGTCACCGTCGTCGAAGCCCTCGCCACCCCGCTGGCCACCGCCCTGGGGGAGACGGTCGGCGGGGCCTGCG
>JBOGGE010000065.1:0-2113 GCA_050743865.1 Acidimicrobiales bacterium
CTCCCTCGCCCCGCCGGCGCGGACGTTCCCGCGGCATCGCCCGGCATCGCCCCGCCTGAACCCCGCCCGGCATCGCCCCGCCTGAACCCCGCCCGGCCCCGGCCCGACCCCGGCCGGGCCACGGCAGCCGTCCCCCCAGCCGGCCCCCTCAGCCGGCCCCCGCAGCCGGCCCGCGGGTTCCGCCAGGTGATCTCGGCAAACCTGGCGAAGTCGGTATCGGCCGAGCACACGGCCAGGCCGTGCTCCACGGCCAGCGCGGCCAGGTGGGCGTCGCTGACGAGGTTCCCGCGCAGGTGGTACCGGCGCACGAGGCCCCCCAGCACCTCGGCGTGCCTGCGGGTGGGAACGGGAGTCCACGCCACCTCGCACGACAGCCAGTCGTCGACGAAGCTCCACGCCTCGGCGGGATCGAGCGGCGCCTCCAGCGCCCGGGGGTGGGTGCAGATCCGCACGAAGGCGGCCAGTGCCGGCCATGGCAGCCCGACCCGCCGCGGTCCATTGAGCACCTCTTCCATGAAGGTCGCCGCCCTCTCGTGGAAGGGGCTGGCCCTGTCGACGGCGTAGACGAGGATGTTGGCGTCGACGAGCATCAGCGGGCGAGCGGGCCGTCGAGCTGCTCGACGGCCTCCGCCACGTTGGACACGTCGATCCGGACCCCGAGCCGCCGCGAACGCTGGTGGAAGCGCGCCGGCGTCGGGGCGGCCGCCAGACCCCGCCTGGCCAGCTCGTTGAGCGCCTCGCTGAGCCCGATCTCGCTCTGCCGGCGCAGCTCGGCCACCGCCGCCGCGACGTCGTCGTCGAGCACGACAGTCGTCCTCATGGCTGTAGCCTAGCATCTAGATGCGTCCCGATACGCGTTTGGATGGCGGTCGATGGCACGACGGGCGTGGAGGCCGGCGCCTCTCGGGGCAGGCGACTCGAGCCGGCGGCGGCCAGGAGCCCGGGGCGCACGAAGACGGTGCCTGGTCGGCCCATCGGGGCGGGGATGTACGTCGAATGGTGTCCAGTGCTCGCATGCCGGCGAAGAGCGAACGTCTCAACCTCCGCTTGAGCCCAGCTCAGGACACGGTGCTGCGACGCGCCGCCGAGGCACGGGGGGAATCGGCCAGCCAGTACGTGCTGAGGAACGCCGTCGAGGCGGCCGAGGCGGACCTGGCCGACCGCCGCGTCTTCGTCGTCGACGAGGCGGCGTGGGCCGAGCTCCAGGCCCTCCTCTCGGCGCCGGCGCCGCTCCCTCCGGCGATGAGCCGGCTGCTCTCGCATCCGAGCGTCCTCGAAGACGGCCGGTGAGCTACGCCGGTCCGCAGCTGCTGGCGGGCGATCACGTGGTCGCCGGCTTCGACTGCGGCCGGCCGGCGCTGAACGGCTGGCTGGTGCGAATGGCCCACGCCGACCAGGGCACGGGCACGACCAGGACGTGGGTCGTCACCGAGGCGGGCCGGCGCCACGTCGTGGCCTTCTACGCGTCGTGCACCGCTTCGGTGCTCCGCTCAAGTGCCCCGAGGCCCTTCGGGCGAGGCCAGCCCGACCAGGTGCCGGCACTGCTCCTGGCCAGGATGGGCGTGGCAGGGAAGCACCAGCGCCACGGGCTTGGTACCGCCCTGCTCAAGCACTTCGTGACCAAGGCCATGCAGGTGTCCAGGTCCGTCGGCGTTCGCCTGCTCCTGGTCCATGCCAAGGACGACGACGCCAGGGCCTTCTACGAGAAGTATGGCTTCGTGGAGTCGCCGATCGATCCGCTGGCGCTGATGATGCTGCTTGAGGGCTCACGCCTGCGGACGTGACGAGCCACCAGTCGCCGACGGGGTGGCCGCCTCTTCGGCGCGGGTGGGGTCCGGTCGCTCCTGGGCCCTTCCCGGCGGGGGTTCGCCGCGGAGCACGCGCCCTTGGGAGGCCGCGCCCTGCTCCCCCAACTCGGCGCGGCGGCACCGGGGGATCGGCTCGGTCGGGGTCCTGTCGCTCCCGGGTCCCTCCCGGCGGCGCCTCCCAGCGGTGCTGCGCACCTCCGGAACCCCGCCGGGACCCTCCCGCACGCGCCACCCCTCCCGCGCCCCGCCGGCAACGGGCGCTTCCGGGACAACGCCACGATGGGACCGGCACGCCGGTGCGACGC
>JBOGGE010000066.1:0-6070 GCA_050743865.1 Acidimicrobiales bacterium
CCCGCCACCCGGCGATCCTATGTTGGGGCGGCGGCGCCGGAAGGGCGCCGCTCGTGGCGCCGGGGCCGACCGCCTACTGTGGGCGGGGGGCGGCCGGGCCGGCGCCGCCGGCGAGAGGAGCAGGACCGATGACGGTGGAGACGAGCGCCTTCGGGCTGACCGAGGAGGCCGGAGCCGATCCCGAGGCGGCCCGGGTCGACGGCCTGGTCGACCGGCTCCTGGCCGATCTCCCGCCCGGCGAGGTTCCCGAAGTCGAATTCTTCGGCGCCCAGTTCGATCGCGGCCTGGCCTGGCTGCACTTCCCCGAGGGCGCCGGCGGTCTCGGCCTGAGCCCCCACCTCCAGCAGCGGTCCATGGCCCGGCTGGCCCGGGCGGGGGCGCCGATCTCGGGGTTCCGCAACGTCATCGGGTACGGGATGGTGGCCCCGACCATCCTCGCCCACGGCACCGAGGAGCAGCGCCGGCGGTTCCTCCGCCCGCTGTTCACCTGCGAGGAGATCTGGTGCCAGCTCTTCAGCGAGCCCGGTGCCGGCTCCGACGTGGCGTCCCTGGCCACCCGGGCCCAGCGCGACGGCGACGAGTGGCTGCTGAACGGCGAGAAGGTGTGGACCACGCTGGCCCACGTCGCCAGCTTCGGCCTCCTCCTCGCCCGCACCGATCCGGACCTCCCCAAGCACCGCGGCATGACCTGCTTCCTGGTCGACATGCATGGTGACGGGGTCGAGGTGCGGCCCCTCTACCAGATCACCGGCGAGGCCGAGTTCAACGAGGTGTTCTTCACCGACGCCCGGGTAGGCGACGGGGCCCGGCTGGGGGCGGAGGGCGACGGCTGGCGGGTGGCGGTGACCACGCTCATGAACGAGCGGGTGGCGATCGGCGGCAACGTCGGGCCGAGGGACCGTGGCCCGATTGGCGACGCCCTGCGCATCTGGCGCGAGCGGTGGAAGGGTGACACCTCCGCCCACGCGCTGGCCCTGCGGGACCGCCTGGTGGCCACCTGGGCGCGCCAGGAGGTGGCCCGGCTCACCAACCTGCGCGCCTCGGTGTCGCGGCGGGCCGGCACCCCGGGGCCCGAGGGCTCGGTCGCCAAGCTGGCCTTCGCCGAGGAGAACAAGCGGATCTACGAGCTGTGCGTCGACCTGCTTGGCCCCGAGGGGATGCTCTACGGCTCGGACTACCCCAAGATCCGGCCCCGCCACGTGGCCATCGGCACCACGGACGTCCACAAGGCGTTCCTGCGGGCGAGGGCCAACTCCATCGAGGGTGGGACCTCCGAGGTCATGCGCAACATCCTGGGCGAGCGGGTGCTGGGCCTGCCGGGCGAGCCCCGGGCCGACAAGCAGCTGGCCTGGAAGGACGTCCCGCGCAGCTGAGGCCGTACGCCGGCCGGCCCGCCCGGCCCGCTCAGCCGGCCAGGTGCCGGTCGAACCAGCCCAGCGTCCGCCGCCACCCGTCCCGGGCCGCCTCCGCCCGGAAGGCGGTCGGGCGGTCGTCGCAGTGGAACCCGTGCCCCGCCCCGGCGTAGCGGACCACCTCGGTGTCCACCTTGGCCTGGGCGGCGGCCCGGCGGAGCTCCTCGACCTCCTCCACCGGGATGGACTGGTCCTCGTCGCCGTAGAGCCCGAGCCAGGGCGCCACCAGCGTCGGCGCCAGCTTGGCCAGCGAGGGGAGGCCGAACCGGCCGGTCGCCACCCCGCCGCCGTAGTAGGTGACGGCCGCCCCGATGGGTCGCAGCGTGCCCATGTAGAGCGACAGCGTTCCGCCCATGCAGAAGCCGACGACCCCCACCTTCGCCGCCGGGAACCCGGCCTCCTCCAGGAAGGAGAGGGTGGCCAGCATGTCCGAGGTGATGCCGCCGGCCGTGAGCTGGCCCATGACCGGCAGGGCCGACTGGATGTCGTCGTAGGCGATGACCGGCGACCCCTGCCGGTGGAAGAGGGCCGGCGCCACGGCCTGCCAGCCGGCCCGGGCCAGGCGGGCAGCGACGTCGGCGATGTGACCGGTGACGCCGAAGGCCTCCTGGACGACCACCACCGCGCCGGTTGCCGGTCCGCCGGGGACGGCGACCGTGGCCGGCATCGGCCCGTCGTCGGTGCCGATCGTCTGCTCGCTGACGGTGATGTCGTCGTGCACGCTCTCAGGGCTCACGCAGCCGTCCTCCTCACTTGATCCGGTGACGGGGTCACCCTAGGCGGCGCCGCCAGGCGGTCGAGGTTGCGGCGGCCCCCGGCCGGGTACCGCGTGGAAGGTGGACGGATCGGCCGAGGACCCGGCGGGCTCCGGGGACGCCATCGAGGCGCCCGATTCGATCGCCAGCGTGGCCCACGGCGGGGTCAGGGAGATGGGCGATCCCGGGGCGCCGGCCGAGCAGTGGGAGGCGTTCGGGGTCCGGCCCGAGACGGTGGGGGCCTGGCGAGCGCTGGGGTTCGGGCCCTTCGAGGCCGCACTGGCCCAGGGCGACGGGTACGGCCCCCAGTCGGCCCGCCACGCGGCGGCGCGGCTGCGGCGGCTGGCCCGCTCGTGGCGCCACGTCGGGCTGGCCTCGGCCGAAGGGCTGCGCTGGCATCGGGCCGGCTTCGAGGCCCGGGAGGCCGCCAGGTGGCAGGACCAGGGCGTCGACCTGGAGGAGGTCGAGCGGCGAGGTGGCGGCCACCGGCTGTTGGGGTGACCGGTCACCGGGCGTGGCGGTCGCAGCGGCCGGCACCGGAGAGACGGGAGGTGCGGCAGCGATGGGTGAGACGACAGGGGAGGCCGAGCGGCGGCTGACCGAGGAGCCGGCGGAGAAGGAGCGGACGGCGCTCGACCTCTTGGAGGACGAGGACCACCGGATCCTCGAGCTGGCGGCGGAGCTTGAGGCCAGCCGCGGCCAGAGCGTGGAGTCCCGGGCCGATTACGGCAACTTTGCCAAGCTGCTCGTCAGGCACTTCGCGGCGCGGGAGGCGGCGGTCGTCGACGTCGTCGAAGGGCTCGCCGGGATCGAGGAGGTCGACGACGTGCGCCGGCGCCTGCTCGACGGCGACGGCGAACGCCGCCAGCAAATGAACGAGGTGGAGCGCATGTCGCGCGGCATCCAGGGCATGTACCTCAACACCGGCCGGGACTTCGACGGCGAGCTGGAGGATCTCATGGAGCTCCTGCGGCCGCAGATCAGCTGGGAGCTGGCCGAGGGGATCGTCGCCGTCCGCCACCGGCTGGGCCAGGAGCGGTGCCGCGCCCTGTTCCACTCGGCCCGCCATGTGGCCCGGCACGCACCGACCCACGTGAGCCCCGGAGGACCACGCTGGTACGAGCGGGCGCCGGTGATCTCCCGCCTGCTGGCCGCCGTCCAGCACCTGCGCGACTTCCCCCGGGCCACCCCGGACGCCCGCACCTGATCGCACCGGCCGGTCGTGGGCGCCCCGGAGCGCCGGTCAGGTCACCGACAGTGCCGTGCCGGCCAGGGCGGCGGTGATCTGGGGCCGAGCGCCCACCACCGTCAGCCGGCCACCGCGGCCGGCCACGTAGTGGTGCAGCCCTGTCAGGAGCCTGGCGCCGGCGTCGTCGACCGCCACCATGCCGGCCAGGTCGAGCACGACGTGCCGGCACGGCGTGCGCCCCAGGCGGTCGATCTGGACCTGGACCGCCCGGAGGGTGTCGGTGTGCAGCACGCCACGCGTGTGGATCACGCACACGGTCCCCAGGTGGCGCACCTCGACGTGGAGCTCGCAGGCCGGACCGCCCGTCGCTTCTTCCTTGCTGAGCAGCTCGGTGGTCATCCAGCCCTCCCTGGCGGCCTGTCGGGCGCCGTCGACCCGGTGGGGCCCGGGGCGGCCCTTCGTGGTCTCGCTCCGGTTCTACCCGCCGGCGCTCCGGTTCTACCCGCCGGCGCCCGCCGGCTAACGGGGGCCCGTGGCCGCCGGCAACCGGCCCCCTCACGGCGTTGTCTCGTTGTCGTTTCGTTGCCCCGAGCGGTCGGGTATGGGCTCAGGACTGCCGATGCAGCGGCCGACAAGTGGGAGGACCCCGATGCCAACCCTGCCGACCCCGCCGCCCGATGACGTCCTGGTGCTCCTCGTAGAGGACCACCGCCAGGTGGAGGGCATGCTGGCCCAGTTCGACACGGTGTCCGTGGCCGGGCGGGGCGAGCTGTTCTGGAAATTGACCAACGAGCTCGTGCGCCACGAGGTGGCCGAGGAGATCGTGGTCTACCCGGCGCTGCGGGACGTCCCGGGCGGGGACCAGGTGGCGGGCTCCCGGATCGCCGAGCAGTCGGAAGCGGAGGAGAAGCTGGCCGCCATGGAGCGGCTCGACGCCGAGAGCGCAGAGTTCGCCGATCAGTTCATCACCCTGCGCTCGGCCGTCCTGGCCCATGCCCGGGCCGAGGAGTCGACCGCCTTGCCGCTGTTGGCCGACCACCTCCCCTCCGAGCGGCTGGTCGAGATGGGGGAGCGCTACCAGCGGGCCAAGCGGGGCGCTCCCACCCACCCCCATCCCCACGCTCCCGACAGCCCGCCCGGCAACCTGGTGCTGGGACCGGTGGCGGCACTGGTCGACCGGATCCGCGACGCAGCCAGCGCCGCCTAGCGGGGGCCTGGCGCCCCGAGGGCAGGCCGACGGCCGGGAGAACGGGCAGATCGACGACCGAGAGAGAGGAGCGGACCATGGCGATGCCCAGCCTTGATGGCATGCGAGTGGCCTTCGTGACGGCCAACGAAGGGGTCGAGCAGGTGGAGATGACCCGGCCGTGGGAGGCCGTGCACCAGGCCGGTGGGCGTCCCCAGCGGGTGGCTCCCGAGCCCGGCGAGATCCAGGCCATGAACCACCTCGACAAGGCCGAGCGATTCCCGGTGGACTGGACCACCGGCGAGGTGGAGGCGTCGTCGTTCGACGCGCTGGTGCTGCCGGGTGGGGTGGCCAACCCCGACCGTCTCCGCATGGACCAGCCAGGGTTGGCGCTGGTCCGGGCGATGTTCGAGGACGGGAAGCCGGCGGCGGTGATCTGCCACGGACCGTGGACGCTGGTCGAGGCGGACCTCGTGAGGGACCGGAGGCTCACGTCGTGGCCCAGCCTTGCGACCGACGTCCGCAACGCCGGAGGGACCTGGGTCGACGAGGAGGTCGTCCGGTGCTCCGCCGGCCCCAACGTGCTCGTCACCAGCCGCAAGCCCGACGACCTCCCGGCCTTCTGCCGGGCGATGCTGGAGTCGTTCGCCGAGGCGCGCCACCGATCGTCCGTGGGCTGAGTGGCCGGCCGGCCGGAGCTGACCGAGGACGACCTCGGCGACCCGCCGCGCCATCCGGAGCCCGGCCGTCACCCGGCGGTGGTCGGCGGCCGGCGCCTCGTCCTGTCCAACCTCGACAAGGTGCTCTATCCCGAGGTGGGGATGACCAAGGCCGCCGTGATCGCCTACTACGCCCGGATGGCGCCGGTCATGCTGCCCCACCTGCGGGACCGCCCGGTCACGCTCCGGCGGTACCCCGACGGCGCCACAGGGCCCTCGTTCTTCCAGAAGAACGCCCGGCGCGGCCTGCCGTCGTGGGTGCCGACGGTCAAGGTGCCACGCCGAGGCCGGGGCGCCGGCCCCGACATCCGCTACGTCCTCCTCTGCGACACCGCCAGCCTGGTGTGGGCGGCCAACCTGGCGGCGCTCGAGCTCCACGTCCCCATGTGGAAGGTGGGGCCGGGCGGGGGGTACGGCCCGGCCGATCTCATGGTGCTCGACCTTGACCCGGGAGAGCCGGCCGGCATGGTGGAGTGCTGTGGCGTCGCCGCCTGGCTCCGGGACGCCGTCGCCGGCGACGGCCGCGTCGCCTACCCCAAGACGAGCGGTTCCAAGGGCCTGCAGCTCTACGTCCCGCTCGACCCGCCGATGCCCGGTGAGGAGGTGCGGGACCTGGCCCGGAGCTACGCCCGGTCGGCCGAGCGTGCCCTTGGGGGCCGGGTGGTCTCGAACATGCGGCGGGATGTCCGGCACGGCAAGGTGCTGGTCGACCGGAGCCAGAACAACCCGGCCAAGGCGACGGTGGCCGCCTACTCGCTGCGGCCCCGGCCCCGCCCCACCGTGTCGACGCCGGTGACCTGGGACGAGGT
>JBOGGE010000067.1:0-1595 GCA_050743865.1 Acidimicrobiales bacterium
TGCGCGAACAGCACCAGACCGATGGCGCCGAGTGCCATGCCGCCTACCAAGAGGGGGCGGGGCCGGATCCGGGTCATGAGCTTGCCGGCCAGGGTGGACCCCACGAGCATCGCGATCGAGTAGGGCACGTAGACCAGGCCGGTCTTGATCGCCGAGTAGCCGAGGATGCCCTGCAGGTAGTAGGTCAAGAGCACGAAGCTGCCCAACAGGCCGGCGGGCATGAGCACGACGGCGAGATACGCGGCGGCCCGGCTTCGCTCGGCCAGTATCCGTAGCGGCAGCAGTGGGTGCTTGATGCGGGCCTCTATGGCCACGAAGACGGCGAGGAGGAACACGGCGACGGCCAGGATGGCGATGGTGACCCCCGACGTCCAGCCGGCGGACTCGGCTCTCGTGAAGCCGTAGACCAGGGCGGCCAACCCGGCGGTGACGACGGCCGTGCCGAGAGGGTCGTAGTGCGCCTCGCCTTCGGCCTTGCTCTCGCTCACCAGCCGGCGGGATCCGGCCAGGGCCATCAGGGCGATGGGCACGTTGACCAGCATGGTCCACCGCCACGAGCCCCACTGGACCAGGATGCCGCCCATGATCACGCCGATGGCTATTGCGCTCCCGGAGACGGCGCCGTAGACCCCGAAGGCCCGGGCCCGCTCCTTGGCGTCGGTGAAGGTCACCGTGATGAGCGAGAGGGCGGCGGGGGCCAGGAGACCAGCGAACGCACCCTCGACGGCCCGGGCTACGAACAGCATGGACGCGTTCTCGGCCAACCCGGCGAGGGCCGAGGCGGCGGCGAAGCCGATCAGGCCGATCTCGAAGATGCGCTTGCGGCCCATGAAGTCGGCGATGCGGCCGCCGAGGAGGAGCAGGCTGCCGAACCCCAGGGTGTAGGCGGTGATCACCCAGGCGCGGTTGGCCACCGAGATGTGGAGGCTGGCCTGGGTCGCGGGCAGGGCGATGGTGACGATCGAGGCGTCGAGGATGACCATCAGCTGGGCTAGAGCGATGATGGCGAGAGCTCGGAAGCGACGGGGGTCGGCGGCTTCGACCTCCGAAGTTGCGGTGGCAGTGGCGGTGGCGGTGGCGGTACTCATGCGGTCGGTCCTTCCGGAGGGAGGCGGGTCGAGCCAAGAGGCTCCTGTCTCTGTCAGGTTAGTTCAACCTGTCTGCGCAGGCAACTATTTCCTCGTGGCGAGGTGACCAGCAGTAGATGTCTGCACAGGCACATGTGGAGGTGTCGTCCGGCTACCATCGCCGCCATGGCGACCGACGATCTGCGAGACATCGAAGACGGGGCGTGGCGGGGATTCCTGCTCACCCACGACAGGCTCTGGCAGGCGCTCGAGGCGGGGCTCTCCCGGGTCGACGTGAGCATGTCCGAGTACACCGTGCTGGCTCTTCTCGGCGCTGCTGGACGCGACGGAATGCGGATGTCGGACCTCGCCCAGCGCCGCCTGATGTCCACCGGTGGGTTCACCCGCCTCGCCGACCGACTCGTGAGCCGGGGGCTCGTCGAGCGTCGCCGGTCGGCCGTCGACGGGCGTGGCAGCGACGCGGTCCTGACCAAGGAGGGGCGAGCGCTGCTGCGCTAGGCGTGGCAT
>JBOGGE010000068.1:0-4368 GCA_050743865.1 Acidimicrobiales bacterium
AGCCGGCCCCGCAGGTCGGCCACGAGCTCACGGTGACGGGCCGCGTTGCCCCGGAACCGGTCACTGGCCGGGTCGGACGACGTCGCCAGCACCGGGAAGGCGACGTCGGCGGGGAGCGGCACCGCCGCCATGTTAGTGAGCGTTCGCTTGCCCCGACTACCATCGGCGGCGTGGGCCGGCAGTCCAGCGTCGCTCGCCGCCAGCAGATCCTCGCCGCCGCCGCACCGCTGTTCGCCCGGCACGGGTTCCACGGCGTGTCGGTCGACGACCTGGGCGCCGCCACCGGCATCTCCGGGCCCGCCCTCTACCGCCACTTCCGGGCCAAGGAGGACATCCTGGCCGAGCTCCTCCTCGGGGTCAGCCGGACGCTCCTGGACGGGGGCCTCCAGCGGCGCCGGCGGGCAGCCGAGCCCGGGGAAGCGCTCGATGCCCTGGTGGCGTGGCACGTGACCTTCGCCCTGGACAACGCCGACGTCATCTCCGTCCAGGAGCGGGAGCTGGCCAACCTGCCCGAGCGGGCCCGCCGGGAGGTGCGCTCCCTCCAGAGCCGGTACGTGGACGTCTGGGCCGAGGTCGTCCACGCGGTCAACGGCTGCGGCCGGCCGACGGCGGATGCCGCGGTCCGAGCCGCCCTCGCGCTGATGAGCTCCACCCCGCGCCCGGCGCAACTTCCGCGCCGGGAGATCGAGGGGCTCCTCCACGCCATGGCCGTCACCTCGCTGCGGGCAGCAGCGGTGGCCCCGGGAGCCACAGCGCCGGCGGGGCGTGGGGTGCGCCGGGCCGGTTGACCGCCGGCGTAGTTTTGATACAGTACGACTCGTTTCAGTACTAGATGACGTCCACCGTGGCCGCTGGCGATCCCGCCGGCGGCCGGCGGCCGCCCCACCAATCCCCGGAGGCCCACCTGCCCACGTTCGCCCTGCCCAGGCTGGAACGGAAATGGTGGACGCTGATCGCCGTCTGCACGGCGATCTTCATGCTGCTGCTCGATATCACCGTGGTGAACGTCGCCCTGCCCGACATCCAGCGATCGCTCCACGCCACGTTCTCCGACCTTCAGTGGGTGGTCGACGCCTACTCGCTGACGCTGGCTGCCTTCATGCTGACCGCCGGGGTGATCGGCGACATGTTCGGGCGCCGCGAGGTCTTCGCCATCGGGCTCGGCGTGTTCTCGCTGTCCTCGCTCGTGTGCGGGCTCTCGGTCGACTCGTTGATGCTCAACCTGGCCCGCGGCTGCCAGGGGGTCGGCGGGGCCATCATGTTCGCCACCTCCCTGGCCCTCATCGCCCAGGCGTTCCGGGGACGGGAGCGGGGGACGGCCTTCGGCATCTACGGCGCCGTGGTCGGTGGCGCCGTCGCCGTCGGCCCGCTGATCGGCGGAGCCATCACCAGCGGGATCGGCTGGAGGTGGATCTTCTTCGTCAACGTCCCGATCGGCATCTGCGCCATCGCGCTGACGCTGGCCAAGATCGACGAGTCCCGGGACCCGAGCCGGCACCGGGTCGACTGGCCCGGCTTCGCCACCTTCTCCGGGTCCCTGTTCCTGCTGGTGTTCGCGCTGGTCCGGGCCAACACCGACGGGTGGCACAGCTCCGTGATCGTCGGCCTGCTGGCTGGCGCGGCAGTGCTGATGGCGGCGTTCGTGGCAGCCGAGCTGCGCCAGCGCGACCCGATGCTCGACCTGTCGCTCTTCCGCCGCCCGGCCATGGTGGGCGTCTCGATCGCCGCCTTCGCCATCTCGGCGTCGATCTTCGCCATGTTTCTCTACCTGACCCTGTACCTCCAGGACGACCTGGGCTACAGCCCCCTGGCCGCCGGCCTCCGGTTCCTGCCGATCACGATGCTGTCCTTCTTCGTGGCGCCGCTGGCCGGCCGGCTCACCGTGCGGCTCCCGGCCCGCGGCCTGCTCGGCGCCGGCCTGGTGGTCATCGGGATCGGGTGCATCCTGATGTCGTTCACCGTCCCGGGCTCGACGTGGACGGTGCTGCTTCCCGGGTTCGTCGTCGCCGGGTTCGGCGTGGGCACGATGAGCCCGGTGCTGGCGTCGGCGGCGGTGGGCGTGGTGGCTCCCGAGCGCAGCGGCATGGCCTCGGGGATCAACAACACCTTCCGCCAGGTGGGGATCGCCACCGGCATCGCCGGGCTGGGCGCCGTCTTCCAGAGCCAGATGCAGCACGGGGTGACCGGCGCCCTGCTGGCCACCGCTGCCGGGCGCCACGCCGCCCGCGCCCACGGCGCCGTCCTGGCCACAGCCATGATCTCGGGCCAGGTGCGCACAGCCGTCCGCCGGTGGCCACCGGCGCAGGCGCACGCCGTCCTGCACGCCTACGCGCAAGGGTTCTCGAGCACCCTTGACCACCTCATGCTGATCGCCGCAGTGGTGGCGCTAGTCGGCGGCGTGCTGGCAGCCGTGCTCGTCCGCCAGCGGGACTTCGTGCCCACCGGACGGCCGGCCGCCAGTGGCCCCGGCGGGGGGCCGGACCGGGCAGCAGCCCCGGCGGTGGCGGACGCGTGAGGGCGGTGGCGGCGGCCGGTGGCCCGGCGACGGCCCCCGATGGCCCGGTCCCGGCGACGGCCCCCGATGGCCCGGTCCCGGCCACCGGTCCGTGCCGGGCGCCGGGGCGCCCCCGCGACGAGCGGATGACGAGGGCCATCCTCGACGCCGCCCTCCGCCAGCTCGACCAGCTCGGCTACGCCCGCATGTCGATGGAGTCGGTGGCGTCGGAGGCCAGTGCGTCGCGGGCCACCGTCTACCGGCGCTTCCGGGACAAGGCCGACCTGGTGACGACGGCCGTCGCCAGCGCCGGCGACGACACTCCGCCGGCCACCAGTGGCGACCCGCTCGGCGACCTGGTGGCGTACCTCGACCTGTTCGAGAGGCGGTTCGCCGAGTCGTGCCTCGAGCTCATCGGCTGCCTCCTCGGGGCCCGCGAGGAGCCGCACGCCATGGCCCTGCATCGCCGGCGCGTTGTCGAGCCGAGGACGGCGCACGCCCGGCAGCTCCTCGAGCAGGCGCTCGGCCAAGGCCTCCTGGTCCCCGGGACCGACCTCGATGTCGCCCTGCAGCTGCTGGCCGGGGCCGTGTTCGCCCGGCGGGTGGCCGGCGTGGCGAGCGACCCGGGATGGGCCCGGCGCGCCGTCGACATGCTGTGCACGGGGATCGCCGACCGGCCCGCCACTGGCCGACCCGCACCCGGCGTCAGGTCCGCACCCGGCGTCAGGTCCGCGGCGCCGAGGCCTCCGGGTCGTCGGGGGTGCGGTTGAGCACCCGGGGGAGCACCGCCTCTCCCAGCCACTGGCGCTCCGGGAACCACGGCGCTGGCGGCGGCACGAGCAGGGCGGTCAGGGCGTCGACGATGGCCTCGTAGTTGACCCGCCAGCCGCGGAAGTGGCGCCACGCCTCCTGCGCTGTCCGCTCGAACGGGAAGCCGGCCTGCCGCAGCCGTTCGACTCCCTCCAGGAACTCCTCGTAACTGAGCCGCAGCTCCGTGGTCGGCAGCGGGTCCGGGTCGAAGCTGATGCGCAGGGCGGCGGCCAGGGACCGAAGGCAGTTGGTCCCCATCTGCAGGCAGAGCCGCCCCTGGCGGGGAGCGGCACCCGGGCTGACGGCGTCCTGGAGGGCGGCGGCGTCGAGCATCGCCACCAGCGACGTCAGCCACGAGCGCATCGGCTCGGGCGATCGGAGCCACATGAGGGTCGGGTAGTTCGTGTGGCTCTCGGCCACCGCCGCCGACCAGCGCTCCCACGTGGTGTAGAGGTTGGGCAGCTCGCTCATGGTGAGGAAACGGTGGTGCCGGGCGAGCACCTCGGGGCCCCACGCCGGGACGCCGGCCCGGGTGGCCAGGAGGGTGACCTCGGCTTCCCGGGCGGAGAAGGCGGCGTAGAGCGTCGGGAGGTAGGCGATCTCGAGGGCCACCACGCCGCTCACCACGGCCAGGGTGAAGACGGACGAGCCCGAGTGGCCGAGGGCAGCGGCCAGCGAGATGCCGTCGCTCCACCAGAGCACCAGGCCGAAGCCGACGATGAGCAGCCCCAGCCAGGTGACGAAGAGCCCGACGATGCCGAGCGGCCCGACCAGGCCGAGGAGCCGGTCCTGGGAGGCATAGCCGCTCACCAGCCGCGCTCCCACGGCCGCCAGCTTTCCCAGGCCGTTGGAGATGTGCCGCAACATGCGGGCCGAGGAGACACGGGGCACGACGAGGGTGGTGAACACGCTGCCCACGGTGGAGGCCACCATGGCGATGCCCAGAGCCAGCCCGAGGTCGCGCACCGGTCCGCCCATCCCACGATGATGCTCGTTCCGGCCGGGCACTGCTGCCACCCCGGTGGCGGCCCCTCCGGTCGCCCCGGCTACGGTGCCCCCGGTCG
>JBOGGE010000069.1:0-4564 GCA_050743865.1 Acidimicrobiales bacterium
CGGCGACTTCGGCGCCGCTCTCGATCACGAGCTGGTGGAGCAGCTGTGGTCGGCCCGCCAGCCGCTCTTCGCCGAGCGGATCGCCGCGCTCCGCCGTCGCATCGGCTCCGGTCGCTGACCGCCGGCCGTAGAGACCCTCATGCCCGTTCGTTACCTCGACCTGATGAACGAGATCACCGAGCCCCTGCCTCCCATGCCGGTGGTGCAGCTAGGACCGCCCACCCTGGCCCCCGTGCGGTGCCCGTTGCGCGAGGCGACGGTCCTGATCGTCAATTCGGCGGGTGTCCACCTCCGGGCCGAGCCGCCGTTCGATCTGGTCGACGACCTGACCTGTCGCCGGCTGCCACAGGCGCTTGCGCCGACAACGCTCCGCCCGTGCCATCCCAGCCCGATCCGCCGACCCGGCCGCCAGGACGTGAACGTGGTCCACCCGTACCAGCGACTGGCGGAGCTGGCTGACGAGGGCGTGCTCGGGCGCCCCAGCGACTTCCACGTCAGCACCCTGGGCGCCATCAAGCAGGTCACGCGGATCGTCACCGAGCTGGGCCCGAAGGTCGCCGCCGAGGCTGCCGCCGCCGGCGCCGATCTTGTGCTGGTGGTCCCGCTGTGCCCAGCCTGCCACCAGGCGATGGGGTTGCTGGCCCGGGTGGTCGAGCTCGCCGGCATACCGACCGTCTCGGTGACCGGTGCCCGGGACATCACCGAGCGGGTGCGGCCGCCGAGGGCCGCCTATCTCGACTACCCGCTCGGCTACTGCCTCGGCCGGCCGGGCATGGCCGCCGAGCAGCGGGCCGTCGTCAGCGATGTGCTGTCGCTGAGCGAGCGGGTGCAGGTCCCCGGGGAGATCGTCGACCTCCCGTACCGGTGGCCGGAGCCGGGGTGGGAGCAGCGCATCGTCGCTCAGTACTACGAAGAGCGGGACATTGTCATCGGCCAGCGATCGAAGGAGTTCGCCGGCGCCGGGTCGCCTGGTGACGTGGCGGCCGCTGCGGCAACGCCGGACGGCCCCGGCGGTCGCAGGGTCGCTGCCACGGGGACCGAACCGCTCGGCCGGCACCTGGCGCTCGAAGAGGTCCAGATGGTCGAGGAGATGGCCGCAGCCGGCCTCGTGTGAGCCAGGCTTGCCGACCACCAATCTACCGTGGTAGTGACTCGCTTGCGTCGAAGCCGTGATGGCGGGGCCACCCGTCCGGCAGGGAGGTGGTAACCAGGCGATGAGCGGAGCGGCACCCGAAGGATCGCGCCCGGTCGTGCTCGTGACCGGCGCCTCAAGAGGCATCGGCCGCAGCGCGTCCCTGGCCTTCGCCCGGGCCGGCCTGGACGTGGCGGTCAACTTCGCCACCAGCGAGTCGCAGGCGGCGAAGGTGGTCGGAGAAGTCGTGGAGCTCGGCGCCCGCGCCGTGGCCGTGCAGGGCGACGTGGCCGACGACGGGGCGGTGCGCCGGATGGTGGCTGCGGTAGGCGATGCCTACGGCCGGCTCGACGTGCTCGTGGCCAACGCGGGGACGACGATCGACACCGTGCCCACGGATCTCGAAGGGGTTTCCGTCGAGGACTGGGACCGCGTGTTCGCCGTCAACGTGCGCGGGCTCTTCCTCACCGTCCGGGCGTGCGTCCCGCTGCTGCGGGCGTCGGCGGTGGCGTCGATCGTGACCTCGTGCAGCGTCGCCGGGATCCGGCCGGGACCGCAGCCCCTGCCCTACGCCGCTTCCAAGGGAGCCGTGGCGAACCTCACCAAGACGCTGGCCGGTGCGCTGGCACCCGAGATCCGGGTGAACGGGGTGGCGCCAGGATGGATGGTCGGTGAGTGGATGGAGCACCAGCTCGGCGACAACTACGACAGGCTCATGGAACGGCGGGCGAAGATGACGCCGCTCAAGCGGGTGGCCACCCCGGACGACGTCGCCGAATCGATGGTGTCGTTGGCACTCGGCCACCCGTTCGTGACCGGCGACATCGTGGTGGTCGACGGCGGCTTCACCTCGGTCACCTGAGGCCAGCGTCTCGCAGGCGGAGGACGGGTCGAGCCCACACGGCGGGGGGCACACCATCGGTGATGCCCTGGGGGTTGGAGCCTGGTGACTTCACACGCTTGTGGTGGACACAAGGGTCTGAACAGGGAGAATTGCCGGGGATGGCCGGTTCATCCACAGGATAAGCAGGCGGTCCTGGCTGAGCCCTGGCCCGGGGGTGAGGTGGTCGCACGGCTGTTCGGCGCGCACGCCCTTACGCCGGCACCCTACGAGTCAAGCTGGCGTGAGACGCCCGCTGCTGCGGACCTTCCCTCGTACGACGAGAACGGAACCCCCCATTGATGCCCTACCCATCGCAGCACTGGATCGGCGCACCCATGATGGAGACGGGCCCGAGAGCGAACCAGCCGCTCGGCGACTTGGGCGGTGACGGAACGGCAGCAGGTACTGCTGCCGACCCGAGCACGCGTTCTGCCGACGACACCATGCCGCTCGACCGATCCCTGAAGGCCGGCGGCGCCGTCGAGGTCTCCTCCGAGGGCGAAGTATCGGGAGGTGCCGGCCTGGCCCCGAGCAACTTTCGGGGTACTTGGACCGGTGGGTCCTCTCACGCCACCTTTTCGAAGACGGCGGCGATGCCCTGGCCGCCGCCGATGCACATCGTCTCGAGCCCCAGCGCCACGTCCCGGCGAGCCATCTCGCGCAGCAGCGTGGTCAGGATCCGGGCCCCGGTGGCGCCCACCGGGTGGCCGAGGGAGATACCCGAGCCGTGGACGTTCGTCCGCTCGTGCTCCTTGTCGCCGAAGCCCCAGACCCGGGTGCAGGCGAGGACCTGGGCGGCGAACGCCTCGTTGAGCTCGACGAGGTCGATGTCGGCCAGGACCAGGCCGGTGCGCTCCAGCGCCCTGGCCACGGCTGGGACCGGCCCGAAGCCCATGCGCTCGGGCTCGACGCCGGCGACCGCCCACGACCGCAGCCGGGCCAGCGGCCGCAGGCCGAGCTCACGGGCGAGGTCGAGGTGGGTGACCAGGCAGGCGGCGGCACCGTCGTTCTGGCCGCTGGCGTTGCCGGCGGTCACCGTGGCCTCGGGGTCCTGGCGGGACCTGACCGGTCGCAATCTGGCGAGAGCCTCGAGCGAAGTGTCGGGCCGCGGGTGCTCGTCGGTGTCGACCACCGACTCGCCCTTCCGCCCGCGGACGGTCACGGGGACGATCTCCTCGGCGAACACGCCCGACCGCTGCGCCGCCACCGCCCGCTGGTGTGATTGCAAGGCCAGCTCGTCCTGGTCCTGGCGGGAGATGCCGTACTCGCGCCGGAGGTTCTCGGCCGTCTCGATCATGCCGCCGGGCACCGGGTGGAACACGCCTCCGGCGTTCACCCGGCCTCGCGCCAGCCGGTCGAGCAGCTCGACGTGACCGGCCCGGGCGCCCCACCGGGTGGCCAACGAGTAGTACTCCGCCTGGCTCATGCTCTCGGCCCCCCCGGCCAGGACAAGGTCGCTGGCCCCAGTCTGCACCTGCATGGCGGCGTAGACGACGGCCTGGAGACCCGACCCGCACCGGCGGTCGACCTGGAGCCCGCCGGCTCTGGTGGGGAGCCCGGCGTCAAGCCCCGCCATCCGCCCGATGGCCGGAGCCTCGCCGTTGGGGTAGCACTGCCCGAGCACGACGTCGTCTACCAGGTCGGTCGGGATCCCGGTCCGGTCGATCACCGCCTTGAGGACGGTGGTCGCCAGTTCGGCCGCCGGGACGTCCCGGAGGACCCCGCCGTAGCCGCCGATCGCCGTGCGCAACGGCTCGCAGATAACCGCATCCCTCATCTGGCTTCCTCCCGTGTCGGTCATGCTCGGTCACGGACGGGACGGTACCAATGCCCGCTCGCCGGTGGGACACGAGCACGTGAAGAATGGTCTCCATCCCGGACGATAAGTTAGACCGGTCCGTCGCCGGTCGGACAGGCGAGTGCACCGGCCGCGGCCGGCTGGGAGGGGTCTGGCCGGCTGCGACGGACGTGCGGGAGAGGAGGTGGCAACGTGGAGAGCGCTGCGGACCGGGCACCGGCGGCAGGTCCGGCGGCGGAGGCCGCCGTCATTGCCCCCTCGGGCTCTGTGCTGGTCGTCGGGGGCGGGACCATGGGGGCGGGGATCGCCCAGTCGTTGGCCCAGGCCGGCGTGGTGGTCCGGATCTGCGAGGTCAGCGACGAGGCGGCGGCAACGGCGCGACGCCGTGTCGAGCAGGGACTGGAGCGGGCGAAGGATGGCGGTGCGCTCTCCCGGCTGGCGGTGAGCGTCGGCATCGAGGGGAGCACCGACATCGCCCTGGCCATCGAGGCGGTCCCCGAAGACCTGGCGCTCAAGCGGCAGGTGCTGGAGGCCATCGAGGGGGCGGTGCCGGACCAGGCGGTCATCGCCTCCAACACCAGCTCGCTCTCGGTCGGGGTCATGGGGGAGGGGTTGCGCCATCCTGAGCGGTTCCTCGGCATGCACTTCTTCAACCCGGTTGTGCGCTCGGCCCTGGTCGAGGTGGTGACCTCCCCGGTCACCCGGGACGAGGTGGTGGACCGGGCCCGAGCCTGGGTCCGCGCCCTCGGCA
>JBOGGE010000070.1:0-4409 GCA_050743865.1 Acidimicrobiales bacterium
GCCCTTGACTGTCTTGGCGAGGATGACGGTCGGGGCGCCCTTGAACTCGGTCGCGGCACGGTACGCGGCGTAGAGCTTGCGGTAGTCGTGGCCGCCGCGGGGCAGGGCCTGGAGCTCCTCGTCCGACAGGTGCTCGACCAGCCGGCGCAGGCGGGGGTCGGGACCGAAGAAGTGCTCCCGGATGTACGCCCCGGACTCGACGGCATACTTTTGGAACTCGCCGTCCACCGTGGTGTTCATCTTGTCGAGGAGCACCCCGTCGACGTCGCGGGCGAGCAGCTCGTCCCACTTCGATCCCCACACCACCTTGATGACGTCCCACCCCGCGCCGCGGAACATGGCCTCGGCTTCCTGGATGATCTTGCCGTTGCCCCGGACCGGGCCGTCCAGGCGCTGGAGGTTGCAGTTGACGACGAAGATCAGGTTGTCGAGGTGCTCGCGCCCGGCCACCCCGAGGGCGCCGATCGACTCCGGCTCGTCCATCTCGCCGTCGCCCACGAAGCACCACACCCGGCTGGCGCTGGTGTCGACCAGCTGGCGGTGGTGCAGGTACCGGTTGACGTGCGCCTGGTAGATGGCGTTGATCGGCCCGATCCCCATCGAGACGGTGGGGAACTCCCAGAAGTCGGGCATCGACCGGGGGTGGGGGTAGCTGGGCAGGCCGCCGCCCACGTCGTGGCGGAAGCGGTCCAGGTCGGCCTCCGACAGCCGGCCCTCGACGAAGGCCCGGGCGTAGATCCCCGGAGAGGCGTGGCCCTGGATGAAGACCTGGTCACCGGCCCCGCCGTCGTCCTTGCCCCGGAAGAAGTGGTTGAAGCCGACCTCGTAGAGGGCGGCCGAGCTGGCGAAGGTGGAGAGGTGCCCGCCGATGCTCTCGGTCCGCTTGTTGGCGCGTACGACCATGGCCGCCGCGTTCCACCGGATGTAGGCCCGGATCCGGCGCTCGATGTACTCGTCACCGGGGAACCACGGCTCCTCATCCGCCGGCACCGTGTTCACGTAGGGGGTGGACACGGTGGCCGGGAACCCGACCTGCTGGGTGCGGGCCCGCTCCAGCAGCTTCATCAAGAGGAACCGGGCGCGGCCCCGGCCGTGCGTGCCGACGACGGCGTCGAAGGAGTCGAGCCACTCTTCCGTCTCCTGGGGGTCGATGTCGGGGACCTGGTGCGAGATACCGTCGAAGAGCACACCTCCACGGTACCGTGACGGGGGTGCTGGGACATACCAGGTGGCAGCGGGCGCGGGCGTTGCCCGTCGGCCACCGGGGCCCGTGACCACGACCGTCTACACCGACGGCGCCTGCCGGGGGAACCCGGGCCCGGGTGGCTGGGCGTGGGCCGTGCCCGGCGGTCCCTTCGCCAGCGGCGCCCACCCGTCGACCACCAATCAGCGGATGGAGGTCACGGCCGCCCTCGAGGCCCTCCGCTCGCTGGTCCCGGGGGCCACCGGCGGGATCTGCGTCCGCAGCGACTCGACCTACGTGGTCAACTGCTTCCGCGACCGATGGTGGGCCGGCTGGCGGCGCCGGGGATGGCGCAACTCGCAGGGCCGCCCGGTCGCCAACCGGGACCTGTGGGAGCCCCTGCTCGACCTGGCCCTGGCCCCCGAGGCCCGGGTCCGCTTCGAGTGGGTGAAGGGCCATTCCGGCGACCGGTGGAACGACGTCGTCGACGGCCTGGCCACCTCCGCCGCCGATGGCGGGGTCGGCAGCTCGGGGACGGTCTGAGGGCCGCCGGCCGCTGCCATCCGTCGGTGCGGCGTGCCTCCACCGGCGCGCCCGGCCCGGCATTGGCCCGTGCCGGGGGGGCGCCCGTACGATCGAGCCATGGAACTGCTCGGCACCTCAGCGATCGTCACCGGCGCCGCGTCGGGCCTGGGGGCGGCCACCGCCCGGGCCCTGGCCGCCGAAGGGGTGCGGGTGACCGTCTTCGACCGCAACGGTGACGGGGCCGAGGCGGTCGCCGGTGAGGTCGGCGGTGATGCCGTGGCCGGCGACGTCACCGTCGCCGACGACTGCCAGAAGGCGGTCGACCAGGCCGCGGCCGGGGGGCGCCTGCGGATCGCCGTCAACTGCGCCGGCACCGGCTGGATCGGTCGGGTCATCAACCGCGACGGGAGCCCGCACGATCCGGGGGCGTTCGAGGCCATCCAACGCCTGAACGTCTTCGGGACCTTCAACGTGATGACCAGGGCGGCCGCCGCCATTGCCCGGACCGAGCCCGGGCCGGACACAGAGCGCGGGGTGATCGTGAACACCGCCTCGGTGGCTGCCTTCGACGGCCAGGTCGGCCAGCTCGCCTACGCGGCCTCCAAGGGGGCGGTGGTCGGCATGACGCTTCCCGCCGCCCGGGACCTGTCGGTGGTCGGCATCCGGGTGCTGGCCATCGCCCCCGGGCTCTTCGACACGCCGCTCCTGGCCATGCTGCCCGAGGAGCAGCGCCAGGCCCTCGGCCGCTCGGTCCTGTTCCCCAAGCGGCTCGGTGCCCCGGCCCAGTACGGCCGGCTGGTGGTGGACATCGCCCGCAACGGCTACCTCAACGGCGAGGTGATCCGCCTGGACGGCGGCATCCGGATGCCGCCCAAGTAGGGTCGAGGGTCGTCCGTGCCAGATCCGAGGGAGGAGCCGTGATGTCGACTGAGGAGCACAACTACGACGTCGTCATCATCGGGGGCGGCCCCGGCGGCTACGCCACCGCCCTGTACGGCGCGTCGGCCGGGCTGGACGTCGCCGTCGTCGAGCGCGACAAGGTCGGCGGCACCTGCCTCCACCGCGGCTGCGTGCCGGCCAAGGAGTTCCTGGAGACGGCGGCCGTGCACCGCACCGTCAAGGGCGCCGCCGAGTTCGGGATCCTGGCCGGCGACGGCTCGGCGCCCCGGGTCGACTTCGCCGTCAGCCAGCAGCGCAAGGCCACCGTGGTCGACCAGCTCTTCCGGGGGCTGAGCGGCCTCCTCAAGGGACGCAAGGTGACCGTCGTCCACGGCACCGGCACCCTGGTGGCCGGGCGGCGGGTGCGGGTGGTCGACGGCCCCGACGCCGGGACCGAGCTGGTGGGCCACCACGTCGTGCTGGCCGCCGGCTCGGTGCCCCGCACCCTGCCCGGGTTCGACGTCGACGGTCGCTTCGTCCTCACCTCCGACGAGTTCCTCGACTTGGAGCACGTGCCGCCCTCGGTGGCCGTCGTCGGCGGCGGGGCCATCGGGTGCGAATTCGCCTCCCTGCTCTCCGACCTCGGGTCCAAGGTGACGATCGTCGAGGCCCTCGACTCGATCCTGACCGGGTGCGACGAGGAGGTGGCCGGGGTGGTGGCCCGGTCCTTCCGGCGCCGGGGCATCGAGATGGTGACCGGGGCCCAGGTGAAGGGGCACACCCCGGGCGACGACGGGGGCGGCACGGTGGTCCACCTGGGGGACGGCCGGGACATCGAGGTCGCCACCGTGGTCGTCTCGGTGGGGCGGCGCCCCCGCACCGAGGGGCTCTTGGGGGAGGGGACGGCGGCCCAGCTCGACGAGCGGGGCTTCGTGGTCGTCAACCACCTCATGCAGACCCACGAGCAGCACGTGTGGGCGGTCGGCGACGTGGCCGCCGGGACCCCCCAGCTCGCCCACGTGGCCTTCGCCGAGGGCATCCTGGTGGTCAAGGGCATCCTGGGCGAGACCATGGTGCCGGTCGACTACGACCGGGTGCCGTGGGCCATCTACTGCCACCCGGAGGTGGCCTTCGCCGGGCTGACCGAGAGCCAGGCCGTCGGGCGCGGGATCCCGGTCGTGGTCAAGAAGGACCCGTTCGGCGGCAACAGCCGGGCCAGGATCATCGGCGACACGGAGGGGTTGGTCAAGGTGGTGGCCGAGCAGCTGCCGGACGGGACGGCCGGGCGCATCCTGGGCGTCCACCTGGCCGGCCCCTGGGTCACCGAGCAGCTCGGTGCCGGTTACCTGGCCGTCAACTGGGAGGCGACCCCGTCCGAGGTCGCCTCGTTCATCCAGCCGCACCCGTCCCTCTCCGAGACCTTTGGGGAGACGGTGCTGGCGCTCACCGGAAGGGGACTCCACGTTGGCTGACGTGACGATGCCACAGCTCGGCGAGACCGTGACCGAGGGCACGATCACCCGCTGGATCAAGGCGGTCGGCGAGGAGGTGGCCCGGGACGAGCCGCTCTTCGAGGTGTCCACCGACAAGGTCGACTCCGAGGTGCCGGCTCCGGCCAGCGGCGTCCTCTCCGAGATCCTGGTCCAAGAGGGCGAGACGGTCGAGGTGGGCGCCCGCCTGGCCGTGATCGGCGATGGCGGCGGTGCCGCCGAACCGGCCGCCGCCCCCCAGGCCCAAGTGCCGGCGCAGGGGCCGGCTCCGCAGCCAGCGACCGTTTCCGCCCCCGCCGCCCCGGCTGCACCGCCCGCCGCCCCTGCTGCAC